>DASQJA010000001.1:0-7371 GCA_035631275.1 Bryobacteraceae bacterium
GATTCCAAGTATTCGATTCCGCCGACATCGAGACCGCCGGCAGTCATAAGGCGTTTACCGGTTTGAACCGCGCTGGCCGGGACTTCTTTGTACGGGTGAAACTCGACGGGCTTCCGAGGTTTCACCTCGACATGGCATTCACCGCCGCCGCCCTCAGGATTGCAGGCCTCCGACGGACACAGGTTGAATGCGCCGTGCGAGATCACGTGCATCGCATATAATAACTCGCCGCCCAGAAATTCCATGCGAACGATTCCGCGCGACGGGTCGACATCAAAAAGCTCTTGAAGTAGGAGCAAGTTGTCGGGCAGCCATAGGTCCGGCCGCTCGCGCAGCAGGCGGACCAGCTCTTGGGGCGAATTGAGAAGGAACATGCGCGCGCCACTGCCGCCCTGGTCCGGCTTGAGCAGCGCCGGCCACCGATCGCCCCACGACTCGATCGCGGCTTCCACGTCGTTAAACGCCAATGTGCGGGGGTGCCGGACACCGAGGCCCTCCATGAGCGCGGCCTGGGCCGACTTGCTAAGCTCCAGCGCGAACGCATGCGATCCGTTCAGCACCCGCGCGCCTCGATATTCGAGCGATCGCATCAGAGCCAGCGCCAAAGAAACCGCGCGCGTGTTGCCTCGAATATAAGCGCTGGGGCTCGCTTGATTGAAGTACACCGGCGCGTCGGGAACAGCGTCGGGATCGAACGCGGCCTGCTTCAAATCGTAGGATGCGAACCGGACGCCGCGCCGCTCCAGCGCGGCAAACAGCGGCTTCTGCCATTCCGGATGCTCGAAGAGAACCACGAGGTCGTTTCGCATGTTTGAACGCCTAATGATAACTCTCTATCTACGCAACACAGGCTCAGGAGCAAGCTGATCGGCATGGCGCAGCGATGGAAACATCCAGGCCCATAACGCGACCACCACGATTGTTCCCAACCCTCCCAGCACAACTGCCGGCACGGTGCCGAACCATTGCGCGGTGACGCCCGACTCAAATTGGCCGACTTCGTTGGAGGCACCGATGAATAATACATTCACTGCGCTGACACGACCGCGCATTTCGTCAGGAGTAGTGAGCTGAACAAGCGTATGTCGCACGATGACGCTCACCATGTCGCACGCACCGAGCAACGCGAGCGCCGCGAGCGAGACCGCGACATTGCTCGAGAGCCCAAAAACCACGGTGAACACGCCGAACCCAAAAACGCAGGTGAACAGCGCGGGTCCTGCGCGGCGCCGAATCGGCCGGTGCGCCAGTGCCAGCGCCATTCCTATTGCGCCGACGGCTGGCGCGCTGCGTAGAAGACCCAAACCGAAAGTCCCGATGTTCAAGATATCGCGCGCGTAGACGGGGAGCAGTGCCACGGCGCCGCCGAGCAGGACGGCAAAGAGATCGAGCGAGATGCTGCCGAGGATCAGCTTGTTGCGCCAGATGTAGCGAATGCCCTCGAGAACCATCTGGGATGAGGCGGCCGCGCGAGGCCGAGCGCTGGGTTGAAGCTGAATCCGCAGCACCATCAGCAGTGCGACTAAGTATCCGGCAGCGGAGCACGAAAAGACTGGAATCGCACTTGCGAACGCTCCGTAGATGACGCCGCCTACCATTGGGCCGAGGATCGTGGCTGCCTGGAAGATCGACGAGCCCCAGGTGATCGCGTTTGGAAAGTCCTCCGTCGCGACCAGCAGTGGCAGGAAAGCCTGACCGGCTGGACCGTTGAAAGCACGCACTACCCCGTTGGCGAGCAACACCGCGTAAATGGGCCATACCGTAGCGAGTCCTCGAGCAGCCAGCATGAGCAGCAGCAAAGAGCAGACGGAAAACGCCGCGTAGCAAGCCGCGATGATGCGCTGGCGCGGGATGCGATCGGCAGTGTGGCCGGCGACCAGGAAAAGCAGAACGCCGGGAGCGAATTGGGCCAGGCCCACTAGGCCGAGATCGAGCGGGCGATGCGTCAGCGAATAAATCTGCCAGCCCACCGCGAGCGCTTGCATCTCCGTGGAGATCACGGTTAGAAACCGCGCCAGCATGTAATAACGAAAATTCGGATAGCGAAACGCGACTCGGGAGGCCGCGCCGCCGTTTTGCGGCATCCTTACTCCGGCAAAGGCTCCGAGAAAACTCTAGATGTCATAGTAGAGCGCGAATTCGTAAGGATGCGGGCGGAGACGTATCGCATCGGCTTCGGCGCGGTGTTTGTAGTGGATGAATGTTTCGATCAGCTCCTCAGTGAACACGTCGCCCTTGACCAGGAAGCCGTGATCTTCTTCCAGGGACGCCAGGGCTTCTTCGAGCGATGCGGGCATGGATGGTATGTTCTTCATCTCTTCGAGCGAGAGATCGTAGATGTCTTTGTCCAGCGGCTCGCCGGGATCGATCTTGTTCATCACGCCGTCCAGGCCGGCCATCAGCATCGCGGCGAATGCCATGTAGGGATTCGACGACGGGTCGGGCGGGCGGAATTCGGCGCGCTTGGCTTTGGGGCTGGCCGAATACATCGGAATTCGAACGGCAGCCGACCGATTGCGGCGCGAATAGGCCAGATTCACAGGCGCTTCGTAGCCGGGAACGAGGCGTTTATAGCTATTCGTGGTGGGGGCAATGATCGCCGAGAGCGCGCGGGCGTGCTTCAGCAATCCACCGATGTACCACAGCCCGAGCTGGCTCAAACCGGCGTAGCAGTCACCTGCGAACAGCGGCTTGCCATCCTTCCACAAACTCTGGTGCGTGTGCATGCCGCTGCCGTTGTCGCCATAGAGCGGTTTGGGCATGAACGTCACGCTCTTGCCGTACTGATACGCGACATTGCGGATCACGTATTTGTAGAGCATCATGTTGTCGGCCGACTTCACCAGCGTGTTGAAGCGCTGATCGATTTCACACTGGCCGCCCGTCGCCACTTCGTGGTGATGGCACTCGATCGGGATGCCGCATCGGATCATGGTTTCGACCATCTCGGCGCGCAGGTCCTGGTAATGATCCGTCGGCGGAACGGGGAAATAGCCTTCCTTGTAGCGCGGCCGGTAGCCGAGGTTGTCGTATTCGCGGCCGGAATTCCAGCGGCCTTCCTCGGCATCGATGAAATAGAAGCCGGAGTGCTGATCTTGATCGAAGCGGACGTTGTCGAAAATGAAGAACTCGGCCTCGGCGCCGAAGTAGGCTGTGTCGCCGATTCCGCTGTTCTTCAAATTCATCTCCGCTTTGCGCGCGATCCAGCGCGGATCGCGCTCGTAATGTTGCCGCGTGATGGGATCGATGACGTCGCTGGTCATCACCAGCGTGCGTATCTCACCGAACGGGTCCATAAAGGCAGTGGACGGGTCCGGAATCAGGAGCATGTCGCTCTCGTTGATGGCCGCCCATCCGCGGATGCTCGATCCGTCGATGCCGAAGCCCTCTTCAAAGGAGTCTTCGGTGAGCTGATTGATGGGGTAAGAAACGTGCTGCTGCAGACCGGGCAGATCGGTGAAGCGCAGATCAACTTGCTGCGCCTTCTTCTTTTCCGCAAACTCCAGCACTTCCTTGGGGTTCATCGGGCCTCCCTGGGACTACTTGGACCAGTTTTTGCGCGTAAACGGTCAGGATATCATGCTGGCGCGCGCACGCTTCGCTTCTGAGAAGCTCGCAAGTCAGCCCGTTTTAGGATGCGCTAAGATCATTTGGTAGCCCCAACGCCAATCTCGTTGTTTTCAGTACGCTGATGTGCGACGGCTTTATCAGCCCCCCCAATACGGACCGTCATCGGGCGCATGAATTGCCCCGAGCGTTAGAAGCGGTCGCGGCGCACCCGAGCGTTCCTAGCCCGGAGCATCGGCCATGATCTCCAAGGCGGCCCGATCGAGTTTCTACGTATCTTCGGGGGCTGTGCCGCAAGAGGCGCCTTGCTACGTAATGCGCGATGCCGACCTGGATCTGCACGCCGCGCTTACCCGCGGGGAGTTTTGTTATCTGCTCGCTCCGCGTCAATCGGGCAAATCATCGCTGATCATCCGGGCGGTCGCGCGGCTGCGGGAAGAAAATGCCACGGCTGTATACGTGGACCTGGCAGCGCTCGGCGTCAATCTCACGGCCGACCAATGGTATCTCGGGATTCTGGAATGCGTGGGCGCACAGATCGAGCTCGAAGACGAGATTGAAGCTTACTGGTACGCGCATCGGTCGCAGGGTCCGATGTCACGCTGCATGGGCGCGCTTCGCGAAGTGGTTCTCGCGCGAACTCAGACGCCCGTGTTCCTCTTCATCGATGGAGTTGAAGCCACGCGTCGCCTGCCGTTTCCAGCGGAGGAATTCTTTGCGGCGATTCGCGGGCTGTACCAGGAACGGGCGCGGGTCCCGGCGCTGAATCGTTTGGGCTTCTGCCTGTCGGGCATTGCCGCTCCTGCCGAACTTGTAAAGGATCCGATCAACTCGCCGTTTCTTATCGGCCATGGCGTCGAGCTGGTCGACTTCACGGAACAGGAGGCGCAAGTGCTCCTGCCCGGGCTCAGCCGCGCGGGAAAGTATGCGCCGGAGCTGCTGAAGAGAATCCTGTACTGGACTGGCGGACAACCGTGTCTCACGCAACGACTATGCCAGGCAGTGGCGGAAGATCCTCGCCTGCGTAGCCCCGGCGGCGTGGACCGCGTCGCAGAGAAAACGTTTCTTCCAGCGAAAGCTCGTGAATCCGACGACAATCTGCTCTATATTCGCGAGCGCATGCTGCGCGGCCACGTGAAACCCATGGATCTGCTGACCACTTACCTCAATGTCTGGACAGGGCGGTTGGAGAAGGACGATCCTGCGAACGCGACGCTGAACGAACTGCGGCTAGCCGGGGTGGTGCGCTCCGAGCACGGCTACGCGCGCGTTAAGAATCCCATCTATCAGCGCGTGTTCGATCGCAAGTTTGTCGAGGAGAACCAGCCGAACGACGAAACCAAGAGGCAGCAGCAAGCCGAACGGCGCGGACGCATGCAAGTGCTGATGGGGGCTAGCGGGCTTGTAGGAGCGTTCGGAGCTCTCGCGATCACGGCGTGGATCAGCAGTCAGACGACGGCCGAGAAGAACTCGAAGTACGAATCGACGGCCATCGCGGGGATGAATGCGCTCTCGAATGCCGCGGATCAGTTGTACCAGCTCACGGCGAGACATCCGGAGTTAAGCTCGAGTTACGCGGCAATCGCGGCCGCCGGCGACTCGTTCGTCGACGGGATGCTGGAGGCTCATCCGCACAATCCGTCCGCGAACGATCTGAAGGTGATCCGCTTGAGCGCAAGTATAGCCGCAGCCGTGAACGCGAGTGACAGTGCGGCTGCCCACCGGAAAATTCAAGAGTGTGTCGATCGCGCGGAGGATCTTAAGGACAGCACGGACATCCGCCTGCAGTCGGTGGCGGCTCGCTTCTACGCAACTGCCGGTGAGGGTTTTGGAAAGCTCGGGGAATCCACTCCGGCAGAGAACTACGTGAAAAAAGCGGAGGATCTCGCTGGGGAGATTTCCGTCAAAGTGAAGCCTGGGGACGATTTCACCAAGAAGAATATCTCCGTCACCTACGCGATCGCCGGTGGCGCCGAAGCTGCCATGGATCACTGGGAGAGGGCGGTTCAATCCTACCAACGAACCGCTACCGCGAATCGGAAGGGTTTGGATCTTCCGGCGAAGCCAGGCGCGGGCGAGCGCGACTTTCAGATGGTTCACGAGACGCTGGAGACTCGGAATCGGGCCGCGCGGACCGCGTTGGACAATCGCGACTACGACGCGGCGCGAAGAGTTCTGGAAGAGCATTCGCTCGCAATCGCCAAGACATTAGTCAAGTGGAACGAGGATCCGTCGCTCAAGAGGACAGAGGCCGAGAAGGACCAAGCGATCGCGGATCTGCGCGACGTAGAGATGCAGTTGGGCGATGTACTCGCGGTGAGGCATGCCACCTGGCAGAACGCGCTGGCCTATTACGTGGACGCTCTGAACAAAGCGCAACCTTTGGCTCAAAACGATCCGAGCCCTGCCAACATTGGGAAACAGGAGGACGCCGCGCTCGCGGTTGCCCGGACGCGGAAGCTTTTGGGGCAAAACGAGGCGGCCCTGGGCGCCTACAACAAGTACATCGCGCTCCTGCGGCGTCACGATACCGAACATCCGTCGAAAGACACTGTTGAGAAACTAGGTTTTGCGTACCACGAGCTGGCTGCTTTCGAAGCGCGCCACGGGACGAAATCGGCGGCTCCGGCCGATTATCAAAACGCCATCGAGTGGTTGTCGAAGATCGCGAGGGGTGATCCCGCGGTGCAAAGGAAAATAGCAGGCGCGCACATTCGCCTGGCAGACGTTGAAACTGGTTTTGGCCAAAACGAGCAGGCGCGCGACAACTATGCGCGCGCCACGCGAACGAGCGAGAAGTGCGTCGCCTATGACGTGCAGCATAGCTCCGTGCGAGAGGGGGTTGCCGATTCGGCGTTGCTGGTCGATTACGAGAACCTTGCGTTCGGCAAGCTCGGCTTAGGCGATCGAAAGGGCGCCCAGGATGCCTTCGCGAAACTGCTGGAACGGGCGAAGGCGGAGGCGAGCAACGCGCAAGCATCGCTCGACGCGAAAAAGACGCCGGAGGCAATCGAGCGCGCCGCGATCGCTTACAACGTGCTGGGCTGGGCCGAGCTGCTGAACAACAATCCTCAAGAATCGATTCGCGCTCTCGAATCAGTGCCGGCCGAAAACAGGAATCAAGCTTGGATCCAAGCCAATCTGGCCCATGCCTTCCTGCTCTCCGGCCAGTTCGATCACGCCAGTTCGGTGTATCTTGCGCACCTCGGCGAGCAGATGTACGACGACCGCTTCGAGATTTCTGTACTGGACGATCTGGACGAGTTGAACAAACTCGGATTTGACCCGCCGGCGCTCGCGAAGGTCCAAAAGCTCCTCACGCGGTGATCGCGCCCGCAAACGCGGGAACCGATCCTAGGCCGCCTCCGTTTTACACTGTGGATTCATCTCAATTCCTAAAGGAGCCTGGGCATGGCGGACGACCGCATCTATTGGATGGGTGACGATTTCGGCGATTTTGGCGACGGCGGGGACTTCGGAGGCGGCGATGATGGCGGCGATTTCGGAGACGACGGCGACGATGATCAGGACGATGGATCCGATGATCAGGAGGGCGACGATGAGGACAGTGATGACGGTGATGAATACGACGACGGAGAGGGAGCTGGCGAGGACGAAGGGGAGGGTCAGGACGGAGATGAAGGCGAAGAGGACGAGCAGTCCGATGACAGCGCTTCGGCCGGCGGTGGAGAGGGCGGCGACGGCGGAGATGATGGCGGGGATGACGACGAAAACGTCGACGATATGTTCGCGTCCGAAGAGGATCTGCCCGTGGTCGATGAAGACGTCTTCCAAAGCACTGAC
>DASQJA010000002.1:0-6741 GCA_035631275.1 Bryobacteraceae bacterium
CACATTACTAAGAAAATGGCCCCGTGTGACGTACAATTCACGGTGAGGCGACCACTTGGCGATCTACGAGCTAACTCACGACGCGATCACCGCAATTGATGAGACCACGTTTGGTAGTCGGGCTATCAAGGAGCGTGGGGATCTTCAACGATGGTAAAGCAACAGATGGAGGTATTCGCACCCAATACATTGAGCATCGCTGAAGAGTCTGCGAATGGGAGGACATAGGCGGCAAGTCGATTTGCTTGGAATTGATGATGCCAACCTCGTCGTAATCGAGCTGAAGCGGACCGAAAGACGGCGGGCACATGGACCTTCAAGCCATTCGATATGCAGCGATGGTTGCGGCCATGAGCTTTCCTAAAGCGGTTGAGGTCCACGCGCGTTATCTATCGGACAACGGGCGCACAGACGACGCGGAAGCAGCGATGCTGCAGTTTTTGGAATGGGATGTTGCGAATGAGGAGACATTTGGGCAGGACGTCCGCATCGTTATGGTCTCTCGAGAATTCTCAAAGGAAATTACGACGTCGGTGCTATGGCTCAACGACCACGATATCGACGTCCGTTGCGTTGGGTTGAGGCCATACGCGTTCGACTCGCGAGTGCTCCTGGATGTGCAGCAAATCATTCCTCTGCCCGAAGCTGACTTCTACAACGGTGCAGCTAAAGAAAAGAGCGGAAGGACGCAAGACAGCTCGAACGTTTTGGTCCTAACTTCTCCAAGTATGCGCTCACTGTTGACGGTGCAACACAGACCGGCCTTAGCAGCGCGCCCTAGCACACGAGGTAGTCAAGGCAGCAATCTCGAAAGGTCTTTCGCCCGAAGAAGTGGCGGCTTTGATTCCGCCAAACAAATGGATTTCTGTTGCAGGCAAACTTAATGCAGAAGAGTTTCGCGAACAGGCGTCCAAACTGCAAGCGAAACTGGGTGGAACGCATAATTTGAGCGGTTACTTCTGCGGAGACGATGATCTGTTTCACGTAGCTGGCAGGACATATGCTCTTAGCAATCAGTGGAGCTCGACGTCCATACCAGTGCTTGATCAAATAATCGCAAAATTACCGCCGGGTTCTGTTTCATACGCTAAGACGAACAAATAGACGCTAGAATGGCGGTATGCCAGCCACGGCACTCGTCACCTCCGAGCAGTACCTCGCTCTGCCCGACGAATTCGACCAGTTCGGCAACCGAATCAAAGACGAGCTCATCGGAGGTGAGATCGTCAAGATGCCGTTCCCTTCTAACGCGCATGACCGTATCAAGAACCAGATTAACCGCGTATTAACGAGGTTCCTGGATCAGAATGCGAATCTTGGAATAGAGTCGAACGTCGAGATTGGAGCGCATGTCAGCCCGCTCGATGTCAATGGTCCGGATGTGAGTGTCGTGCAAGTTCCTCGATTTGTTGGAAACGAACGTATCATGCGAGGAGCTCCAGAAATTGCAATTGAGGTCGTCTCGCCAAGCGATACGGCCGCGCACTTGCGAGCGAAGATCGATGCGTATTTGGCAAAGGGCTCACACTCCGTTTGGGTCTTTTTTCCAG
Organism: Bryobacteraceae bacterium; assembly: GCA_035631275.1. Lineage (GTDB taxonomy): Bacteria > Acidobacteriota > Terriglobia > Bryobacterales > Bryobacteraceae > Palsa-89. The sequence continues at coordinate 1,551 of DASQJA010000002.1, forward strand.
AGTCAAGGTCCGTCATCGTACACCGGCCGGGCTTCATGCACGAACTGAAGGCGGATGAGCATATCGAAGATCCGTTTCTTCCGCGATTCTCCCTCCCGGTGTCTGCTTTTTTCAAGCTCCGCAAATAGCGCACCCTCGATGCGCTACTTCCTCCGCAAACGAATCCCTCCCTTCACGCGCGTGCTCCTGATCGAGAGCGGCAATCGCGAGCTGTTCGAAGAACTCCTGCGCGGCTTTTACGACCTCCATCCCGGCATGCGCGCCGACTTGATCACCTGCTACGAAGGCGCGCCCTCGACCTTTCGCACCGGCGCCGGCAAGGTCTATCGCGTCACCGATCATCCCACCGCCGCTCACCGCAAGCGGCTCTATCAGGAGCTCGCGGCGAACCGCTACGCCGTCGCGGGCATGATTTGCTCCAACGAGCCCATCATGACCAAATGGAAATGGGTTCTGGCCGCCCGGCTCCCCGCGAAGGTTTTCATCCTAAACGAGAACGGCGACTATTTCTGGCTCGACCGCGGCCATCTTTCCAACATCCGCAATTTCGTTCTGGTTCGCGCCGGACTCACGGGCTCGGGCGCCGTCCGCACGCTCGCGCGGCTGGTATCATTTCCCTTCACACTGCTATACCTGATTCTGTACGCTTTGACAGTCCATCTTCGGAGGAAACTACGAACGCTATGAAAGCGGTTTTTGTCGAGCAGCCCGGCGGCGTCGAGAACTTGAAATACGGCGACATGCCCGCGCCCACGCCCGGACCCGGCCAGGCGCTGGTGAAGATTGCGGCTTCCGGCGTCAACTTCATCGATACCTATTTCCGCACCGGCCTGTATCCCGCCCAGCCTCCCATCGTGCTGGGAAGCGAGGGGGCCGGAACCGTAGAAGCAGTAGCGACCGATGTCACGACCGTCAAGCCGAGCGATCGCGTGGCCTACGCGCTTTCACGAGGATCGGATGCCGAGTACGCTGTCGTCCCCGCCTGGCAACTCGTCAGAATTCCCGAAGGAATGGAATTCAACACCGCCGCCGCAGCGATCCTGCAAGGCATGACCGCGCACTACCTGGTCTACTCCACCTATCTGTTGAAAGCCGGCGAGTCCTGCCTGATCCACGCCGCGGCGGGAGGAATGGGTCTCCTGTTGATCCAGATGGCGAAGATGCTCGGCGCGCACGTGATCGGAACCGTGGGCAGCGACGAGAAAGCGCAGAAAGCCAAAGACGCCGGCGCCGACGAAGTGATCGTGTACACCAAGGAGGATTTTTCGAAGAAGGTCAAAGGCGTGCATGTCGTTTACGATTCGGTCGGTAAAAGCACTTTTCTGCCCAGTCTCGATTGCCTGCGCCCGCGCGGAATGATGGTGACTTACGGCAACGCGAGCGGCGCAGTGCCTGAATTCGCGCCTTTGCTTCTCAGCCAGAAAGGCTCCCTGTTTGTAACGCGGCCCACGTTAGCCCACTACGCCGCTACAGCCGATGAAATCGCCTGGCGCGCCGGCGACGTGTTCAACTGGATCTCGCGGGGGAAGCTGAAGATACACATCCACAAAATCTATCCGCTGGCCGACACCGCCCAGGCGCATCGCGATCTGGAAGGCCGCAAGACCACCGGAAAGCTGCTGCTGGTTCCGTGAGTAAGGGCCCCGTGAGCGCCGGCGCCGCGATTCCGTTCAACGATCTCAAGATCGACGCGCTACTTGTTTCTGCACTCCCGAACATCCGCTATCTCACCGGCTTCACCGGCGACAATGCGCTGCTACTGCTCACACCCGCCGGGCAAACGCTGTTCACCGATCCACGCTACACCATCCAAGCATCGGAGGAATCGAAGTGCCCGGTAAAAATCCACACGAAAGGACCGCTCGATCAGGCCGCCGCCGATCGCATCCGCCGCAAAAAACTGAAGCGAGTCGGCTTTGAAGCGCCTCGCATCGCCTACGACGCGTATCTTCGGCTGAAACAAGCGCTCCCGCTTGGGGCGACGCTGAAACCGCTCGCTGGTGTCATCGAGCGGCTGCGGATGATCAAGTCGGAGGAGGAGATCGCGTGCATCCGGCGTAGCGTGCTGACCAATTCCCTCGCACTCGAAAAAACTCTGCGCTCGATCAAGACCGGAGTCTCGGAGGCCGCCATTGCCGCCGAGCTCGAATATCAGATGCGCCGGCTCGGAGGCGAAAAGGCCGCGTTCGAGACCATCGTAGCTTCCGGTGAGCGAAGCGCGCTACCCCACGCCCGGCCGACGAGACGGAAGCTCGCGCCAGATGAACTATTATTAATTGACATGGGTACGTGTGAAGACGGCTACATGAGCGACATGACGCGCATGTTTTGCCTCGGCAAGCCGTCGAAGCGCATCGGCGATTTGTATGGCGCGGTGAAAGAAGCTCAGCTCGCCGCGGTCGATGGCGTGCGGCCCGGCGTAACCGCCGCTCAAGTGGATCGCAAAGCCCGCCGGGTGCTGGAGTTGGCGGGCTTCGGCAAAGCTTTTGTTCACTCCACCGGACATGGACTCGGCCTTGAAATCCACGAAGCGCCGCGCCTGGGCAAGCGCGATAAAGCGAGACTTGAAGCCGGCATGGTGATTACAATTGAACCTGGCGCCTATGTGCGCGGCTTCGGCGGCGTCCGGATCGAAGACACCGTGCTGGTGACTCAAAACGGCTGCCAAGTACTGACACCCACCACCAAGGAGTTGATGCTTCTCTAGGATGACGAATGACGAGATCCACGAGCTGATCCAGCTCGTGATGGACACAGGAGTGGCCGAGCTGGAAGTACAGCGCGGCGAGGATCGTGTGCGAATTCGCCGCGCGGTGGCCTCGGCGCATGAGATCACCATTCCTACCGTGCCAGCCGTCGTACAGGCTCCCGCGGTGATGCCGACTCCGGTGGTCCAAACCGCGGCCGGCCCGCCATCGGCTACCCCAGCGTACGCAGCTCATCCGGCTCAGCCACCGGCCGCGAATGAGGTCATCGTGAAATCGCCGATCGTCGGGACGTTTTATGAATCGCCCAAACCGGGCGACGCTGCTTTCGTCAAAGTCGGCGATTTTGTCGAGCCTGGACAGGTGCTTTGCATCATTGAATCCATGAAACTGATGAACGAGATTGAATCCGAAGTCGCAGGCACGATCGTGGCCAAGTTGATGGAAAATGGCCGCGCGGTGGAATACGGAGAAGCGCTGTTCGCCATCCGGCCGCGCTGAGCATCCGGCCGCCGATATGTTCCAAAAGATTCTAATCGCCAATCGCGGCGAGATCGCCGTACGCGTAATTTGCGCCTGCAAAGACCTCGGAATCAAGACCGTCGCGGTCTATTCGGAAGCCGACCGTCACAGCCTGCACGTCCGCTTCGCCGACGAAGCCATTTGCATCGGGCCGGCCAAGAGCTCGCGCAGTTATCTCGACATACCCTCCGTGATCAGCGCGGCCGAGATCACCAACGTCGACGCCATCCATCCCGGATACGGCTTTTTAAGCGAGAACGCTGATTTCGCGCAGGTGTGCGAGACGTCGGAGATCAAGTTTATCGGACCGAAACCGGAAGTCACGCGCGCCATGGGGCTGAAACAACACGCGCGCGCCGCCATGAAAGAATGCGGCGTTCCCATTCTGCCCGGTTCCGACGGGATTCTGAAGAGTCCCGAGGAAGCGCTCGAAATCGCCGAAAAAATCGGCTATCCCGTCATGCTGAAGGCTTCGGCCGGCGGCGGTGGACGCGGGATGCGCGTGGTGCGCGAAGCATCTGAACTACCCACGCTGCTCTCGCAGGCCCAGCAGGAAGCACAGGCATCGTTTGCTTCCTCCGACGTGTACATGGAGAAGTTGATCGAAGCGCCCCGGCACATCGAGTTTCAAGTGCTGGCCGATGAGCACGGCAGCGTCGAGATTCTGGGCGAGCGCGAATGTTCCATACAGCGGCGTCATCAAAAGCTGCTCGAGGAAGCGCCATCGCCCGCGGTCAGCAGTGCCTTGCGCGGTGAGATGATCGCGAAGCTGCGCGAAGCCATGCGGCACATCGGCTACACCAACGCTGGAACAATCGAGTTCCTGATGGATGAAACCGGCAAGCTCTACTTCATCGAAGTGAACGCGCGCATCCAGGTGGAACATCCCGTCACGGAATCGATCACTGGAATCGACTTGGTCAAGAGCCAGATCCTGATCGCGGCGGGGCATCGCCTGCCTGACATCATTACGCTGCCCGTGACCTTTCGTGGCCACGCCATCGAGTGCCGAATCAACGCCGAGAATCCGGACACCTTCGCGCCATCGCCTGGCCGCATCACCGGCTGGAACGTTCCCGGCGACATCGGCATACGAGTCGATACAGCGGCCTACACCGACTACGTCATTCCGCCGTTCTACGATTCGCTGGTGGCCAAACTGATCTCCTACGGCCACGACCGCCAGGAAGCCATCGCACGAATGCGACGCGCACTCGATATGTTCGTGGTCGAGGGTATCTACACCACGATCCCGCTTCACCAACGCATCATGAACGATCCGGATTTCGCGGCCGGTAAGACACACACGCAGTTTTTGGCGAATCTCCCCGGCCGGTCCTAGCCGAATCCGAACAGCCCTTCCCGAATCCGCACACTGCTAGAAATCCGTGAGTGAGCCAGATCGTTGATCTATGGCTCTCGCGCGCGGAATCCGGCGTGCTTCGACGACGTTCGTGCTTCTTCACCAGGCCGCCCGAGTTTTGTCGAAAAACGCTGGTTTTACGGCAATCGCCTGCTTGACGATCGCCGTTGCAATCGGCGCCAACACCGCCGTTTTTAGCGTCTTCGATGCGGCATTACTTCGCCCGCTTCCTTTCCGTGACGCTTCCGGCATCGTGACACTGTCAGAAAAACGGACGAACGAGCATGTCTGCTGCTCGACCGTCTCCGCGCCCGATTTTCTGGACTGGCGGCGCATGGCCCATAGCTTCTCGCACCTGGGCTTGTACGATACTGCGCACTTCAGCCTGACCGGCAGCGGTGATCCGGAAAATGTCGCCGGCGCGCGAATCACGTCCTGGTTCCTCGAATCTCTGGGCGTACGTCCGCAGTTGGGAAGGACCTTCGAGGTCTCGGAGGAGCAAGCGGCGCACCATCGCGTCGCGATCATCACTGACGGGTTGTGGCGCCGGCGTTACGGCTCCGATCCCGCGATCATCGGAAAGACCGCCGGCGTCAACGGC
>DASQJA010000003.1:0-4490 GCA_035631275.1 Bryobacteraceae bacterium
CCCGATTCCTACGGCCAGCCCGTCGAGCTCGGATCGCTCTGGGCAGCCACGCCGGCCGTCATCGTTTTCCTGCGGCACTACGGGTGAATCTTCTGCCGCGAGCACGTCGCGCAGTTGCGCGAACACGCACCCGAGTTGGAAGCGCGAGGCGCGAAGATCGCTGCCATCGGTTTAGGCGATCCAGTCTACGCTGCTGCGTTTCGCGACGAAACCGGCATCCAGTTTCCACTCCTGATCGATGCTGAACGCAAGGCCTATCATGCGGCGGGTCTCAGATCCGCGAACATTTTCCACTTGCTGCGACGCGACAATGCCGTGGCACGCAAGCGCGCGCAAGACGGCGGTTATCGCCAGCACAAATTAGGCGAGAACCCATTCCAGCTCGGCGGAAGCTTCGTTTTCGGCCCCGGCAATGTCGAGCGCTACGCGCACGTCAGCCAAACCTTTGGCGATAACGCTCCCATTGAAGATTTCCTGAAGGTTCTCGCTTAACTCACGCCAACAGTTCCGCCGCGGCTAGCGCGTACACCTGCGCGCACTCCACGATCCGCTCCACCGGCACAAACTCATTCGGTCCATGCGATACGGTCAACAACCCCGGCCCATACGCAAACGCAGGAATCCCGCGTTCGGTATAAAACCGGATCTCGAGCAATCCCGGACACATCTCGAACTTCGCTGGCTTCCCGGTCACGCTCTCGATTGCCCCCGCCAGCGTCCGGCCTGCTGCACATTCCGGATCCACTCCGCTCGATCTCCCCTCTTGCAGGATTTCCACTTCCGCCTCGACGCCTACCCGCCGGATCAATTCGAGCAACCGCTCCTTCTCTTCTTCGAAATCCTCTTCCGGATTGATCCGTCGATCCACCGTAAACGCGCATCTCTCCGGCACGGTGTTGAAACTTGCCCCCGACTCCACTCTTCCACCCATCATCAGAATCGAGCGGCGCGCAGCCTCCGGCTGAATGTAGAACGAGGTCTGGCGCGTCTCCACTTCGCGCTTCAATTCCCCTAGCGCCTGCGCAATCGGCAGCATCCGCTCGAACGCATTGATGCCCTCGTGCTGACGCCCGACGTGCGCATGCTTGCCCTTCACCGTGACCCGCAAAGTAATCGCGCCGCGATTGGCGTTCCACACCACCCCGCCGGTGGGCTCCGGCGTCAGCATCGCGATCCCGCCGGCGCCGAGCAGTCCTTGTTCGGCGAGATAGCGCGATCCGCGCGGCCCGGCCGTCTCCTCATCGGGAACGAACACCAGACCCACGCGCCCGTTTCCGAGCGCGCCCGCACCGCGCACGGCAGACGCCGCATAGGTCATCGCTGCGAGCCCGCTCTTCATATCCGACGACCCGCGCCCGAACAGGTTGGCGCCCTTCAGCACCGGCTCAAACTGCGACGCGCTCTGGGCCGGAACCACGTCATAGTGCCCGTTGAAATAAACCGTGCGCTCGCCCGACCCAACGAAACTGAGAACGCACTCGCCTTCGACCCGTGTATCGTGAAAGCCGAGCGCATCTAGCCGCCGCAGGATCGCCTCGCGAGCGCGCTCATACTGGTTCCCGGGCGGATTCTCGGTCGGAATCGCCACCAGCTCGCGTGTAAACTCGATCATCGCGTCGCGATGCGCCACGATGAAATTTAGCACTCGGCCAACCCCCGGATCCTCCGAGCGCACTCCTCCGCATCCACGCACCGGCAACGCTCGGCGCGTGCGAGCGTTGCCTTCATTACCTCGATGCGCGAGATCAGTGCGTCGAGCTCGTGAATCTTCCGTTCAGCCAGACCGCGCACTCGACCGAGAACCGGCGTTCTATTGCGGAATTCACCGAGGTCGGTGAATCCGCCAAAGAGTTGCCGAATCTCGTCCAGCGTGAAGCCGCAACTCTTGGCGAACTCAATCAAGACCAAACAATCCAGGACTCGATCATCATACCGTCGCTGCCCATTTACCCGGCTCGGTTTGGGGATCAGGCCGGTCCGCTCGTAGAAACGAATAGCCGAGGCCCGCAGTCCGGATTTCCGCGCAATCTGTCCAATGGTCACAGCGCCGCCACTCCCTTCACGGTAAGCCTTAAAGCCCACTTTAAGTCAAATGCACTTCGGCTCTTGACTTGAACTCGAATTCAAGTCTTAGCATTCCAACATGAGATATTTACTATTTCTGATCCTTGTGGGCGCTCTCCACGCCCAGGACGCGGCGCCTTTTGCATGCAATCTGAAAGTGTTTCTGCCCCAAGAGCGCCGGCAGCACGTAAAGCTCACGCACGAGATCATGGCCGCGATCGTGGCCCATCGTGAACTGCCGCAGGGTTACTCATTTCAACTCGATCCAGCTCGCGTCTCCGTCTTGGAGGTCGCCGAGTGGGCAAACCGTGAAAAAAAGTGCTGCCCGTTTTTCGACTTTCAGATCGCGCTGGAGGGCGTCGGCGAGGGACAAATCAGCCTGACTCTTACCGGCCGCCAGGGCGTCAAGCAGTTCATCCTTGAAGAATTTCGCGGTCTGCTTCCCACGGGAATGTGAGTGCTAGACCACCATCGCCACCGGCTGCCGGATCTCCATGCAGCCTTTGCCGGTCGGCAGCACCTTCCCTGGATTTAACCGGCAGCCCGGATCGAACAGCGTCTTGAAGCGCTTCATCATCTCCAGGCTGTCGTCGGAGAACTGGTCGCCGAGCAACTCTCTCTTCTCGATGCCAACGCCGTGCTCGCCGGTGATGGATCCACCTTCGGCTACGCAGAACCGCAGAATATCGTCGCCTGCGGAGCGCGCGCGGTCTAGTTCGCCCGCCTTGCGCCCGTCGAACAAAATGATCGGATGCATGTTGCCGTCGCCGGCATGAAAGATATTGCTGATCGTCAGGCCGTATTCTTCAGATACCTTGGCGATGTGCCGCAGCGTTGGCGCGATCTTCGTTCGCGGCACCACGCCATCCTGCACGTAGTACGAGGGACTCACGCGCCCCACCGCGCCGAAGGCGTTCTTACGCCCTTTCCACAGCAGCTCGCGTTCGGTGGCCGATCGTGCCACGCGTACCTCGCGCGCGCGGCAGAATCCGCAAACTCCTTCGATCTGAGCAGTCTGTTCCTCGACCGCCTCCTTCAGCCCTTCCAACTCGATCAGCAGCACCGCTGCGGCGTCCATCGGATACCCTGCGTGCGTGTCGACCTCTACCATTCGCAGCATCACGCCGTCCAGCATCTCGATCGCAGCCGGAGTGATCGCGCGCGCCGTGATCTCCGCCACCGTGTCCGCGCAATCGTCTACAGAATCATAGATCGCGAGCAGAGTCTTCACCACCTCCGGTTGCCGCATCAATCGGACGTTGATCTTCGTGACCAGCGCCATCGTTCCCTCGGAGCCGGTGAGCAGCCCGGTGAGATCGTAGCCCGGCAGATCGGGTGACTCGCCGCCGGTCGCAATCTGTGTGCCGTCCGGGAGCACAGCCTCCAACCCGAGAACGTGGTTGGTGGTGACGCCGTAAGCCAGCGTGTGCGGTCCGCCCGAGTTCTCTGCGACGTTGCCGCCGATCGTGCAAGCGCGCTGGCTGGATGGATCGGGCGCGTAGAAATAACCCTGCCGCTCCACCGCCTGCGTGATCTCGAGGTTCACCACGCCCGGCTCGAGCATCGCGCGCTCGTTCGCGAGATCGGTTGAGAGGATCCGATTCATCCGCGCGAACGAGATCACCATCCCCCCCGCGCTCGGAATCGCGCCTCCGCTCAGCCCTGTGCCCGCGCCACGTCCCACGATCGGCAGACTGTGCTCGGCCGCGATTTTCAGAAGCGCGGAAACATCTTCGGAAGATTGCGGAAAAACGACTAGGTCCGGCCGTGCCTTATCGACCCCGCCATCGTACTCGTACAGCATCAGGTCTTCGGGCCGATGCAAGTAGCCACGCGGCCCAACGACGCGTGCGACGGATTCTTCGAGAGACCTCGTGATTCCCAATCTGGGCCTATTCCCAACTTACGGTAGAAATGCTCGCGACTTTCAGCTTGCCGTTGTCGATCTTGCCGTCGAGCTTCACTTTGTGCCCGAGATGCGGCAAAACTTTTTCGAGTGAGTCGGAGTCGATGTGGACGACTCTATTGTCTTCGGTAAGAAAAATCGCTTCCGACCCATCCTTCACGCACATCTTGGCGCAGGACTCGAACACTTTCGGGTGAATCCAACCGGATGCCGTTGTGGTCTTGGCGTGCTCGGCCGCGCACTTGGTGTCAGAAATATATCCGGTCATTTCACCGGCGAATACGCCGATGCCGGCGAGAGTGGAAAGCGCCACCGCGATTGAGATTTTCATTCCAGAGACGTCCCAGCGGAAATGAGTTCTTTGAATATCTTAACCCGGCCGCTGGACGCGCTGCGGTTTGCACGCCGTGGGATCGAACTCGCGATCGAGCCGCCGAGAAAATGCCGGTCGCGTTGCCGGCTGCGCTAAATCGGACAGGCAGGATCCCAGCCGTACACTCGGATCATAGTATCCCGATCC
>DASQJA010000004.1:0-7624 GCA_035631275.1 Bryobacteraceae bacterium
GGCCAGCAGCGCCGCAGCCATCCAGGTCCCCAGCGAGATCCGCGGCTCGATCCGCTTCCCCGCCAACCCTACCGCGAGGTGCCCTGTGAACATGGCTCGCGCGGCTACTCCGCGATTCCGTACTTTGCTTTAAGCTCGCGCAGAGATGCGCGCGCTTTCAGGTCTTCGTTCGAGTAGTATCGCGCACCTTGAAAATCGTGGTTGGCGATCGCATATTCCATTCTCTGAATGCACAACGCGACGCGTCTCTGAGCGTCGGCGACCTCGTCCGGCGCGGCTGAATCAGAGGGAGCCGCATCCCGGAACCACACAGAGCGCGCAACACCCGCTGGCCGCATCCTGCGCAAATCCGGCAGTGATCGCGCCCTTACGGAATCGCTCGCCGTCGCCTTGGCGATCCATTCCAAAGGGGCGTTTAGCGCCAATCCAGCCAGTTCCGAGCCAACGAAACAGCCGACTGCGAAGCGGCCCAGCTTGCGGCGCTCTTCAGCCGCGCGCGAAAACGCGTCCAACATCTCTGCCTCGAAAACGGCCCGGTAGTCTCCCGGAAACAAACGCAGTAACGTTCGATATGCGCGAATCGAATTCACGTTAGGCCTCCTTGGTCCTGAGCCGCGCCGACGCCGCGCGAGTTAGTTGCTTCATGCGCTCCACTTCCAGCTCGAGCTGACGGCGGCCTTCGGGAGTAAGCCGGTACGCTTGTTTGTCCCGCGACGTATCAGCCTGCACGAAGCGCTCGATCCACTGCTCCTCGAGCAGCCTGCGCAGGGCTCCGTATAATGTCCCGGTGCTCAATCTCACCCGCCCGCCGCTCAGGTTCTCGATATCGCCCAACAGCGCGTATCCGTGCCGCGGAGCGCTTGCCAGACTGGTCAGAATCCACAGCACCGGCTCAGTCAGCGGCTTACTCTCCGGCTCGTCAGATCGTATGGCGACATGTCGCATAACGACATGTTACGAAAACCCGCGCCGCTCGTCAATCCCCTGAAAGGTAAAATCAAGTCGTGAGATCCGCGCTGCTCCTTCTCCTACTCGCATTTGCCGCCTCCGCTCAGACCCCCAGCCAGGCCGCCAAGACGCAACCCAGCCTCGGATTCAGCCCGGCCAACATGGACCGCACAGCCAATCCCTGCGCGGACTTCTATCAGTACACCTGCGGAGCCTGGCTCGCCAAGAACCCGATCCCGTCCGACCAATCGCACTGGGGTGTTGCCGACGAACTGGAAGAGCGCAACCGGACCATACTGCGCAACATTCTGGACCGCGCCGCGGTCAACGACCCCAAGCGGTCGCCGGACGACCAGAAAATCGGCGATTTCTATTACTCCTGTCTGGACGAGGCGGGCATCGAGAAACTCGGCACGCAACCGCTTAAGGCCGATCTGGACCGAATCAATGCGCTCACGGCCAAGCCCGCGCTGCCAGCGGAAATCGCACGCCTCCATTCCATCGGCGCGAACGTGCTCTTTACGTTCTCCTCAGGTCCTGATCTGAAGGACTCCACGATGAACATGGCCGATATCGATCAAGGTGGCCTCGGGTTGCCGGATCGCGATTATTACCTGAAAGACGACGCGCCCACGACCGCCATCCGCCGCGAGTATGTTGCGCACGTGCAAAAAATGTTGGAACTACTCGGCGAGCCCGCCGCCAAAGCCGCCGCCGACTCCCAAGCCGTCCTGCGCTTCGAGACCGCGCTCGCCAAAGCCTCGCTCGACCGTGTCTCCCGCCGCGATCCGGACAAGACTTATCACAAATTGCCGCTTGCCGACTTCACCGCGCTCGCTCCCGATTTCGACTGGTCCGCCTACTTCAAAGCTCTCAACACGCCGCAGTTCTCCGGCCTGAACGTCGACGTTCCCGACTTCTTCAAAGCCCTGAACGCGACGCTCTCCCAAACCAGCCTCGACGATCTGAAAACCTATCTGCGCTGGCATCTCATCCATGGCGAAGCCGCGCTGTTGCCGAAAGCGTTTGTCGATGAAGATTTTCGTTTCTACGGCCGCACTCTGACAGGCGCCGAGCAACTGGAGCCGCGCTGGAAGCGCTGCGTTTCTGCCGTCGACGCCGACCTCGGCTTCGCGCTCGGGCGCAAGTTTGTCGATCAAACTTTCGGAACGGAGGGCAAGGCGCGCACGCTGTCCATGGTGCAGCAGATCGAAAAGGCGCTTGCCGACGAAATCCACGCGCTTTCTTGGATGACGCCCGCCACCAAGGAACAAGCGCTCATCAAGCTGCGCGCGGTGTTGAATAAAATAGGCTATCCTGACAAACCGCGCGATTACTCGACGGTGAAGATCGTGCGCGGCGAAGCGGTCGGCAATGATGAACGGGCCACCGAGTTCGAAGTGCGTCGCCAGCTCAACAAAATCGGCAAGCCGGTCGATCGTAGCGAGTGGCTTATGACGCCGCAGACCGTGAACGCCTATTATTACCCGCCCGAGAACAGCATCAATTTTCCAGCCGGTATTCTTCAGCCGCCGTTTTTCGACAACAAAATGGACCCTCCGGTCAACTACGGGGCGGTCGGCGCGATCATCGGCCACGAGCTGACTCATGGTTTCGACGACGAAGGCCGCAAGTTCGGCCCGCAGGGAAACTTGATGGACTGGTGGACGCCCGAAGACGCGCGTGAGTTCGAACGCCGCGCCAACTGTTTCGTCCAGGAATATTCGGCCATGCTGGCGGTCGACAATGTCCATATCAACGGCCAGCTCACGCTCGGCGAGAACACAGCAGACAACGGCGGCATGCGCCTGGCCTTCCTGGCGCTCATGGATTCGCTCAACAGCCACCCGGCAGCTTCCATCGACGGCTTCACGCCGGAGCAGCGCTTCTTTCTGGCTTTCGGCCAAAGCTGGTGCACCAACGTCCGCCCCGAAGCCGCCCGCCTGCGCGCCCAAACCGATCCGCACTCGCCTCCTAAGGACCGAGTGAACGGCGTCGTCCAGAACATGCCCGAGTTCGAAAAAGCGTTTTCGTGCCGAGTGGGCCAGCCGGAAGTCCGCATGCCGTCCTGTAGGGTATGGTGAGGCGACCCTGAGAATCGTCGTAGGCACGATTGTAACTACGGCGGCAGCTCTATCGGTCGTTTATGGCCTGTTGTCGCTGCTTTTCGTCCCCCATGCCGTCGGCGAAACATATTCGTCATCCGGGAGATTTCTCTACGGAATCCTTCCCGTAGTTGTTGGAACAAGTTTGCTCGGATGTGCGCTCTGGCTCGTCCGGCCGCGATTGAGCAGATCTGATGTTGAGGGCGCAGGCTTTCAGTTGACCTGTCCGCACCCTTCCCAACCCGCAAATTTCCGAGTAACCTTTTCCACGGACCCCAGTATTTACTTACGTGTACGAGGCAAGTGACAGCAGCCTGATGCAGGCCGTCCGGGAGGGCGACCTGGGCGCGCTGGCGATCCTATTCGAGCGCCACCACCGGCCGCTGTTCAACTACTTCGTCCACATGAACGGCAATCGCGACTTAAGCGAGGACCTGGTGCAGGACGTGTTCATGCGCATGCTCAAATACCGGCAAAGCTATCAACCCGAGCGGGCCTTCGCGGCGTGGATGTATCAGATCGCGCGCAATGCCCAAGCCGACTCCATCGGCAAGCGCAAGCTCGAAGTCGCGATGCCCGACCGCGAATTCGCGAGCGTGAACGTTATGGACGAGAATTTGAAACGCAAGCAGGAAATCTCGCTGCTGAAGCGCGCGCTGAAGCGGCTGCCGGACGACAAGCGCGAGCTCCTGGTGCTCAGCCGGTTTCAGAACCTGAAGTACGACGAAATCGCCTCGATCCTTGGCTGCGATGTCGGAGCGGTGAAGGTTCGAGTCTATCGCGCGGTGAAGGCGCTAGGTCAAATTTACTTCGAAATGTCGGGAGAGAGAGCGTCATGAATTGCGAACAGGCAAGAACCCAATTTGTGGATTACTGGCGCGGCACACTCGACGATGGGCGGGCCGAGTTCGACGAGCATCTGGCTACCTGCGAACGTTGCCGCGCCGAGGCTGAGGAGCTGAAAGACATGTGGAGCGCGCTCGGCGCCATGCCTGAAGAAGATCCCAGCTTGAGGATGCGCTCGCGCTTCTACGATTCCTTGCGGGAGTTCCGTGCGCGTGAAGCCGGAAAGCGCCGCGTCATCGCCTGGCTTCGTCATCCCGCCTTTCAAGCAGCGGCTGCGATGGTAATCCTAGCGGCCGGAGTCGGTACTGGATATTTTCTGCGCGGCCGCGAAATTTCCGAGGTCTCGCAATTGCGTGGGGAGGTTGATAACATGCGCCAGCTTGTGGCCCTTTCTTTGCTACAGCAGCAGAACGCGAGCGACCGCCTGCGCGGCGTCAGCTACGCTTATCGCGTCGAGCCGGACGACTCGCAAGTGCTTGCGGCGCTGCTCTCGACCGTCAATCATGACTCGAACGTCGACGTGCGGCTGGCGGCTGTGGACGCGATGCGGAAGTTCACTGATAACCCGGTCGGCCGCAACGGCCTCGCGCAAGCGCTCGGCAAACAGGACTCCCCGCTGGTTCAGATCGCGATTCTCGATGAAATCGTCGAGACGCACAACAAGTCCGCTGCGGCGTCGGTGAAAGCGTTGATTGCAAGCCAGGACGCGAACCCGGAAGTGAGACAACACGCCCAGTGGGCATTGAGGCAGCTCCAATGAAAACACTTGCCGTTATTTTCGCCACCGCCGCGCTGGCATGCGGGTATGAGGTCGAAGACAAGGAAACCATCCATCAATCCTTTCCCGCCGCCACACGCCTGGACCTCGACAATGTCAACGGCTACGTCCACGTCACCGGCTACAACGGTACCGAGATCGTGATGGATGCGCAGAAAACTATCAGAGCCGAATCGCAGGATCGCCTCGATGTCGCCAAGCGCGACGTGAAACTCGAAACTTCGCAGTCGGGCGGAGAGGTGAAGCTTTATGTCGACGGTCCGTTCCGCTGCCATTGCAGCGACGGTGGATCCGGCATCCACGATCATGGCCATCTCGGTTATTCGGTCGAGTACGATTTTGAGATCAAAGTGCCGGCAGGCGCCGTCCTGCGTCTGGCGACGGTCAACGGTCATCTCCAGGTAGAAAACACGACCGGCGATTTCGATCTCAGCAGCGTGAACGGCGCTATCGAGTTCACCGAGGGCTCGGGCTCCGGCAATGTCCACACCGTAAACGGAAGAATCACGGCAACGTTCGCCCGCAATCCGTCCAATGCGACGTCTTTCAAGACGGTCAACGGAACTATCGAAGCATCTTTCCGTCCGAATCTCTCGGCGGACGTTCGCCTGAAGACTTTCCACGGCGCGGCATATACGGATTTCGACACCACGGCTCTGCCCAATGCCGCGCCGGTCGCCGAGCAGAGGAACGGCAAGTTTGTCTACCGTTCAAACCGTTCTTCGGCGGTCCGCGTCGGTTCCGGCGGACCCGAGTACAAGTTCGAAACTTTAAACGGAAGTATTCGCATACTCAAGCAAGGACAGTAATCATCATGAAGAAGTCAGCCATCCTTTTTCTTTTCGCGTCCGCCGTCTTTTCGCAGGACGCCCAGCCGGACCGGGTCACCGTTCCATTTAGCGATGCCACGCGTCCCCGGATGCTTAAGGCCTCGCTAATCAACGGCAGCATCACGGTGAAGGGCTATGACGGCAAAGACGCCATCATCGAAGCAGTAAACAGTCCCGGCCGCCGCCGGCGCGTTGAGCGCGAACGCAGCGACGGGCTGCATCGCATCGACCTCAACGCAACGGGTCTCTCGGTCGATGAATCCGACAACACCATCACCGTTGGCACTCGCGCCATCAACGAAAACATCAGCCTGGACATCCAAGTGCCGTTCAATACCTCGGTAAAGCTTCATTCTGTCAACGGCGGCGACATTATCGTCGACCATCTGACCGGCGATGTGGAAATCGACAACACCAATGGCAACGCCACAGCGACGCATATCTCGGGCGCGGCCGTTGTGCATGCGCTGAATGGCAAGGTGCAGGTCTCCCTCGACCGGGTTCCCGGAGACAAGCCCATGTCCTTCAGTTCGCTCAATGGAGATATCGATGTCACCGTGCCCGCCGACATCAAGGCCAGGCTGAAGCTGAAAACCGACAACGGATCGGTCTACAGCGACTTTGACATCGCAGTCGACTCCTCCGCGCGCAAGCCCACCGTCGAAGAGAACAACTCCGGCAAAGGACGCTACCGCGTGCGCTTCGACAAAACCATGTACGGCAGCATTAACGGCGGTGGCCCCGAGATAGCGCTCACCACGTTCAATGGAAACGTCTACGTCCGCAAAGCAAAATGAGCAGCCGCCTGCGCCCGGCCGTGCAGCCTCGCGCCAGTGAAGAACACCGCCGTAAGTCCCATGGCAGCCGCGAAGCACAACCAAGCGCCTGGAATCGCGTGGTTGCCCGTAGCATGAATCAAGAACGTGCAAATGGCCGGCGTGAATCCGCCGAATAGCGCCGCGGCCAGGCTGTACGCTACGGAGAATCCCGAAGCCCTCACCTCGCCGGGCATGATCTCGGTAAGAAAAACCGCCATCGCACCGTTGTAGCTCGCGTACAAAAACGACAACCATAGTTCCACGGCCAGCAATCGAGTGAACGATGGACCGCTTACCAGCCACGAGAGCGCGGGATACCCGGTCGCGAGCGCGAGAATCGTACAAGCCGCCAGCACGGGACGCCGTCCGATTCGATCCGAGAGCGCTCCGGACAGCGGGAGCCAGATGAAATTCGACACGCCCACGCACAAAGTGGCGACGAGCGTCTGCTTGCTTTCGAGACGCAGCACCGTCTGCCCGAACGTCGGCGTGTACGCCGTGATCAGGTAGAAGGACACGGTGGTCATGGTCACCATCATCACGCCCAGCAGCACGCGCCCCCAGTTGCTCGCCAAGGTCTGCATGATCTCCGAAATCGACGGGCGCCGCTTTTGTGCCTGAAAGACCTCGGTCTCGGTGAGCGATCGCCGGAGCACAAAAAGGACTGGAATAATCGCGCATCCCACCAGCAACGGCACGCGCCAGCCCCAATCGCTCATCTGGCGCGGGGGCAACCGCGACGTCAGCGCGACGCCAAGCAGCGCTGCGAAAACCACGGCTACCTGCTGGCTGGCCGACTGCCAGCTCACATAGAATCCCTTGTGCCCTGGCGTAGCGATCTCAGACAAATACACCGAAACCCCGCCCAGTTCCACGCCCGCCGAAAATCCCTGCAGCAGCCGCCCAGCCAGCACCAGCACGGGAGCGAGCAGCCCGATGCTTGCATATCCCGGAACGCAGGCAATCGCGAGGGTCCCCACCGACATCAGCGCCAGCGTAACAATCAGCCCTTTGCGCCGCCCATGGCGGTCAATATAGGCGCCGAGAACTAATGCCCCGATCGGCCGCATCAAAAACCCTGCCCCGAACGTCATCAGCGACAGCATCAACGAGGCAAACTCGCTGCTCGCCGGAAAAAAAGCTTTCCCAATCGCGCCAGCATAGTAGCCAAACACGGTGAAGTCGTACATCTCGAGCAGATTCCCGCTCGCAACCCGAATCACCGCCCGAATTTTCTCCAGCCGCCCGGCAGCCACTATTGAACTAACCTAGCATCTGGAACCTGACACCTGACAGCTT
>DASQJA010000005.1:0-14369 GCA_035631275.1 Bryobacteraceae bacterium
GCCCAGCCGCCGAGCGCGACTCCGTAAACGCCGATCGAGGAGACGGCGAGCACGAACAGGATGCCGATTCGGAGATCGGTAAGCTGCATCCAAGTAGTGATCGGCCCAACGGTGATCTGCGGTCCAAAGGGAATCACCGCGATCGAGATGAGCGCGAGCACCACAGCCATCCACGGAGCCATCAGGTAAAACAGCTTGTTCACATGAGAGGGAATCACGCCCTCCTTGGTGATCAGCTTGACGACATCGGCGAGTGGCTGCAGCAGTCCATGCGGGCCGACGCGATACGGGCCCACGCGAAGCTGGATGTGCGCGATCACTTTGCGTTCGATCCATTGCAAATACGCGAGCGCGGTAAGAAGTATGAAGGCGACCAGCGCCGCCTTGATCAGGCTAAGGACTATAAAATCCATGAAAGACTAAGGCCGTTCTTCGGAATACAAACCGCCCGGCGACTCCAGCACAGAGCTCAGCGTTTTGGAATATCGTCCCAAGGTGCCCGATGTGAACAGACTGTCGCGGGCGGACTGAATCAGCTCCGTGCGCGCGCTAACGGTGACGCGTCCATTCACCGGCGAGGTTGGGGCCGCGCCTCCCGTGACGAGGTTAAGCAAAGGAACATTATAGCCGTGGACGTTGGCGCGAATCTCGTTGAAAACTCTGTCAGGCGACCAGATGCCAACCTCGACGCCCATTTCCTTTCCGATCAGGCCGATGATTTCGAGATCGGGCTTGGTGCCCATCACCTGGAGGCCGGCCTTTAGGCGCTGAACGTCGCCGCAAACGTTGGTTACGGTTCCATTCTTTTCGTAGGCCGAGGCGGCCGGAAGGACAACGTCGGCGTGCTGAGCGGTCTCAGTGAGGAACATTTCGTTTACGACGACGAAGGCCTTGCTTGACGCCAGCGCTGCGTTTTTCAGTGGGTTCGCGCCCGCCACCCAGAGCACGTCGAGATCTGGCGCGGCGAGAATTTCATCGTAAGCGAGGCCTGGAGACTCAACCGGTCGATAACCTGCGCTGTGGTTTGGCGAAAGTCCCATATCGGATGCGCCGCGCGAGTTCGAGTAATCAACCAGGCAGACATAGCGCACCGGAATGCCGAGCGATGATCCGAAAGCGACCAGTTTACGAACGGTGTCGCCTTTGATCGCGTCGCCGAAGATGATGACCAGCTCCGGTTCGGCTTTGAGCTGATCACGCAGCGATTCCACGTCGGGGATCTCGTGGCCGGGGGGCGTGATCACGCTTTTCACTGCGTACTGTTGCTCGCGTACTGGGCCGGGCGTGACCGTGTACACGTGCGCGGCATGATGACGGAAGTTGGCGCGAAGCTGGAATGCAATAAAAGGATGCTGTTGCGCAAGATCGGCCGAAACCACTAGGAAGGCCTTGCGCTCGTACAGATCGGCACTGGTGGCTAGCGCACCTGTCTGCCCGCTGAGCGCGTCGAGCAACGTTGCGACATCGCCCGTGCGGTGATGATCGATGTTGTTGGTGCCCAGGACTTCACGCGCGAAGCTCTGCAGATAGTAATTTTCTTCGTTAGTTGTGTGGTTCGAGCCGATCACGGCGAACTTGCCACCGCGCGACTGGACGTCCTTGAACTTCTTCGCCACTACCGCTAGCGCCTCCGACCAGGACGCAGCTTCGAATTTGCCGTTTTTCTTGATCAGCGGCGTTTGCAGGCGCTCGGCGTGGTGCACGAAATCGAATGCGTAGCGCCCCTTGATGCAAAGAAACTCGCCGTTGATCCCCGAATGATCCCGATTGTTGCCGCGGATGATCTGGTTATTACGCACCCCGAGCGTCGTCTTGCAGCCATCGGCGCAGTGCGTGCAGATGGTGCCGACGTGTTTCATCTCCCAGGGCCGTGTTTTATAGCGATACATGCCGCTGGTGAGCGCACCCACCGGGCAGATGTCGATGCACATGCCGCACTCGTCGCACTTGAGATGATCGAACTGGTTCGGAGCGATCTCGGAAATCGCGCCGCGATTCACGACCCCGAGAGCCTTCACGCCCATGCCTTCGTCGCAAATACGGACACAGCGATAACAAAGGATGCAGCGCGGCTTATCGTAGAAGACCACGGGCGACCATTGCTGCTCGTCGACATGCAACTTTTGCTCGAGGAAGCGGCTTTCGCCCATCCCGTAGCGGAAGGTCATGTCCTGCAGCTCACACTCTCCGCCCTTGTCGCACACCGGGCAGTCGAGCGGATGATTGGTTAACAAAAATTCGAGCGTGCCCTTGCGCGCTTCGTGGACTTGAGGAGAATTGGTGTGGACTACCATGCCTTCTGCTACCGGCAGTGTGCAGCCGACTTGCAGTTTGGGAGTCTTCTCGACCTCAACGAGACACATGCGGCAGGCTGCCTGGAGCGTGAGGCCGTCGTAGTAACAGAAGGACGGAATCTCGATCCCGGCTTGTTTGGCGGCGTTGATCACCAGCGTGCCAGGCGTCGCTTGGACCGGCTTGCCGTCGATGGTGAGATTGATTAGATCGGCCATGGGTAGTTGATTAAGCCAGCGCCATCTCGTTCGCGTGTGCGTAGGGGCAGGGCTGGCCATTCAGGTGCGCTTCAAAATCTTCGGGGAACTTTTCGACGATCGAGATGGTCGGCATCGCCGCCGCGTCGCCCAGCGCGCAGAACGTCCGCCCGAGCATATTCTTCGACAGCTCGCCGATTAAGGGGATGTCCGATTTCTGTCCCATCCCGGCGTGGAAGCGGTCCAGCATGAGCTTGAGCCAGGTCGTGCCTTCACGGCAGGGAATGCACCAACCGCAGCTTTCATGCGCATAGAATTTCATGATCCGCAGCGCGAACTTCACCATGCAGGTTGTTTCGTCCAGAATGACCGTGCCACCCGAGCCGAGCATGCTTTTCACTTTCGCGAGCGTGTCGAAATCCATCGAGATGTCGCACTCGTCGGCTTTGAGGATCGGGCAGGAGGAGCCGCCGGGGACCACAGCCTTGAGGTTCCTGCCGTTCGGTATCCCGTCGCCGACTTCGTAGATCATACGCAGCAGGTTGAAGCCGACCGGCAACTCATACACGCCGGGCTTATTGACATGACCCGACAAGCAGATCATACGGGTCCCGCCGTTCTTGGGCGGCCCAAGCGCCGCGAACGCCGCTGCGCCGTCGCGGATGATCGCCGGAATGGCAGAAAGTGTTTCGACGTTATTCAGCAACGTCGGAGACTGCCACGCGCCGACCACCGCTGGAAACGGAGGCTTCATCCGAGGAATACCCCGCTTGCCTTCAATCGAATCGAGGAGTGCAGTCTCTTCGCCGCATTCGTACGCGCCCGCGCCGCTGTGCGTGTAAAGATCGAAATCGAAGCCAGTGCCTTGGATGTTTTTACCGAGATAACCCCGCGCGTACGCTTCGGCGATGGCCTTGTCCATCGCCTCGATCAGATAGCGATACTCACCGCGTATATAAATGTAGCCTTTGTGTGCGTCGACAGCCCGCCCGGAGATGAGAATCCCCTCGATCAACTGATGCGGGTCGTTCTCCATCAGGAGGCGATCCTTGCATGTGCCCGGTTCACTCTCGTCGGCGTTGATGATGATGTATTTCGGCTTGGGCGAGTTCCGCGGCACGAAGCTCCACTTCATTCCAGTTGGGAACCCCGCGCCCCCGCGCCCGCGAAGCGCCGACGCTTTCACTTCCTCGATGATCCGCTCGGGCGACATCTCCATAGCCTTGAAAAAGGCCTTGAAGCCGTCTGTGGCGAGATAGGCGTCGAGAGATTCAGAGTTGGGGAGGCCGAAGCGCTTGGTGACAACTTTGACTTCAAGTGGACTTGGTTCGTTGTAGAGCATCGTTTATTGCGCTTTCCTCAAATCGGCGATCAGCGCGTCCAACTTCTCCGGCGTGACAAAATGATGAAAATCGTAGTTGATCTCCACCGCCGGCGCCCACGAGCATGCGCCCATGCACTCCACCTCTTCCAACGAAAATTGCCCGTCCGAAGTTACTTCCTTGTTGCCGATACTGAGGGTCTTCGAAGCGTGTTCGTAGAGTTCCTCGCCCCCGCGCAACAGGCAGCTGATATTCGTGCAGACCTGCACGTGATATTTCCCGAGCGGCTTGCGGTGCAGCATCGAGTAGTAGCCGACCACTTCATCCACCTGGAGAGGCTGAACCTTGCACCGCTTGGCTACTTCTTCGATCAGCTCGTTCGAAATATGTCCGACTTCGTCTTGCGCGTACAACAGCATTGGCACCACTGCCGAGCGCGTGCGTCCCGGCGGATAGCTCTCAAGCAGCTTGGCGAACTTCGCTTCCAGTTCCTGCGAAAAGGTCATTTAACGGTCCGTATCTCCAAGCACGAAATCCATGCTGCCGAGTGAGGCGATCGAGTCGGCCAGCAGACGCCCTTCGAGCAGCGCAGGCAGAGCTTGCAGATTACCGAAGCTGGGAGTGCGCATGTAAACGCGATACGGTTTCGACGTGCCGTTGCTTACCACGTAATACCCGATCTCGCCGCGCGGCGATTCCACCGCCTGATACGCTTCGCCGGCTGGCACACGGAACCCTTCGGTCACGATCTTGAAGTGATGGATGAGCGCTTCCATCTGAGTTTTCATTTTCTCGCGCTCGGGGAGAACGATCTTCGGCGCATCGGCCTGCCAAGCGCCCTCGGGCATGCCCTCGAGAGCTTGTTTGATGATGCGGGCGCTCTGCCGCATTTCTCCCAATCGCACACGGTATCGCGCGTACACATCATTTTCCGTGCGCGTCGAGATCTCGAAATCGAATTTCTCGTAGCTGGAATAGGGCTCATTCTTGCGAACGTCCCAGGCTACGCCAGCCGCGCGGATCATCGGTCCTGTGACCCCGAGATCGAGCAGATTTTCGAGCGGACAGAAGCCGACGCCTTGCGTGCGCCGCTTCCAGATTGGATTCGCGTCGAGCAGTTCTTCGTATTCGTCCACCTTGCTCGGGAAAGCGCTAATGAATTTTCCGACGCGTTCCTGCCAGCCGCGCGGCGGCTCCAGCGCGAGCCCGCCGATCCGGATGTAGCTGGTCATCATGCGCTGGCCGGAGAACATTTCGAAGATGCGCAGAATGTCTTCACGCTCGCGGAAGCAATAGAAGAAGACTGTCATCGCGCCGATGTCGAGTGCGTGAGTGCCGAGCCACACCAGGTGGCTGTTCAGCCGGGAAAACTCCGCCAGCATAACGCGCATCCACTGTGCCTTGGGCGGAATCTCGATGTCGCCGATCAGCTTTTCCACCACCAGCGCGTAGACCAAGTTGTTCGAGAGGTTCGCCAAATAGTCGACACGGTCGGTGAGCGTCACCGCCTGCTGCCAAGTCTTGACCTCGCACTCTTTTTCGATTCCGGTATGGAGAAATCCGATGTCGGGAATCGCGGTGACGATCGTCTCGCCGTCCAATTCCAAAACAACGCGCAGCACGCCATGTGTGGACGGATGCTGCGGTCCCATGTTCAGGGTCATGCGCCGCGTGCTCGCGGCAGGAGCCGGCGGTTCGTGTATGGTTTGTTCGGCAGCTTCGGCGGTGATGGTGTCGGTATGAAGTTCGGTCTCGCGCATTATGATTCCTCGCCGTAACTATATTTATAGCCGTGCACGGGATAGTCTTTGCGCAGCGGATGCCCCTCCCAGTCGGTGGGCATCAAGATGCGACGCAGATCGGGATGATTGCGGAAACGGATGCCGAACAAATCGAAAACTTCGCGTTCGTACCAATTGGCTCCGCGCCAAATTTCGCAAACCGAATCGATCTCCGCATCGGATTGAGGCAGCCAGCACTTAAGGCGCAGCCGAATATTTCGTTCGAGCGAGTGCAGCAGGTACACTACTTCGAAGCGCGGATCGGCCGGATACCAGTCCACTGCGGTAACAGCGCTCAAACGAACGAAGCCCTGCTCGTTTTTAAGGAAACGGCAGACCGCAACGATTTGCGCCGGCGCGATAAATAACGTTGGCTCGTCTTGCTCCGAGTGACCGCCGGTGATGGCATCAGGCAAAGACGCGTCCAGTGCCGCTGTTACTGGATGGTCTTTCAAAGCCTCGGGGATCATTGTTCTTCCACGGTCACGGACGCCGAAGTTCCTTCCGGAGCGCTCGGCTGACTTAGCGACCAATCGAGTGCGCCTTTTTTCCAAACGTAGAAGAACCCAGCCAGGATCAGAACCACGAACAGAAGCATCTCCACAAAAGCGAACATTTTCAGCTCGCGATACACCACGGCCCACGGATAGAGGAACACTGCTTCGATATCGAACAGGATGAAAACGATCGCGACCAGATAAAACTTGACGCTAAATCGCTCGCGCGCCGAGCCGGTAGGAGCAATGCCGCACTCGTAGGGCGAATCCTTAACGCGATCGTAGACGCGCTTCCCAATCAGAGCCGAGATGGCGATCAAACCGCTCGCCACCAGCACAGCGATGGCGATTTGAACCAGGACGGGGAAGTACGTGTCGGGATAAGAAGTCGGCATTGAGGAAGCAGAGTTCGGACTGTAAACCCTACATTGACTATAATGAGATCCGGCCTCAGCCCGCAAGTCGGCTGACCGTGTCCACACGCCGGCCTGCGGCATAAGCTTCCGAAGTATGGAAACCGAAAGAACAGAAACAATACAAATTGTTGTTAACGGGCAGGTGCGCCAGGTCCCGGCCGGAAGGCCGCTGTTACAGATCCTGAAGTTGCTCGATGTCGACCCCGCGCGTGTGGCGGTCGAACTCAACCGCGCCATAGTGAGCCGCCCGTCTTGGCCCCATGTCACCGTGAACTCGGGTGCAACGTTAGAGATCGTACAATTCGTCGGCGGGGGATAAGGTTCCGGGCTGCGGATTACCTATTGACTCCCGCTGCAGGTTAGGTAGAATCTTAGATGCGTTCAACAAGCTCTAAAACGTCGGCGGGGGAACATGTTCAAAACAAAGAAGACTCGTTCTGAGAATGACGGCGAAGCCCGGACCTTTGCATCCAGTGACGTATCCCGCATCGCGGCCGTGAGCTTGCGCCAGTTACAGTGGTGGGACGAACGCAAGGTCGTTTCCCCGAAACACGAGGGACACAAGCGCCTCTACCAAGCCGAGGAAGTGATCGAAATCACCGTGATCGCCGAACTGAGGCGCAAGGGTTTCTCACTTCAAAAAATCCGCCGCGTGCTCCGGTTCCTTCAACGCGAGATGGGAAAACGGTTGAGCGATGTACTCCAGTCCGACTCCGATCTTCACCTGGTTACCGATGGCAAATCCATCTTCCTCGAAGACAAGCAGGAGCGCATTATCGACATTCTAAAAAACGCCAAGCAGCCCATGTTCCTGGTATGTGTCAGCGATCAGGTGCGGCGCTTGGAAGAGTCCCCCCGAAAGCCGATGAAGGCGGAAGCTGCTGCGGCGAGCGGCGTTCGGCGCGCGGCTCGGATGGGCTAGCCCTGCGGTCTAGCGAAAGCCGGCCGAGCCAAGTTCGATATACTGAAAGAGCGAGGTGCCGATGGCGCGTTCACTGCGACCGCTTCTCCCTGCTATCTTCATTGTGGTTCTCTGCTCTGTCGTCGCGGGTGTTCTCGGACCCGGTCTGACGCGGGTCTCGGCAGCGACTTCCGGTCCCGAAGAGGACCTCAAAGCGAGCATCCACCAGTTCACAAAGATTTATGAGGTCGTCGAAAATAACTTCGCCGACAAGGTAACCTCCGACAAAGGCGTTTATAAGGGTGCTATTCCCGGCATGCTGCGCACGCTGGACCCGCACTCGAATTTCTTTGATCCCAAGGACTTTCAGTCGCTGAAGGATGATCAAAGCGGTCACTACTACGGCGTCGGCATGACCGTGGCTCCGCGAAACGGCAAGACAATTGTGGTTGCGCCGTTCGGCGGTTCACCGGCGTACAAAGCCGGTCTCCGGGCGGGGGACGCCATCCTCGAAGTCAATGACAAGAAAACCGACAATTTGACGACGCCCGAAGTGGCGGATTTGCTGAAAGGCCCCCGCGGCACCAAAGTTGCGGTGACAGTGGCGCGCGAAGGCGCCGACAAGCCAATCACATTCAATATCACTCGTGACGAGATCCCGCGCTACAGCGTAGAAGAGGCTTTCTGGTTGAAACCGGGAATCGCATTCCTCAAGATTACTGCTTTCAACGAGAACACGAGCCAGGAAATGGAAGAGAACCTCAAGCGGCTGGGCGAGACTAACATCAAAGGTTTGGTTCTGGATCTTCGCGAGAATCCGGGCGGGCTGCTGAATGAGGGCGTTGCTGTAGCCGGTCACTTTCTGCGGAAGGGCGAGGTCGTAGTTTCGCATCGCGGCCGTGCATCGGCCGAGAAACCGTACCTCGCGCGTGGCAGCGCGAACGGCCAGAGTTATCCGATCGTTGTTTTGGTGAATCAGTTCTCAGCTTCGGCTGCCGAGATCGTCTCCGGCGCACTGCAAGATCACGACCGCGGCTGGATTCTTGGTGAGACCACGTTCGGCAAAGGCCTGGTTCAAACCGTCTATCCGCTGGACGACAACACCGGTCTGGCACTCACCACTGCCCATTACTACACGCCTAGCGGACGCCTGATCCAACGCGACTATTCCAACATTTCGTTTCTCGACTACTATTACGGCAAGCGGACCGACACCAAGAATCTCCAGGACGTCAAGAGCACCGATGGCGGCCGGACGGTTTACGGCGGCGGTGGAATCACACCGGACGAGAAGTACACACCTGCGAAGTACAACAAGTTCCAGCAGGACGTGCTGCGTAAGTTCGCATTTTTCAATTTCTCCGCCAAGTGGTTCGGAGCGCGGGGCGAGGCGAAACTTCCGAAAGGCTGGGAGCCCGACGCCAGCGTAGTCAACGAATTCCGCGATTACCTCAAGACACAGGATATCGCGTTCAAGGACGCCGATTGGAATGACAACCGCGCCTGGATCGCACAGCAATTGAAACGCGAAATGTACGCCACCGGCTTCAGTTTTGAGGAGTCGCAGAAGGTCGCGATTGAAACCGATCCCGAAGTCGCCAAGGCGATCGACGCGATGCCGCAAGCCCGATCGCTGCTCGATTCATCCAAAAAGCTCATCGTTCAGCGATTGAGCCGGGATCCGCGGCAATAGGTTTGAATAGTCCAAAATCCGTCCCTCAGATCACCGTCCTAGACGCGGGTGGGCAGTACTGTCATTTAATCGCTAGAAAGATTCGCGACCTTGGTGTTTACGCCGAAGTGCGCGCCAGTGATACACCTGCCGGCGAATTGCGGGGTCGCAGAGGGCTGATCATTTCGGGTGGACCGGACAGCGTGTATGAGGCGGATAGCTCGCGCATCGATCCGGTGATTCTTTCCTCCGGCAGCGCCGTTCTCGGTATCTGTTACGGCCAACAATTGATGGCGTATGAGCTCGGCGGCCGTGTGCGCAAAGGCGATAAAGGCGAGTACGGTCTCGCGCTTTTGGAACCAACCAAGCCACATGCTCTGTTCGCGAGCCTCAACGGCGGCCGGCAGCAGATCTGGATGAATCATCGAGATCAGGTGGAAGCGGTGCCGCCGGGGTTCGACGTGCTCGCCAGCACAGCTACTTGCGCGGTCGCGGCGATGGCGCATCAAAACCTGCCGCTGATGGCGGTGCAGTTTCATCCTGAAGTCGTCCACACCACGGCAGGCTCTCAGATTCTCGCGAACTTTGTGTTCGGTGTGTGCGGCTGCACAAAGGACTGGGACCCCAAGGATCGCATCCGGCCGATCGAGGCTGAGATTCGCGCTGTCGCCGGAGATCGCAACATCTTCTTTTTTGTAAGCGGTGGCGTGGATTCGACCGTCGCGTATACCTTGTGCTTGCGCACGCTCGGGCCGGAGCGTGTCTACGGCTTCTACGTCGACACGGGCCTGATGCGGGAAGGCGAGACCGACTACGTGCAACGCCTCTTCGGACAGCTTGGCGCGACGGCGTTTCATGTCGAGCGCGCGGAGTCTGAATTCCTCAGTGCGCTAGCCGCTGTGTGCGATCCCGAGAAGAAGCGCCACATCATCGGCGAGCAGTTCGTCTCGGTGCAGGAGCGGGTCCTCAGCACGGGCCACTTTCTCGACGGACATTGGATTTTGGGGCAGGGAACCATCTACCCTGACACCATCGAATCCGGCGGAACGGCACGCGCCGACGTGATCAAAACGCATCACAATCGAGTCGCTGGGGTCCAAAAGTTGATCGAATCCGGCCGGATCATCGAGCCCATGGCTTCGTTCTATAAAGACGAGGTTCGCGAAATAGGCGCGGAGCTTGGTATCCCAGCGGAGTTTCTCGACCGGCATCCTTTTCCGGGGCCCGGTCTCGCGATCCGCTGCCTGTGCTCGGAAACCGAAGCGCCGGTGGAGCGCATGGATCCCGGCTGGGTCCTTCCGATCCGATCTGTCGGAGTTAAGGGCGACTCGCGTAGCTACCACGCCGTGCTCGCGCTGACTTGGGACTGCCTGCCCGATGAACAAGCCGCGGCCGAACTCGTAAATCGCAGCGGTGACATTAACCGTGTCGTTGCGCTGGTCAGCGGACGAGTAACGATCCCGGAGATGCGTTCTACTAAAGGCATGCTTACGCCCGGACGCCTGCAACGTTTGCGCCGTGCGGACGCGATTGTGCGGCGGCTATCCATGGAAAGTGGCTTCGAGCGGCAAGTCTGGCAGTTCCCCGTCGTTCTGATTCCGCTCGGAATCGCGGGCGCACCGGATTCCGTGGTGCTGCGTCCGATTCACTCGGTCGACGGAATGACCGCGCAGGCAGTTCTCATGCCGGACGATTTACTGCGCCGCATCGCCGCTGCGCTCATACAGGTGGAGGGAATCTGCGCGGTTTTCTACGATCTAACCCACAAGCCGCCCGGCACAATCGAGTGGGAGTGAGCCGCTCTAGCGTACGCTTCAGCGTGGCGCGTTCACACTCGTGTGAACGTCTGCCTAGAAATGTGCGCCAGACTTTAGATTCGGTGAAAGCTCTTAAGAATATCCCGCGTTGAGTAACGCAACGCGATCGGCCGGCCATGCGGGCAGCTCATCGGGCAATCGGTAGCTGCGAGCTCGCGGAGCAACCACGACATCTTGGTTTGATCGAGCCGCATGTTGATCTTGATCGCTGCCCGGCAGGCGATACTCGCGGCCACGGCCCGCCGGAGGTCGTCGAGCGACGCTCTGCGCATCTCGCCTTCGGCAATCTCGAGAATCTCGAACACCAGCTTTTCGATGTCCGCCGGTCCGACATCGGCAGGGGCGGCCTTTACAGCGATGGTTCGCGTGCCGAAGGGTTCCGTTTCAAAACCCGAGCGTTCCAATTCATCAGCGATGCGTGCATATTCGATCTGCTGCGCCGCGCTGAGCTCGATCAGGATCGGCATCAAAAGACGCTGGCTTTCGACGCGGCCCTCAGCCTGCTGTCGCAGAACCTTCTCGAACAGGATACGCTCGTGCGCGACGTGTTGGTCGATGATCCATAAGCCGTCGCGGCCGGCCGCCACGATGAAGCTCTCGTGAATCTGGCCGAGCGGGCGGAGGTCAGATAGCGCGTGCAAATTGTCGCTTGCTTCTATTGTCGGGCTGGTGCCGTGTGTCTCGGGAATTGACCCAGGTACAGGCTCGTTGAAATCGAACCGCGGCTCAGGCGCTGGTAGGGTTCGAAGCGTGAACACCGGCAGATTTTCGATGCGCTCGGGACCACCGGTCAAGTCCGGTATCCGCTCGAATTGCCGGTTTTCGATCCGCTGCGTGAAATCTGAGAAAGGCAGGCTCGCTGCGGGTTGCGGCGCTGTAGAAATCGGAATGCTCGATACGGGCCGGACCGCGATCAGGCGCTCGCGAATCGAGTCGCGAACAAAGTCGTGCACGAAGCTCCCATGCCGGAAGCGAACCTCGGTCTTTGAGGGATGCACGTTAACGTCCACCTCTTCGCAATCGCAGTCGAGGAAGAGCAGCGCGAACGGATAGCAGGCGGGCGGAATCAAGTTGTGATACGCGCCGGACAGCGCGTGCAAAAGCAGGCGGTCGCGGATCAGGCGTCCGTTGACGAAAAGAAAGATTGAATTGCGGTTCAATTTTTGAACGTGCGGCGCCGAAACAAATCCGCGGAGCGCAAAGACGCGCTGGGTGCGTTCGTCTGCTTCCACGACATCCAGCTCGCCTTCGATTTCTTCGAGATCGATCAGTTCGTCCAGAGTTTGGTTGCCGAACACCTGGTAAACGCGCTCGCGCAGCGTCTCCACCGGCGTCACATCCAACAGATCAGTCGTGCCGTTGCGTAGCTGAAACGACTTCTGCGGGTGTGCGAGCGAATAGTGCGTTGCAAGCGAGGCGATATGCGCAAGCTCCGTTTGATCCGACCGCAGGAATTTCTTGCGCGCCGGCACATTGTAGAACAGATCGCGAACTGTTATCGTCGTGCCCGGAGGGCCCGGCCGTTCGTCGCAGCGCAGCAGCTTCCCACCGGCGATTTCGACCGCTGCGCCGGTCGTCTCCTCAGCCGAGCGTGTTTCGAGCAGCAGCCGCGAGACGCTGGCGATGGAAGGCAGCGCCTCGCCGCGAAAACCGAGCGTCGCGATCGAGGTGAGATCCTTGACGTCGCTGAGCTTGCTGGTTGCGTGCCGCTCGAACGCCAGCAGCGCGTCGTCGCGCAACATGCCGCACCCGTTGTCTTGAACCCGCATAAGACGGCGTCCGCCGCCTTCGACATCGATGCGCAGCTCCGTCGCACCGGCATCGAGTGAGTTTTCGAGCAGTTCCTTGACGACCGAGGCAGCGCGTTCCACCACCTCGCCGGCCGCGATTTTGTTGGCGACGGTGTCAGAAAGGACGCGGATTCTGCCCATGATTTGATTATGTGTTCACACGAGTGTGAACACGGCACGAAGAGGTGCGTGCGCTACGTGCTCATCGACGCGAGGAACTCCGCGTTGGTCCGCGTCTTACCGAGCTTGTCGAGCAACAGCTCCATGCTCTCCGTCGGCGACAGCGGATTCAATACGCGGCGCAGAACAATGACGCGGTTGAATTCTTCCTTCGGCAACAGCAGCTCTTCCTTGCGAGTACCGCTCTTGGTGATGTCGATGGCCGGGAAGACGCGCTTGTCCATAAGCTTTCGGTCGAGATGGATTTCCATGTTGCCGGTACCTTTGAACTCTTCGAAAATCACGTCATCCATGCGGCTGCCGGTGTCGATCAGCGCGGACGCGACGATGGTGAGCGAACCGCCTTCTTCGATGTTGCGCGCCGCGCCGAAAAATCGCTTGGGCCGCTGCAAGGCATTCGAATCCACGCCGCCCGACAGCACCTTGCCCGACGGCGGAACAACAGTGTTATACGCTCGCGCTAGGCGCGTGATCGAATCGAGCAGAATCACGACGTCGCGCTTGTGCTCAACCAGACGCTTCGCCTTCTCGATCACCATCTCGGCCACCTGCACGTGGCGTGAGGCTGGCTCGTCGAAGGTTGAGCTGATCACCTCGCCCTTGACAGACCGTTGCATGTCGGTGACTTCTTCCGGCCGCTCGTCAATCAGCAGCACGATGAGCGAAACTTCGGGATGATTGGTCGTGATCGAATTGGCGATCGACTGCAGCAGCATCGTCTTACCGGTGCGAGGCGCCGCGACGATCAATCCCCGTTGCCCTTTGCCGATCGGAGTCAGCAAATCCATCACGCGACCGGAGTAGTTGTCTTTCGCGGTCTCCAGCTTGAACCGCTCATGCGGATAGAGCGGCGTCAGATTGTCGAAGAAAATCTTGTTGCGCGCTTCTTCGGGCGGCTCGAAATTGATCGCGTCCACCTTGATCAGCGCGAAGTAGCGCTCACCTTCCTTAGGCGGGCGGATCTGGCCCGAGATTGTGTCGCCGGTGCGTAGGTCGAAGCGACGGATCTGCGACGGCGAAACGTAGACGTCATCAGGGCCCGGTAAATAGTTATAATCGGGCGCGCGCAGGAAACCAAAGCCGTCCGGCAGGCATTCGAGCACGCCCTCTGAAAAGATCAGCCCGCTCTTTTCCGCCTGCGTTTGAAGAATCTTGAAAACCAGTTCCTGTTTACGCAGACCGGCGGTGCCGGTGACGCTGAGATCCTTCGCGATCTGATTTAGCTTCTGGATGCTCATGTCCTTGAGCTCCACAAGATCGAGCGTGCCGTTCTTCTGGTTGTTCTGGCCGGCCGCGCCGTGACGCCGGCGATGGCTCTGCGGCCCGGTGACGCCGTCGGGTTTCGACTCGCCTTTGTCGGCGGCCTTCGACTCCTTGGCCTCAGTGTCCGCGGCCTTGCCGCCTTCTTTGGTTTGCGCGGTGGATTCGGAAGTTTCTTCCGTGGTGGGAGCAGCTACTGCTGCTGGGTCTTGATTTTCGATATCGCTTGCCAAATTTCCCTCAC
>DASQJA010000006.1:0-20880 GCA_035631275.1 Bryobacteraceae bacterium
CGGACCTGCCGCGGAAACTGCCGCTGCGCCTAGCCGTCCGGTCGGCCGCGCGACCGTCGAACGCATGCTCGGCGAGCAGTTCTCCAAGGTGAAGACCGAATCCAACAAAGCCGTCTGGATCGGCGTCGTCGGCCTGTTGGCCATCATCGCGCTCGGTCTGGGAGGTTGGTTCTATCTGCGCCAAAGCCGAAGCGAGCAAATTGCGGAGATGGAGCAGAATCTCGCCGCGCAGCAGCGCTTGGCGGCTGAGCTCAGAAAGAAGTCCGACGCAGCCTCCGTCAAGGAACTGGTCAGGATCGACGAAGACATCCAGAAACAGGTTGCCGCGCTGCGAGAATTGAAAGCCAAGGAAGACGCCAAGAAAGCCGCCGACGAAAAACAGGCCGCGGCTAAGCCGGCGATGGCGCCGATTCCGCCTCCGCAAGCGCCGCCCACGGTCACTCCAGTTGCGGCTGCGGCTGCTGCAGCCGGCGTCGATCCGAATTCGTCCTACGACTCGCTGATCGATCAGGCCACCGACAAATTCCAGCACGGCAAGACCAACGAAGCGCTCGATGTCGTGAAGGTTGCGCTCGCCAAGGACTCGAGCCGCTGGGAGGGCTACGAGTTTGCGGGTCAGCTTGCTGAGCGGCTCGGCGACTTCACCACTGCCAATTCGATGTTCGAGGACGCCCTGAAATGGGCGCCCGCCGACAACCGGCAGGACATCCAGTTCAAGCTCAATGCCCTGAAGGAGAAGCTGGCGGCTCGATAGAACGGTCCGTTCGGGTTTCGCAAGTCTCCGATGTTCGGTTCCGATCAATTCCGTTCCTGGTTCGGGGCGGGACGCCGGCAAGAGTCCGGCTCCCGCCCGGCTTCCATTCCGCTCGAAATCACCGCATCTGCGCGCACCGATCCGGGAAGAGTCCGGCAGCGAAATGAAGACGCAGTCCTGTTTCACATGTCGAATGAGGCTTCAGATTCTCCACGAAAATCTGGCACGCTTGCGATTCTCGCCGACGGCATGGGCGGCGCTAGCGGCGGAAGCGTCGCGAGCGCGATGGCCGTGCATGAGATCGCGAGATCTTACTTCGCGAACGCCAAAGATCCTACACACGTCGCCCTGAAGCTCGCCGTCGAATCCGCAAACGAGCAAATCTATGGTCTCTCGCTGCATGAAGAACATCTGCATGGCATGGGGACCACCTGTGTGGCGCTTGCGATCGATCCACCGTTCGCATGGGCGGCCTGGGTGGGAGACAGCCGCCTCTATCTGATTCGAGGAGGCCAGATCTACCAAATGAGCGAGGACCATTCTCTGGTCCACGAGATGGTCAGGCGCGGCCTTCTGACCAATGAAGAGGCGACACGTCACGAAGACCGCAACGTAGTCACGCGGTCTTTGGGTAGCCACGCAGATGTCGAGATCGCGCTATGGCCCGAAGAGTACCCGATTCGCGCGGGCGACCGCTTTCTGCTTTGTTCCGACGGCTTGCACGACCTAATACCCGCTGCGGACATCTTGCAAATCGTCAAGGAGGGCCCAGCAGATACGGTCAGCCGCCGCTTGATCGACGAAGCAAACGCTCGCGGAGGATACGATAATATCTCCGCAATTCTCGTCGACCTTAACGAGGCGGGATCGAAAGGTCAGCAACCGGTTCCTGCAACGCGTGAGTCGCCTGTTCAAGTAACCGATCCTCCCGACACACGGGCGGGTAGTGAATGACCCCCAAGCCATGGAAAAGGCGCTTATCTACTTGACGGAGGTTGTTCATGTCTGCTAAGCACCTGCCCGGAAAAAGGAGCACGCGGACAGCATCCTGCCGCGCAATGAAGTCGCCCGCGCGCACTTTCCGGGCCGGGAAGCTCCTGATTTTCTTGACCGCCGGCACCCTGATGGCAACCACGGCGCTTCTGGCCGACGATGACAATCCGCCGAGACGCGCCGCTCGTTTGGGCTTCATGGACGGAACAGTATCTCTGCAGCCGGCCGGAGTCGATGACTGGGTTTCAGCCGAGCTCAACCGCCCACTTACCACCGGTGACCGGTTGTGGATTCAAGACGATGGGCGCGCCGAGCTCAGTATCGGCTCCGCGCTCATGCGATTGAACCGCCGTACGGCCGCTGCGTTCGTCAATCTGGACGACCACATCACTCAGGTTGAGATTTCAGCCGGAACTTTGGTCTTTACGATTCGCGATCTGACTTACGGCGAAGCCTTTGAAGTGGACACCCCGCAATTGGCGTTCACAGTACTTCGGCCGGGCAAGTATCGCATCGATGTGAATGAGCAGGGCGACGCCACGCTCGTCACCGTTGTGAACGGCGAAGGCGAAGCAACGGCGGCGGGGCAGGCGTATACGGTGCTGCCGGCCGAGCGCGTCAAAATCACGGCCGATCCGCCCGTTTACACAAAAGAGACAGCCCCGGGGTTGGACCCCTTCGACCAATGGTGCGCTCAGCGAGACAAGCGCGACGAGACTTCCGTCTCCGCGCAATACGTTGCGCAGGACGTTCCAGGTGTCGAAGACCTGGACGAAAACGGCATTTGGCGCGCAAGTCCCGAGTACGGCGAGATGTGGATACCCACTGGCGTCCCTGAAGATTGGGCGCCGTACCGCTCGGGCCATTGGGACTGGATCGAGCCTTGGGGTTGGACATGGGTGGACGACATGCCCTGGGGCTACGCCCCGTTCCACTACGGCCGTTGGGTTTTTGTGACTGGTGGCTGGGGTTGGGTTCCCGGCCCGCTAGGCGGTCCGGCGATTTTCGCGCCGGCCCTGGTTGCCTGGCTCGGTGGAGACGGCTTCGTTTTTGGCGGCGAACTCGCGATCGGGTGGGTGCCGCTGGCTCCGGGCGAGCTCTTCATCCCTGGCTATCGCGTCAGCGCTCGCTACTTTGAAGTAGTGAACGTGCGGAATACGGTGGCCAGCAGGACGCACATCCGAAACGCATACGCGAATTCGTATCTCAATCACAGCGGCCCCCGGTCGGGCTTTCTGAATGAGCACGCACGAGGGGGCACTACCGTGGTGCCGCACGACGCGATGGCAAGCGGCAAACCGGTCATGAAGAGCATGGTGTCGCCATCCAAAGGGACTCTGGCGTTCAAGTCATATCAGCAAAACGCGTCGGTGGCGCCGCGCCGCGAATCGGTGGCCGGAGGCCGCGCGTCGACGTTCGCTCGGCCGCCCGCCGGACTTACCAACCGCGCCATCATGACCAAGGTTGCCCCGCCCGCGGACCGGCCGTCGTTCCAACGGCGGGAGTCATCTCTGCGCGCACATCCAGGCCAACCCGTGGACCGCTCGACTCTGTCGAACCTGCACGCCGGAGCCGAATCGCACCGGACGTATCAGAGCGCGACAGCGAAGGCCGCTCCGAAATCGGCTAGCACACCGCCTGACGGCGACGTGGCGGGCAAAGGCGATCAGCCAGGTGCGCCGAAACGAGGCGGTTTTGGGCCGATCACTAAGTCGCCCGGCCGTCCGGCTGGCGCCACTGGCCCGGCATCGATGCCGGGATCGAAGAACGCATCGGCAAGCAGTGGGGAAGCGGGTCCGCCGTCGACACCGAGGCTGGCCGGCAGCTCGCCGGCTCCCGCGAAGTCGTTGGGTCCCCCCCCCAACCCCAGAGCTTCGGGGACTGAAGGGCGCCGATCCACTCCGGGGCCTTCAGGTCCGGGGCCATCAGAAAGAGCCGCAGCCGAAGAACATCGCGCCGGGGGGCCCTCCGGAACGCCGGTTCCTCGTCAGGCCGCGCCCGAGCATCATGCTCCACCACCGGCGCCCGCGTCCCCGCCCAGACAATCGGCGCCCCCTCCTGCACCCGCACCACGGCCGGCTGCACCGGCGCCCCGACCGTCGGCCCCAGCACCGGCGCCGGCACCCCTGAAACCCTACAATCCGCCCCATCACTAAGGCCAGCGAGGTCTCTCCCCTTCACGCTTCTCGGGGAAACCCAGAAGCGTGATTTTTTTTGACCCATCTTGCCCCGCTTCCACGCTGACTTATATAGAAAGGCGGCGCACTGTAACGATTTCTGGCGCACCGTCAGATAGGAGTAGGACCTATGCAACTAGGAGGAACGTCAATCGAGACTTGGATTCCGGCAGGAGGGTTCCGCATCGCCAAGCGACGGCTGCAGACTCCCGATCACGGAATCATCGTAGCCGACTGCCTGGTCCCGAAGTGGGAAAATGCACAACTTTCGCCCGTTCGTCCCTGTGAGCTTCAACCTTGTTTACATCGGGTTTTCGCCGATACCGCGCCCGATCCGAGTGCGTTTGTAAACCTCGCGAACGTCTACGGGCTGCTTGCGACACCAGTCATGCGTCAGCCGGCGCCGGGAGAGACGGTTCCGTCCAACCTGCTGGCACCAGAGCCGATCGACGCCTGGCACGCGCTGGTGCGCGAGCTGCATATCTGCGCCGAGCTCTGGGAGATGATTCGGCTGGGACATGGGAGCCTGAGCGCGATGGCGGCCAACGGCGCGCGACTTTCGGCAAAGCTGGGCGAGAATCTGGGGCGGCTGAAATTCTCGGCGAGTGCAAGGTATGTCGATAATGGCGTGGGCCATTTCCAACTCCGCTATCGCTCGTCGACTCTGGCTGGTGCGCTCTGGCAGCGCCTGGCCGAAGAAGTCTCCGGCGTCATCTGCTGCATGCGGTGCCCGGCGCCGCGCTGCGGGCAGTGGTTCCTGATCGACGATGCGACCCGAAACGACAAACGGTATTGCTCCGGCGCCTGCCGCAGCCGCATCTTCCGCCAAAAGCTAAAGACCGAAGAATGCCCGGGGGTTTCGCCGGGCATTTATTATTAGAACCGCACGCGCAGCAGGAACTGGAACGAACGGGGCGGCGTCCATTGGTTGAGGCCGCCGTTGAAGATCAGATTCCCGTTCTTTACCGCTGGCGTACCATCTGAATTCTGGACCAGAATCTGATCGTTTACCAGCCAGTTTTCGTTGTTCAGTAAGTTGACGGACTCGGCCCGCAGTTCTACTCGGGCACGCTCGGTTAGCGCGAAGGCTTTCTGTATGCCGAGATCCAAGTTGAAAGCATTCGGTCCGGTAAACATCCTGCGCTGCAAAGTCCCGACTTGACCCGGGCCTGGCTCCGATAAAGCGCTGGACGGCGCATTGACGAACGTCACTGTGCCGTCGGGGCTTTTCCGGACTCCAAAATACTGCTCGATTTGCCCGGCGGTGAGAGTGCTGGAAAGTGTGTTTTGAAGGGAGTCCTGGGGCGTGTTGAATGTCGCGAGTTGCGATAGCAACGAGAAGGGCGCACCCGACTGGGCAATCATGATTCCGCTGATGGTCCAACCATCTGCGATTCGGTGGACCACTCCCGATGACGGAGCCATGCGCCCAAACGGCAGATCGTAGATCAGCGTGCCTTTGAAGGCGTGCTTCAGGTTAAACGGTGAAGGCGCCCAATCGAGGCGGGGATTGTGTATGTCCAAGTCCGGATCGAGCGCGCCCTGGCGGTAATCGTCCAGATTGCTGAGCGTCTTCGAGTAGGAATAATTGGCTGTCATGCTTAATCCGGGAGAAACCCGGCGTGAGACAGCGATCTGCAAGGAATCATATCGCGAGCGACCCAAGTTCGACAATAGGTTCAAGCCTACCGGGGCATTGGGATTGGCGAAGAAATTGTAATTGCCCGGAGCGTTATAGCCGAATAACTGCAGGTGCTGCGCGAGCGCTCCCGGCTGTCCGGTAGCGATATCGTTGAGCGAAATTGTGTCGAAATTGGTGCATCGTCCGTTCGTGACAGTGAGACAGGCCCCGCCATTAATCAGTCCAGGAATGATCGGCAGGGATCCGTTTGCCAATGTCTGCCGCGCCTGCCCAAACGCAGTTAAGAACGCAGGCGAAAGGCCCGCCTGATTCCGATCGAGGCTGACCAATCCTTTGTCGAGGCGATTTCCGACGTAACGAATGCTGAAGAGAAACCTCTTCCACTGGCTCTCGACGCCGAGATTGGCTTGTTGAACATAAGGAGTTCGCAAGTGCGGATCCACCGCGTAAGTGGGACTCAGG
This sequence comes from Bryobacteraceae bacterium, assembly GCA_035631275.1. Lineage (GTDB taxonomy): Bacteria > Acidobacteriota > Terriglobia > Bryobacterales > Bryobacteraceae > Palsa-89. Next base: position 6,029 of record DASQJA010000006.1, read on the forward strand.
AAAGGAAACTGCTGGAGGGCCGTAAGCGTGAGCGCCGGAAAGGTTGGCGTCGGAATCGTGGGCACATTCTGAAACGGCGTTCCGTTGCCTCCGATGTTGTCATTCGGAATGGTAAGAGACTGGAACGGGTTCTGCACCGCGAAAACGCTCATGTTCCGAAGCAGATCATCGTTCACGAAGCTGATGCTATAAGCGCCCCGCACAACGATCGGTACACGATCCGAAGCTTGCCATGCGAACCCGAGGTAAGGACTAAAGTTATTCCGATCCGGCCGATAGAGTTGTTGGTTCTTCGGAATCAAGCTGAACGGCAGGTTAGGACTGTAAACGCTATCTGAGGCGGGCGTAGACAAAGTCGGAATGATTGCCAGTCCGGAGTTGTCCTTTACGGGTGTAAGGTAGTCGTAGCGAACCCCTAGGTTCAAAGAAAGGTTGCGGAATGCTTTCCAATTGTCTTGGAAATAACCCGATACCAGACTCGCTGAAGGCTTAGTTACGGGCGGGTTGTAGGCTTGGTATCCGGATGTTGGCGAACTGATCCCGAAAGCCTGCGTCTCAGAGAAAACCGTGCCTTTGGCCAGGCTGCCAGCAGGAATGACTGGGTTCCCGTTTTGGTCGAAAGCGAACATCGAATAGGTCGGCATTGTCGCTGATATGGTTGTGCCGTAGTTGATGCCATACTCCCACTCACGATATTGCTGCAACGAGAACCCGGCATGAAGCGAGTGGCTCCCGATCACATAAATCAAATTGTCCTGATAATTGTAGATGCGATTACTTCGCCCTTGAGGATCGATTCCCGCCATGGGTTCGCTCCAGACACCAAAAAGCATCAGAAAAGGATATTTATTGCGGAGCGAATTGAGAAAGTCAAGGCGCTGAAGACTGGCGCCCATCCGCACTTCGTTTGTCAGGCGTGGGGTTGGGTTCCAGCGCCAGGAAGCTGAAAAAAGCGTTGCTATAGTGTGCTCAGATGCATCCGGTTGCCGCCCAAAAACCGAAGAGTACGGCGGCTGGTCCTGTAAACTTTCGTTCATGGACATCGAAAAGCTGAAAGCATGCTTCGTAGAAGGGATATAGTCCAGCCGAGCTAGTCCAAGATAGCCTGTGGCGCCATCGTTCTGAGAGCCCGTGTACACCCCGGACGGGTTCGAAGGAATGAGATTCAGGATCTGCTGCACGGTTGCATTCTGGCTGACGAGCGGAGCGGTTGGCACTAATCCCTGCTGCGTGATCCTGGATCGATCTTGATCCGATTCGAAGTTTGCAAAAAAGAACAGCTTGTTCTTGACGAGCGGTCCGCCTACGGTCGCCCCCGCTTGGTTCAACTGAGTGCTCGAGGGCGTGGCTGGAGCGGCGTTATTGAAAAACGTTTGAGCGTTAATATTTCCCGGAATATTGAGCCAGTAAAGCGAGCCGTGAAACGCGTTCGTGCCGCTCGGTGTGCTGAACGCGACCTGCGACGAGCCGCCGCTGTATATATTTCCTGGATTGGAAGTAACGATCGTCGCTTCGCTGATTTGATCGGTGTGCAAGCCTAACAGGACGTCCGTACTTTCAAGGCTGTTATTGCGGATGAAATTGTCCTGGATATTGATGCCATCGTATGTGATATTCGCAAAGGAGACGGATTGGCCATCGATTGTGGCTACGGTGCGCCCGTTTGTGGAAACACCGGGCAATGTGTTGAGAAGCCCGAGGGATTGCAGCGGATCGCGGCCGAACAGTGGAAGCGCACTTACCTGCTCTTGCGTAAGCGTGTTGACGACCTCCCCGTTGGATGTTTGCAGCGACTGAGTTGGCGCTACCGCCTCAACCGAGGTCTTTACGTCACCAAGTTCCAGCTTGATCGGCGGCAGTGACGTCTCTGACGTCGGATCGATTTTGACATTTTGTATTGTCTGTGTCTTGAAGTTTGGAGCTTCTATCCGCAGGTTGTAAAAAATCGGCCTAAGAACCGGGAAGAAGAACGCACCGCTAGCTGTAGTGGTGGTCGCCGCTTCCTCGACGTCGGAATCTGGTATCGTCACGACGACCCGGACCCCTGTCACCGCCATTCCGCTTGGATCCTCGACGCGGCCCGACAAGCTGCCAGTAACTTGCGCCGAAACCGGAAATAATAGCGCCAGAGATAAGCAAATCACCCCAGCTATGCATTTACAATTCAGGTTCATTCACTTCTCCCCAAACGGTTAACCTATGGATGTTACACCTTGAGCAGGATTGAATATAACAGCCGTCCTCCGACGATGCAACACTTTTTCGGGTGCGCGCGGTCACAGGCCGGTATCCGCTAATAGGCACGAGGCAATGACTTTACCGGCGACACGGGTTTCCTTTCTAAGCCGTTTGGATGGGCGAGTCGCGACTGAATCGGAAGCCGTTTCGACCTAGCGGTACTGGTCGAATTCTTGATCGCGGATTGTAGGTTACACTAACCCAATCGCATGACCCGGTGATATCCTATAATCCGCTATTAATTAGGTGGAGCAGTTTCCCAGGATCGACGTGTCGGTTTCTGGTATTCGGTTAGTGGAAAAGGGTGTTCTGGGCGCCCCCGCACACGCCGCGCTTTTCTGCCTGGAGCATGGGGCGGTTTGCGCGATCGTTTTGATCTGACGCGCGAGAGTTTGGCTGGATGATCCGGACTGTCGGCAATTACAAGCTGCTGCAAGAGCTGGGCGAAGGCGCTATGGGCACCGTCTACCGGGCTCTTGACATGCAACTCGAGCGCGAGGTTGCTCTCAAGTCTCTGCGCTCGGAGTTAGCACGCCGACCAGACATCGTCGAGCGGTTCCGCGAAGAAGCCAAGCTGCAGGGCAAGCTCGAAAACATCCACATTGTGCGGCTTTACCAGTTCCTGCGCGAAGGCACCGAATTCTTCATGGTGATGGAATTCGTGAAAGGCAAAACGCTGAGCGAACTGCTGCGGGAACGCAGGCGTCTCGCTCCGAACGACGCAATCACCATCATGGACCAAGCGCTGGCCGGACTGGGCTACGCCCACAAGCGGAACATCGTGCACCGCGATATCAAGCCCGCGAACATCATGATCAACGAGGACGAGATCGTGAAGGTCGCCGATTTCGGCATCGCGAGGCTGGTGGGTTCCGCGCGCCAGACCAAGCTCGGAAGCATCGTCGGCACGCTGGAGTATATTTCCCCCGAGGCAGTGCAAGGCAACGACGCGACGGCCGTCTCGGATATTTACTCCTGCGGCATTCTGCTCTATGAGTTGCTAAGCGGCCGCCTACCTTTCGATAGTCCGAACGAGTATGAGCTAGCTCGCGCGCAGGTGAAGGACAAACCGCCAGCGCTGCGGCAGTTTGCACCCGAGGTTCCGACGCGGCTCGAAAAGGCCGTCATGAAAGCGCTCGCGAAGAAGCCCGCCGACCGTTTCCAGAGCGCCGCGCAAATGGCTCAGGAGCTAAAAAGCTGCCTCCCCGGACAGGGCGGCGCCGAGCCTGCGCCGGAAAAGAGTTTCTGGAACAAGCTTTGGTCGTCTTCTTCCACGCCGGATCCGGACGACACGCAGGTCCTGCCCGGCCTGCAGGTTGCCTCGCCTGAGCCGCGCCGCCAAAGCCCGCTGCTTGAAGCCGACGATACTTCGCTCCGCCTGCGGAATACTGCTCTCCAAGAGCTGAGCCGCCAAATAGACGAATTTCTGAACCAAAGAAATTGGACGCGCGCCCGCCAGGAAGTGGAGAAAATGACTGTGCTCTACCCGCGTGAGCCCGCGCTGGTGGAGATGTCCAACCGCATCGCGCGCGAACAGCGGCATTACGAAGAAGCGCTGCAGATGGCGCTTCGCGAAGCGCGAAATCTTCTGGATCGCGGGCTGCCCGAGGCTGCCAAGAAGGCCATCGAGCTTTCACTGCAACGATTCCCAGCCGAGCCGGACCTGAGCGCGCTGCTGCTGCGAGCCGACGCCGAGCTGGCGGTTTTTGCGGCCCGTTCGTCCGAAGTCAACGAAGTGGTCGGCCGGGTGAACGAACTGGTCAATGAAGGAAGGCACCCGGAAGCGATCTCGGCCGCTGCCGAAGCGGTGGCGCGTTTTCCGAATCAGCCGGAAGTAACCGCGCTGCTCGGCAGGGCGGTCAAAGCACAGAAGGTGGAGGGCTGCCGACAGCAGGTGGAAAGCCTGCGAAAAACGTCGCAATGGGACGCGGCGCTGGCGGCTATCGATCAGACTCTGGCGCTGTATCGTGAAGAGCCTCTGCTGGCAGAGCTGCGCCAGATCGTGCTCGAGGAGCGCGAATGCGAGCAGCAATCGAAGGAGGCCGATGGGGTCCTTACACGGGCTTCGGAGCTTCAGCAGAACGGGCAGCCGGATGAGGCCGAAAGTGCGGTTAATGATGCGATCGGACGGCTCAAAAAAGCGGCTGCGCCGGTCTCCGCAAGGCTGGCCGAAACCAGTGAAGCTCTGAAAAAAGCTCGCCACGAAAAGCTAGCTGCGGCCGCGATCGCCGAAGCGAGGTCGCGCGAAAAGCAACGTGACTGGCATGGCGCCATCGAGGTTCTCAACGGCGCCATGCCTAGGGCGCCGGGCATTTCTGAGCTCGAAAGAGTTCGCGGAGAGATCGAGCAGGCGCGCGACATATATGTCACCGGGCTCCGAGACGCGTTAGCCAGTGGCCGGGCACTGCTGGACGCGAATCGCTTCGAGGATGCGCTCGTTTCGCTATCGGCGTTTGCGCAGAAATATCCCGGAGAACCGGGCTTTACGGGACTGCTGCTCGAAACTCAGCAGAAGCTGACGGTGGAACGCCGGGAGCGCCAGTTGAACGCCGCGCGCGCCAAGGCCGCAGAGCTGCTGGCGAATGAGTCCTTTGAGGAAACCGAACAGTTCCTTCTCGATGCGATTTCGCAGTTCCCCGATGATGCACGTCTCACGGACTTGCTATCGGCCGCGATCCAAGGCCGTCGCGAGCAGGAAAAAAAGCGCATGGTCGAACGGGCGATCGGCAGCGCGAAACAATACGCCAGCAAGAATCTGTACGAGGACGCGATTCATGCGATCGATGAAGCGCTGGCCGTATACCCAGCCGAGCCTTCGCTCGAGAGTGAGAAGCGCGAGCTGGCCGGCACGCTGCGTGAGTTACGGCGCGTCGAGCAGGTGCGGGAGCTAGGAGCCTGGGAGGAGTTGGACGGTGGCCAGAACTTCGACGCGGCGCGTGCGGCAGTTGATGCAGCATTGGCCGATTATCCCGGCGACGCCGAACTGACGGCGATTCGGGACGAGATCGAGACCGCGCGGCGAGCCTTCGCTCGTTCCAAGGCCGAGCGCGAAGTGGCGGAACGGTCGGCTGAGCTGGAGAGCCGCGCTCAATACGACGAAGCGATCGGGCTGGCAGACGCTGCACTCGCGAAGTTCCCGGAATCGGAATCGATCGCCAAGCTCAAACAAGGCATCACTGCCCGGCGCGAGCAGGCCGAGCGGTTGCGGCGGAGTGTCGAGGCCGAGCGCGAGATTCGCTGTCTGCTCGCTTCCGGAAATCCGCATACCGCGGTCGAGCCGATGAGGGCGGCTCTTGCCGAGTTCCCCGAGCAAGATGCTCTCAAGAAGTTGAACGGCGAAGTTGCGGCCACGGTCCATGATTTTGACGCGCACATCGCATCCCAACGAGTTCGCGACGCGCTGGCCAAGAGGGATTGGGGCGACGCCGAAAATGCTGTGCGTGAGTTCGAAGGAGTCTATAGCTCGGACACAATCGCCACGGGGCTGACCAAGGAGATCGCGCAGGCCAAGCAAGCTCGCAAGAAAGCGCTCGATGATGCCGTGGTCCGCATTCGCAAGAGTATCGAGGCCGGCGATTTCGAAAATGGCCTGGGCGCAATCGATGCTCTGAATCTAAGCGTGCCGGAGAGCGAGGGGTTCAGCGAACTGGCAGCTCGCGCTCGTGAAGGCCTCGAAGACCAGGCCTTTCAAAGGCGGTTCCAGGAGCTGCGCGACAAGATTTCCGGAGCGCTCGATCGCGGCCTGATCGATTCGGCGTCGAAGATGGTCGCCGCCGCGAGCGCGGAATACGCCAAGTATCCGGGCTTCCGCGAGCTCGAAGCGAAGGTACAGCGCGAGCGCGAGGTTTCCTCCGCGCTCGACACGGCGCTGGAACAGGTGGGCGCCAGGCAATGGGCCACTGCGATTGAGTTTCTCGAGTCCAAGATAAAAGAACTCGGCAAGGATCGCCGGTTCGACGATCTTATCGCCCAGATTCAGGAGGAGCGTAAACGGCAGCACGAGGCCGCGGAAAAGGCGCTTGCTGACGCCCGCGCGCTATTCGAAGGCGGCCAGCATGATCGCTCCATCCAGCAGCTGACCAAAAGCGTCGCTGACTTTCCGGATGAGCAATCGCTGGCCGAGGCCTTGGAGATATTACGCGAGAAGCTGGCCGCGATTGCGCGCGAGGCGCGTCACAAAGCGGCGGAATCGGCTCTTGTCGATGCAGAGGCCCGGTTCGGGGCGGGTCAGTACGAAACTTCCATCCAGACGCTTACCAACGCCGTTGCGATGTTCCCCGAGGAACCCGCGCTGGGCGAGGCGCTGAAGAAATTTCGTGAACAACATGCGGTCATACTCCGAGCGGCGCGGCACAGAGCTGCCGAAGCAGCGCTGGCCGAAGCGCGTACTCTCTTCGAATCGGGCCAACACGATGCCGCCATTGAATGGTTGACCGATGCCGCAGCTGAGTTTCCTGACGAGCCGGCGCTCGCGGAAACACTGAAGAAATATCGCAAGGAAATTGCGGCGATCGCTCGCAAGATCAAGGTCCACGAGTTGGAAGAACGAGCGCGATCGCTGCTTGCGGCGAACAAAGCAGCCGGTGCGGAAGTTCTGCTGGAAAGCGCGCTCCAGGATCTTAAAGGCGAAGAGTCGCTTGAGAAGTTGCTGGAGGAGGTGCGGGCGCTCAGGCGTCGCGCCGAGGATCTAAAGAATTGCGTCGATGCAACACAAGGCTGGTTGAAGAAAGGAAACGCAGCGCATGCCGAAGCAGCACTGCAGGATGGACTTCGCCGCTTCCCGGACGAGCCGGTGCTGTTGGATCTGATGGGCGCGGTGACGGAAGCGCTCTTGTCGGAAGCTTTAGCAGCCGCTCAGCGGGAACTCAACGCAGGCCGCTTGAACGAAGCAAAGGCCATCCTGGCGGAGGCAGTTGCGAAGCACGGGCGGCATCCGAAATTGACGGCTCTCGGCAAGGACATCGAGGAGGCTGCGGAGCGGAAGGCGACCATCGACCGGGCCATCGCGGTCGCCAGCGCGCATCTCGCTGCCGGAAAAGTTCAAGAGGCTCTCGCGATCCTGGATAAACTTCCGGCCTGGGTAGCAAGCGATCTAGCCACCATCGCGTTCCGCGAGCGCTGCCAGCGGCTTTTGGCGCGACATAAAGACGAGGCGCAGAAAATAATCGCGCGGGCCGATGGGTGTGCGCAGAATGGCCTCTTCGACGACGCGGTGACTCTTCTGGAATCGGCGTCGGCGGATCCGAACCTACAGCCCGCGTTGCAGCCGGTGCTGGAACGATACCGAAAGATCCAGCTCTCCGCCGCGCAGCAGCTCGTCAGTGTGCGTCAAACCCGAGCGCAAGCCGGACCGTCGGCGGCGCTCGAAGCGATCCGGCAAGCAGGACCGGAAACACGCCGGCACCCCGATTTCGACCGCCTCCGGGAACAATATGAGCGAGAGCTGACCAAATCGGCGCCACCGCCCACGCGGCTTACGCCAGTCCCCAAGCCGCCAGCCGTACCCAAGCCGACCGTGGTCGCGCCCGTTCGGCAGCCTGCTCAGCCGCCCGTCCGCAAATTTCCGCCCGCGGCGCTGTGGGGCGGCCTTGCTGTTGTTGGACTCGCGGTGGTGCTGCTCATCAAGTCGCTGGTATCGCCTTCGCACGCGCCCCTCCGCCCAAATTCCAGTGACGCGACCACTTCGAAACCGGCGACCCCTCAAGAGCCGGCGCACCAAGGCGGGCCTGCCCCAGCTCCGGCGCAACCGGAACGGCCAGCGCCTAATTTAGTGCTGTCTCAGCATCAGATCCTCGCGGATTTTAGAATCCCGATCGCGAATCCCAACCCGCCGCCGTATCGCCTGATCGTAAGCAATGACTCTGGCACTTTAACTGTTCCTACAATTTTCTCGACGTCGGTGGTGAAGGGGCAGGAATGGCTTTCTGCATCACAAGAGCTTCCGTCAACACCCACACCGGTGTGGATTTCTCTTCACCTCTTGGGCCTTAAAGTGGGCAGCTACGAAGGATTGATTCGCTGTACTCCGACGAACGGCCGAAGTGCGACAATTACCGTGAATCTTACAATTCATCCGTTTAGCATCCAGTAGAGGACCGATGAACGTTCGAACCGCCATCGTCGCCTTCTTCACCGCGTGCGGCCTCGCGCTGATCGCACAGGACGATCCGCAGGTCCCGCTCCGTGACGGCGAGCGGGAAGTTGCGAGCGGCAACTATACCGCGGCGGCGGTTCATATGAGAGCGGCGCTGAACATCGTAGTAGGCGTCGTCTCCGAGCCCGCCCTGATGCGCTCCGTGATCCTTCGGACCGCCGAAGTGGAGTCCTTGGCCGGCAATTTCGACGAGGCCGACAAACTGGTGCGCACTCTTCAACAGTTCGAAGGCGCAAGCACCGAGGACACGGTTCGTGCTCAAACCGTTTTGGCGCGCTCGGAGAGCGCGCGGGGCAATCAGCGCGCGGCAACCACCGCGGCCAGCGACGCGGTGAATCTGGCGCTAGCGCACTCGGACCTGAACATCGACTGGAGGTTGAACGCGCTCGCCGAGTTGGCCGAGATTCGCCGGCTGGACGGAAATTTCGCAGAGGCCCGGCGATTGACTGCAACGTTCGGGTCAGCCAATATGGCCTCGCCGCGTCTTTCAGCCACCGCGCTGGCGGTGCCCGCGCAAATAGCCTGGTCGGATGGACGTGTTGTGGATGCCCGGCGACTAGCTGAGGCGGCCCTCGCAATCAGGACGCGCGCGCGGCCGGCCGATCATCCCGATCTCCTGATGTTGCGCGAGCTGCTGGCGCGCGTCGCGCTCGGTGAAGGACGCTTGCAGGATGCCGCGCAGTCGTTGAATGGCCTTTCGGAGGCCGCTCGGCCGCGGCTTGGAGCATCGCATCCGTTCACGATCGACAGTCAATTGACCGAAGCGAGTTACTACGCGCGTCGCGCAGCCTACAACGAGAGTGAAAGCCGGTTGGATCGGGCAACATCCGCGGCGGCGCGGCTTCCCGCCAATAGCCGGGTGCGACTGCGTTTAACCGAGATGCGAGCGATCGTCGCGCTCGGGTTGCACCGCTCCACCGACGCCGCCAGCGCCGCTGCGCAAGCCGCCCAGTTTGCCGCCAAAGACCGGGCCGATGCCCCACAAATGGCGACAGTGCTCAATGTCCAGGCTGCAGCCGCCATCGATCAGCGGAGATTCTCCGACGCTCAGACGCTACTCCAAAACGCGGATTCAATCCTGGCATCGCGCGCTGCGGAGACTGAGACCGATCGCATGGACACACTGATGTATTCGGGGCTGCTGGCAGCCGGAGCCGGCGACACACGCAAAGCGGTCGACACTCTGGGCAAATGGGTCAACCTGCGCGGAACGCAAGCAAACGACGAGCCGGAAGCAGTAGTGCTCAGAACGCTCGCCCGCAGCGCGATGTTGCAAAAGGACTATGCGCAGGCGGCGAATTCATTTACGCGCGCCTTGGCCATCCGCAGCGACATCGGCGGCTTGCCCGATCGGGAACTCTCTTCCGATTACCTCGATCTGGGAACGGCGCTGAAGAGCTCGAACAAACTGCCCGAGGCCGTCACCGCGTTTCGCCGCGCGCTCGATTTGCGCGAGCGTCCCGGCGAGTCCCGGCCTGAGAGTTTACCGGTTTATACCGCCCTGGCGGACACACTGCTGGCCGAACGAAAGCCTTCGGAGGCGCTTCCATATCTCGAGACGCGTCTGCGGTTGATTGATCCCTCCGGACGCGCGCGCTCCGATGACACGCTGCGGCTGGCCGATCAAGTCTCGCGCCTGGAGTTTTCCGAAGGCCGATATCAGAACGCAGAGCCGTTGCTGAGACGCCTCTACGACGCAGCGCTCGCCGGGGAAGGGCCAGCCGCGCAGGACCGGGCCGAACTGCTGGCCCGCTTGGGCGATGTCGAAACAAAACTCAGCCGGAACTCTGAGGCAGTGCGCTTTCTGGAAGAACTTTCGCGGATCGATCTTCTCCGAAAGAAGCTTCCTGAGGCGTCAGATGCCGCCGAGCGGGCAGCCGAAGCTGGAAAAAAATCGACGTCGCCGATAAGCATTGCATCGTCGCTGAACGCGCTGGCCGATATCCGCGTCGCACAAGGGAAACTCGACGACGCCGCCGCTCTTTATGAACAAGCCCGATCCACCGAAGGCGCCGACAGCCGCGCCCGTGCGATCAGCCTGAACGGTCTGGGCCGGATCGCTCTCAATAAGAAGCAGTGGAACGACGCGGACACCCTTCTGAATCAGGCTCTCGAGGCAGTGCGCTTGGATTCCAATCCCAGCCCGGGTCTGGAGGCACTGGTGGTCGCCAATCTCGCGGCTTCGCAGCTGGCCGCCGATCACGCCGACCGCGCGACCGAATTGTACGCACGCTTTCTGGCGCTCGAGCCGCTCTCGCACCCGCCCGAGGATCCGCCGCTGCTGGAACAACTCGACGAGCTGGCGCGGTTTTATTCGGTTCGGAATCGTACGCAAGACGTGCTGGATGTTTACAATCGCGGGCTGCGCTCCAGCCAGCTTGTGTTCGGCGATCAAAGCGACGAGTTCGCAAGGGCCCTCTTCCAAGAAGCGGAGTTTTACCGGAACCAAAAACAATATAAAGAAGCGACTCCGTTGTACGAACGGTCTGCCCAGTTATATCGGGCCTTGTACGGCGACCGCAGCGATCAAGTGCAAAACGTCACCATCTCCCTGGTCGACGCGTATCGCGCCGAAGCCCGTCCTCAGGATGCGATTCAGCTCTTGGAGCCGCTCGTGAATACTGGTACTTCTGGCGATGCGAGCCTGCTTCAGGGCGACTTGCTGGACCGCTTGGCGGGATTGTACCGGCAAACAAGTAATCAGGCAGAGGCGATTCGCATTTACGAAAATCTCGTGAACAACTACGCTGCGCAAGCGCCCGCATTTCAGAATTCGAAATGGCTGGAAGCCACTAAGAATCTGATCGCGGCGAACGTCGAGGCAAAGAAGGTCAAAGAGGCAACAGCTTTGTACGACAAGGCTGTGCTCAGGATTCACACCAGTGCCCGAAAAGACACTCCATCGGAGGTGAGCCTCATGCGCGCCTATTCGGCCGTCCTACGGAAAGAGAATCGCGCGAAAGAGGCCGATTCGATCGAAAACAAGGCAAAACGCATCGAACAGAGCCTCGGCGGCCGCTAGCTGACTGCGGCAGTTCGAGGACCGACAGCATCGCTCGGGCTTCCCGGAAGCCCCGGATTCGCCCCATTTTCCCGCCGCTATCGTAAGATAATGGTCTTATGAAGTTGTACGTCCCTGTAGCGCTGTGTCTGTGTGGATCGCTGCTCATCGCCGCCGATGTCGCCACGGTGGAAGAGATCGTCGCCAAATGCAACGGCGACATTATTACTCGCACCGATCTGGCGCGCGCCCGCCAGCAGCTCATCACCGACCTGCGCGAAAACGGCACTGTCGGCCCGGCGCTGGAACAAGCCCTGGCTGACCGCGAAAAAAATATTCTGCGCGACAAGATCGATCAATTGCTCCTGGTGCAAAAAGCAAAAGATCTGAACATCAACGTGGATGGCGAAGTCAGCAAGCGCATCGCGCAAATCCAGCAGGATTCGAACATTCCCGATCCCGACAAATTTCACGAATACGTCAAGCAACAGAGCGGGCTGTCGTTCGAGGATTTCAAGGATGAAATGAAGAAAAGCATTCTCACGCAGCGCGTGGTACGCGAAGAAGTGAGCGACAAGATTCCCGTCAAGCATGACGAGATCGAAAAGTACTACAGCGAGCACAAGACCGATTTCGTGCGCGAAGAGCGGCTCTACCTGCGTGAAATCCTGATTTCAACGGACGGAAAAGATGCGGCCGGAATCGCCGCCGCCGACAAGAAATCGAAAGACCTGGTCTCGCGCGCACGCCGCGGCGAGCGGTTCGCCGAAATGGCTCGCGACAATTCGGACTCGCTTACCGCCAAGGAAATGGGCGCTCTTCCCGGCTACAAAAAGGGCGACCTGGTGAAAGATCTCGAAGATCTCGTGTGGGCCCAGCCCAAGGGATACATCACCGATCCGATCAAACGCCCGAACGGCTTTCTGATTTTGCGCGTGGAAGAGCACGTGAAGGCCGGACAGGCCGAACTGGGTGAGGTAGAGAACGAAGTGATGGACCGCCTGATGCGCCCGAGGATGGAGCCTGCGATGCGTGACTTCCTCAGCAAGCTGCGCCAGGATGCGTTCCTTGAAATCAAGTCCGACTACATCGACACCGGTGCTGCAGCCGGAAAAGATACATCGTGGGTGGATCCTGCGCAGCTCAAGCCGGAGACGGTTAGCAAGAAGGAAGTCGTGGCCAAGGTTCACCGTAAGCGCCTGCTGTGGATGGTTCCGATTCCGGGAACCTCTACCGGCGTCACTAGCTCCAGTTCCCGTTAGTTCATGAAGTCCCCCTACGTCCGCGAGATGAAACCGAACCAGGTGGTCACCACCACCTTCCTGGTTCACGTCAAAGATGTGCGGCAGAAAAAATCGGGTGATCCTTATCTTTCTCTGCTGCTCGGGGACCGCACCGGCGAAGTGGACGCCAAGATGTGGGACAACGTCGCGGACGTGATGGACACCTTCGATCGCGACGATTTCGTGAAGGTCAAAGGCCTGCTTCAGATTTTTCAAAACCGGCCGCAGCTCACCATTCACAAGATGGCGCGCGTGCTCGATTCGGATGTAGATTTCGGGGATTATTTTCCGGCGTCGGCGCGCGATCCAATGGAGATGTTCGCTGAGCTGCGCGGAATCGTCGCCTGCATCGGCAATCCGCACTTGCGCGACCTGCTGAACGCGTTTCTCGATGACGAACCGCTAGCGCGCATGTATCGGACCGCGCCCGCCGCCAAGAGTGTCCATCACGCTTGGCTGGGCGGCTTGATCGAGCACGTGCTTTCCGTCTGCACGCTGGGGAAAACGATGGCGGCGCATTACCCGTACATCGACCTTGATCTTCTTCTGACCGGCGCCATTCTGCACGATGTGGGAAAGATCGCCGAGCTTACCTACGAGCGCAGCTTCGGCTACAGCGCTGAAGGCCAATTGCTCGGGCACATCGTCATCGGGCTGCGGCTGCTACACGAGAAATTGCAGCGCTTCCCCGAATTTCCACCCAAGCTGCGCGTGCTAGTGGAGCACCTCCTCGTTAGCCATCATGGGGAGATGGAATTCGGCTCGCCAAAAATCCCGCTTTTCGCCGAAGCGTTGCTGCTGCATTTCCTCGACAATCTGGATTCTAAGATGGAGTGCATGCGAAAAATGGTGGCCACGGATCGGCATGTGGAAGGCTGCTTCACCGGCTACAGCAGCGCCCTCGATCGGGCGGTTTTGAAGACCGCGCGCTATTTGGAGGAAGAAACCCAGGCGCCCGAGTCCATCGCCGACCGCGCGCCGGCGGCCGCTTCGCAGCCCGCGCCAATTCCAGAACCGCCAGCGCCAGCCGTGCCCACTTCGGCGCCACCTGTGCAACACACGCAAGCAACGCCAGCGCCCCGACCGGCCACCTCGGTCTTCGCCGAAAAGCTACAGCAGGCTTGGCGCAAGGAGTCCTGAGTGCGCCGAACCGCTTCGCACGAGATCCCGCCGCCGTTGGAGCTAGAATGCTTGAAAGTGTTATGGGACCTCGGCGAGGGTAGCGTCAAAGATGTGCGCGACGGCTTGACCGCGAATCGCAATCTGGCCTACACGACGGTGATGACAGTGCTCGACAGGCTGGCTCGCAAGGGCGGCGTGGCGCGGCGCAAAGTTGGCCGGTCGTTCCGCTACGAGCCCGTGCTGAGCCGCGACGGCGTGCGCCGGCTGGCGATTCGAGACCTGGTCGACAGCTTTTTCGGAGGATCGCAAGACGAGCTGGTAGCTTATCTTCGAAATTCGAACGGCGTCGCGCCCGTGCCCAAGCCAAACGACACAGTAGCCAGCATCGAAACCGCGCTACTCTAGCGCGTGTTTCTTCTTCGCTGGCCAGGCGAACGATACAGCCAGTCCGACGACGACAACCACTACGCTGCCGATCACGTTGAACCACAGGAACGAGATGCGCGTGAAGAAATTCGCCGCGAAGATTGCCGCCTCGCCCGCCAGCACTCCCCAGAACGCGCCATTGGCGTTGGCAGCCTTGAAAAAGAACGCTAGCGCGAAAACGCCGAGCAGCCCGCCGTAGAATAGCGATCCTACAATGTTTACCGCCTGGATCAGCGCACCGAAATTCCGGCCGTACTGCGCGAAGCCGACCGCGAACAATCCCCAGAAAACTGTCGCGACGCGCGACGCCGTCAGGTAGTGATGATCCGAGGCCGATTGCTTGATGTGCCGCCGGTAGATGTCAATCACAGTCACTGTAGCGAGCGCGTTGATCTCCCCCGATGTGGACGACATGGCCGCTGTGAAAATTACGGCGATCAGCAATCCCACCAGCCCCATGGGCAAGTAGCGCGTGATGAACGAAAGAAAGATGTAGTTGGTATCGTCGAAATCCTTGCCCACTAGCCGTGCGCCCGCCGCGTGGGCGTCGTTCAGCTCCTGGTCGGCGGCGCGAAATCGATTCACGATTTCCGGCCGCGCAGCGTTATTTCCGGAGTGCGAAGCTTGC
>DASQJA010000007.1:0-2772 GCA_035631275.1 Bryobacteraceae bacterium
GCAGCAATCGGTGAATGGTCGGGACTGCGGAATACCAGGTGACGCGGCAGTCGCGGATGGTCCGCCAGAACGAAAGCAGATTGAATTTCGATGGAACCACGACTGTACCGCTGGACAAGAAGGTTGAGATCGTCGATGCCACAAGTCCGTGCACGTGGAACAGCGGCATCGCGCACAGGGCAACGTCAGTGGGCGCGAGCGCGTAGTGATTCACGATATTCGCCGCCGAGGCTGCCAGATTGCGATGACGGATCGGTACGCGCTTCGGACGGCCGGTACTGCCGCTCGTGTGGAGCACAAGGGCCACGTCATCGGGCGAGGGTGCGGCGGACTTTCGGCCGTTGGGCGCGTCCACGATGCGCACGAATCCATTGGCGTCCATCTCCAAAACATGCACCGGAACTTTGCCTTCTGCCGCTTTACAGGCGTCAACTGCTCCGACCGGCGGGCAGAGCAGCACCTTGGCCGAAGTGTCGTCGAGATAAAACGCAAATTCGTCCTGACGGTATCCGGGATTGAGCGGCGCTGCCGCCCCGGCGATGGAAGCAGCGAGAAAGCTGACGATGGCGGGCAATCCGTTCGTAAGCACAGTCGCAACGCGGTCGCCTCGCTGGATTCCGAGAGCGGCCAGCGCATCGGCCATGGTCAACACTTGGTCACGAAGCTGCGAGTACGTCAATTGGATACCCGCTTCAGGGAGGATCACCGCGGTCTGGTTGGCCGGGGCAGCCTGCAAAATTTCGGCAAGATTTGTCGGAGATGCCATGAACCATCTATTTTATCCCTCTCTCCGGCGCCGGCCTCGGTCCCAATTTGAGCGAGAGAACTTCCCCGACTCGGCCACTAGTCGGATATTCCAGAGAGGGTGCATAAGTGTTACGAATCAGACTGCTCCTGTTCGTCACCGCGCCAGCCGCTGCCGCTCAATCCACCGATCCCGCCTATCAGCCGTTAGCAGGCTTATGACGCGTTGTGCGAAAAGAATTATGACCAAGCTGTCGCCGGCTTTGAGAAGGCCATCGCGCTGGCGTCCGCTCGAGCGATGGCAGTGCTGAGCGCTCGGCCCGCGAAAATCGAGATCAACGGCGCGTCCGTGCAACAAGATTGTCCGCCCGCGGGATCGGGCTTTCTGCTGACACCTCCCCGCGGCCAGCACCTGGTGCAAGTCGAGGCTGCCGCCTCGCACGGTTAGAGGCGCGGTTAATGCGTGCCTGCCGGCGTTGAGGTGCGCTCTACCCGTCCAGACTGCGCCTCGCCGATCGAAACGTGATTCGTTTCAAGAATTGTGCCGAGCGTCTGATCGAGCGCCACGCGGGCATTGCTGTAGCTCACCTCGGCCGCAATCACAGACGACTGCGCTGCGCTCAGATCGCGCTGCTGCTGGATCACGTTGAACGGAATGGAAGCGCCCAAGCTCAGCTTCTTCTGCTCGGCGTCCAGCAATTGCTGATCGAGCTCCCGATTTTTCAGCGCGGCCTGGTACCGAATTCGTGCCTGCCGTAGTGCGGTAACCGAGTTGAGAACGTCCACACCCACTTGATTGGCGCTCTTCTGGTTTTCGATCTGCGTCTGCCGAAGCTGGAGCTGATCGATTCCAAAGTCAGCCTGCGCCTGCCGGTTATTGAGTGGCGCCGCGACGAACGCGCCAATTCGCTGGGTGGGGAAATTACGCCGGAAAATCTGACTAAGCGCTATTCCCGTTCCGCCGAAGAAGTAGGGATCCGGCGCCAGCGTGAACTCACCGAATTTCAAAGTGTGAGGCACTCCGGCCAATCCGGCGACACTCTCGGCGCCGAATGCTTGCGCGGTTGGGAGAATGCCGTTTGCCGTGCCGAGCGAGGAGATTTCCGAGGCTCTCTCATTCTCGCGCTGCGCGGCCAGATCGGTGCGCGTCGCGAGTGCCTTTTGCACGAGATCCTGCAGCGCCGGGAGATCGTCATGCGCCGGGATTTCGATTCGATCCGTCGGAACGATATGCGCGCGGGTAAGCTCCGCGTCGGCCAGTCCTGTGCGGCTGATGAGATTCTTGAGCTGCAGCTCTTGCTGCGCGATATTGGCCTCGGAATCCACCAAGTCGCGCGAGGTCGAGGCTACCTGGGAGGCGGCTATTGTAACGTCGAGCGGCGTCATGGCGCCCAACTCGACCTGCCGCTGATTGTTCGAGTACAATGCCCGCGCCAGCTCGACGGCGCTTTGCTTCGCCTTAATGTCCTCGTAGCCGGCGACGAGCGCGTAGTAGGCATTCAATACCTGAGCGACGGTCCCGACCACCTGTGTGTGGAAATTCAAATCCGATATGCCTTCATTGATCTTCGCGACGTTAATGTTCCTGGCGTTCACGGCAATGCCGAAGCCGCGCAGCAAGTTGTGCTGGAAGGAAATCGACACGTTCGTCGCCACCGAAGGATTCAAGACATCTGTCGGCGCGTTCTCGTTGAGGTAGTGGTCCGAATAACTCGCCGTGACCGCGCCGCCCGTCAGGAAGCCTTGCTGATAAGTGAACGTGTACACGCGCGCGTTGGAGATCAGGACGGGGATCAGGCTTTGAACCACGTCGAACTGCGGTGTGGTCTTGTGGGTGAACGTGCTGCTCTGTTGAATCGATGGGTCTAAGGTTTGGGCGATCGGGCCGACCTGAGACACCGTTGCATTGCCGACGCCGCCAGTGGTGGATGATCCGCCGGATCCCACGACTCCCGCTGCGGCCTGGCTTCCCGCGACACCTTGGCCGGCTGCCACAGACCCTGCCTGCGATGCGCCGCTGGGGACGCC
>DASQJA010000008.1:0-2822 GCA_035631275.1 Bryobacteraceae bacterium
GCCTCTGAAATACTTAATCAACAATGGCCACGCCATCCGCGTGAATTACCACGGCAGCGGCGACTTTCTGATCGCGCAAGGCGAGCGCTACCAACTCACGCAATTCCACTTTCATCGGCCGAGCGAAGAGCTGATTCAAGGAAAACGCTTCGCTATGGTGATTCACCTGATGCACGAGTCGAGCGGTGGCAACTCGGCGGGAGTCGCGGTTCTTTTGAAGGCAGGAAGACGGAATGCGACGATTCAGCAAATCCTGGATCACCTGCCTCAGGTTGCAGGCTCGGAGCACGAGGTTCCCGGCGTTGAGATCGATCCGGCTAGCCTGTTGCCCAGTAATCTCGATTACTACACATACATGGGTTCCCAAACCGCGCCGCCGTGCACGGAGTCCGTTATCTGGTTCGTGCTGAAGACTCCGATCGAGATCTCACCGCCGCAGATCGCGGCATTTGCGAGAGTCTATTCGCACAACGTACGCCCGGTTCAGCCGCTCAACGGCCGCATTGTGAAAGAGAACCAATAGCGTCGCCGGAAGGATGTTATTCAGGCCAGGATGGTATCGGTTCCAGAATCCAGTCTGGTCGCGCCGAAACAGACTTAAAGTTCCCGCCGTTTTGCTCGATACGAAGCATATTGGTCTCGCTCAAGAAAGCGATGCAGGCCTCGATCGAGGAGTCTTCGCGTTCCGCTGTAGACTCCTATCGCGGCGCGCTGACTGCTTGCCGCAGACGCGGGCGCCCAAGGCATATCCTCCTGTTGGCGACGGCCCTGAAGCAGAGCCTGCTTGGACTTCGGCAAAGGTTGAGTGAGACAAGTACGTCCGCAGTTTTCGCTACAACCGAGCAGCGCGGCAGTGAAGAACTAAAGGCGTGGAGCGATAGCGCGGCTCATTACTACCACGACAGCGCAGAGGAGATAAAAACTCTCCTGCTTGAGGTAGCGTAAGCGGCGGCTGAGATTGGCGCGCGTGACCTGCGCTACGGCGAGCATCTGAACGGCTTAGCCGTTCGGCTCGAGGGCGCAGCGAAGCTCGACAATATCGTCGCCATGCGGCAATCGCTCAGCTCAAGCGGCGTGGAACTGGTGAGTTGCGTGAACAAGATGGCCGAAGACGAAAACGGGCAGTGGAACAATTGCGCGCCCAGGTCTCCAGCTATCAGGAGCACATCGAGGAAGCGGAGCGCCAGGCCGCCGTCGACGCTCCCACCGGCGTTGCCAGCCGACGAATCCTCGAACGTCAACTGGATCTGCGCGTAGCGGCAGGATCGCCATTCTGCGCGGTTTATCTCGACCTGAAAGGATTCAAACAGATCAACCACTCGCTCGGGCACGCCGCCGGCGACGACTTACTTAAGCAAATTCGCGGGCGAACTGCGCGACAGGCTGCGCGCGACGGACTGTGTCGGACGCTTGGGCGGCGACGAGTTTGTGGTTCTGATCGATGGCTCACTGGACACCGTTCGTGAGCGGATGGACGTAGTCTCAATCGGGTTAACGGGAGCTACACGCTTGTCCACCGAAGCGGACAAGCGAAGGATCATCCTCACTTCGGCGGTCGGAGTCGCCTCCCGCCAGCGCAGAACAGATTCTCACCGCTGCCGATCGCTCGATGTACGAGAACAAGCAACGCGCCGCGGAGGCAAAACACACACCGGTTCCGCTGCCGTGAGGGTTAGTTCGGGCCGAAGGTGTAGTTCGAGTCGGCATTCGCCGAGCCGCTAAAATGGTGTTGGTGTTAGTTTCCATCACCTCTCAACCCACTCGGCCCACTCGGCCCACTTGGCTCCGCGCCCCCGCGCCCGGCGGCGATAACTATCACGAACTGAAGCGTCTGGTCACCGATCTGAATCTTCACACGGTCTGTGAAAGCGCCGCCTGTCCTAATGTGGGTGAATGCTGGAACCGCCGAACCGCGACCTTCATGATTCTCGGCAACGTGTGCACGCGGCGCTGCGGGTTTTGCGCCGTGCAGAAGGGCGCGCCGCTCTCTGTAGACTACGATGAGCCGCGGCGTGTTGCGGAAGCCTGCGCCGCACTCGGCCTGCGCTACGCTGTCGTGACGAGCGTCAACCGGGACGATCGCAAGGATGGCGGCGCCGAGCTTTTCGCGCTTACCATTCAGGCCATTCGCGAACGCATCCCCGGCTGCAAAGTGGAGGTTCTCGTGCCCGATTTCCAAGGCTCGCACGAAGCGATGGAAATCGTGATGAACGCGCACCCCGACGTGCTAAACCACAACATCGAGACTGTCCCGCGCCTTTATCGGCAGGTCCGGCTCGGCGCGCGCTACGAGCGCTCGCTCGAAATGCTTGCCTTCGCGCATCGAACTCGGCCTTTCATCCCAACTAAGTCCGGACTGATGCTGGGTCTCGGCGAAACCCTGGGCGAAGTCGAACAAGTGATGCGCGATCTTCGCGCGCACCATGTCGAAGTCCTCACGCTTGGCCAATATCTGCGGCCTTCCCAGCGCCATTTGCCGATCATCCGCTACGTTCCGCAGAAGGAGTTCGACAAGCTGAAGCGGCTCGGTGACGCGATGGGTTTTGCGCACGTCGAATCCGGTCCGCTCGTGCGAAGCTCTTATCATGCCAGCGACGCAGTCTGACGTCTCGGGGTTCCGCGAAGTTCACCAGCATGTTCTCAAACTCGCGCTCCCGCTTCCATTCGAACTCGAATCCGTGAATGTCTACCTGGTCGCGCTCGACGACGGCTACATGCTCATCGACTGCGGCATGGAAACGGAACCGGCGTTTATCCGGCTCGAATCGGCACTGATCGCCCGTGGATTCACCTGGGGTCAGATCCGCCGCATCTTTCTGACA
>DASQJA010000009.1:0-2563 GCA_035631275.1 Bryobacteraceae bacterium
GAGCCGCGCACTCGCTTCATCGGGTCGGTCGCGTATTTTCCAGAGCGCTACGGTGACGAGTTGATTCGCGTCGGCGTGGAGATTCTAAACCGCCGGCCCGTGCCGCCCGCGGTATTCGTAAAGCATCAGCTCATTACGCCCGAGAACGTTGATCATTTTTATCCCAACGACAGCCTTCTGCAAACCGCGGGGCCGAGCAGTTCGAGATCGGTCACTTGGTCGATCTGAGCGATCGCAGCAACGTAGTCGACCTGGAGACTTCCTTTGGCGGGCAGCCATCCATACGTGCATGTGTCGAAAAGACTGGCTCGACCAACCATCCGGCGCCGCGACTCCGGAAAAGGCGACATGCCAAATTCCATCCCGCGCGCCAGTGTCTCTCCATTCCAAGGCGAGTGCGTCCTACTGTGGTTCTCTTCCCAAATTCCTAGCCAAGGAAAATCCGCACGCTTCCACGCGTACGCGATTGCAAGCCGCGCCGCCGGCGACCATGCGGCGAAGAAAGCGGTTTCGTGAGCACGGTCCATCAAATGCGCCGTGTATGCGCTCGATTTCGCACTCGACGTAAAGATGGGCCCGAGCGGACCTGGCCATTCGAACTCCGCGCCCGGCTCGAGAAAGTCATCCGCTCCGAAGCGGCCTTCAAAGGATTTTGATCGAGTGGCTGAAGTTCGGAACTGAGTTTCGCCGCGCGCTAGGAACGGTGGTCCGAGAGTAACGTGCTGCGTCCAGCCGATCGGCCGATCGAATGCGGATAGACTGTCGATTCGTTCTGAGAACCTGATGGTGTGGCCGTCCAACGCGATCCGGCGCTCGAAGCGGAGGCAGGCAAGCGGAAGATCCGCCCGCATTGTAAGCTGTTCTCCAACGTCAATGTCGTATTCAACGATCGATGCCTCGCCGTGGGCGGTGAGGCCGGCCGATTCCTCGTCATGTGAAGGAGCGCCGAACAGATCGAGGCACAGGTTGTGCCCCATGATTCCGGCGAGCAATTTCGCTTCGCACCCGCTTCCATACCTTTCGTGCTTCGCCGGATCGTACTCAGAAGGCTCGATCGAGGGCCACGGCGGCGTCCACAGTGGGTTTATGCCGGACTGCTTGTCGAGGATCTCGGCAATGTGGCCGCCGCAGGCCAACACGGTAACTCGCAGATCCCGATTTTCGATGCTAGCCCCGCGCCGGCCGTGATATTCCGTCAACGCGCTCCCAAGCCCCCGTTTTCGCAGACTTCAGAATTGCATCGGTAACGTGATCTGTTGCCAGCGCCTCCCGAAACGTCGGCGACGACTGCTCGCCTTTCGCAAGCGCTTCCAAAAAGTCCGCGGCCTGATGCACGAACGTATGCTCGTAACCGATCTGCAATCCCGGTACCCACCAATGCTTCATGTACGGATGATCGCCATCGGAAATGTGGATGCTTCGCCAGCCACGCAAACGTCCTTCGTCTCGATGATCGAACCATTGAAGCCGATGCAGGTCGTGCAGATCCCAGATTGCGGATGCGTGCTCGCCGTTAATCTCGAGCGTGTAAAGCGCCTTATGACCACGCGCGTAGCGTGTCGCTTCAAACGTCGCGAGCGACCCATTCTCGAACCGCGCGAGGAACGCGCTCGCGTCGTCGATTCCGACCTGCTCCACTTTCCCGGTCAGGTTGTGCTTGCGTTCCCGTATGAACGTCTCCGTCATCGCCGTCAACGATGCGATCGGACCGTTCAGCCAAAGCGCCGTATCGATATTGTGCGAAAGCAGGTCGCCCGTGACTCCGCTCCCGGCGACTGCGGCATCCAGCCGCCACAATCCCTCGCCGCCCTGCGGGAGGTCCTGCGAAATGGTCCAGTCCTGAAGGAACTTGGCGCGATAGTGAAAAATTTTTCCTAAGCGGTTTTCCTCGATCAACTGGCGAAGCAGCATCACGGCTGGAACGCGGCGGTAGTTGTACCAGACCATGTTGGGAACGCCCGCCGATTCCACCGCGTCCACCATCGCTTTGCCTTCCGCCGCGCTACGTGCGAGCGGCTTTTCGCACATGACGATTTTTCCGGCTTTGGACGCGGCAACCGCGATTACGGCGTGTGTGTCATTCGGGCTTGCGATATCGATCAGATCGATATCGCTGCGCTCAACTAGCTTGCGCCAATCCGTCTCGATAGATTCGTAGCCCCAATTCGACGCGAACACCCTCGCTCGTTCCGGATTGCGCGCGCAGATTGCTTTCAGAACCGGCTGATAGGAAAGATCGAAGAATCGCAGGGCTTGCAGGAAGGCATTCGAGTGGGTGCGGCCCATGAACCCGTAGCCGACCATTCCAATATTCAGAGGCTTTTTCGCCATTCAATTCCAGCCGTGCGCGTCGCGAACGCCGATCATCGTCCGGAGGACGTTATTCCAGGTCTGGGCATTGGTCATGGTTGCGTTCGGGAACATGCATCCGTCCCAGCACATGTGTTCAATCGCCTTGGTCACATTGCCGTGCTCGTCGCGCAGCCAGTATCCGGCTGCTCGCGGAATGTCGAGCTTGCCGTTGGGATCGTCAGGCAGGCAGTGCCGCCCGGTCTTGTCGTGC
>DASQJA010000010.1:0-5457 GCA_035631275.1 Bryobacteraceae bacterium
TGCACGCGCCGCCAAAAAGAACGCCAACAACCCCGCTGGCCACAATTGCAGGAAAATCCGATCGAGCGAGGTGTTCAATTGCCAGACCACGTCGTTCGGCAGGAATATGTAAACCGCAAAATCACCCGCCAGCATCAGTACGGCCGCGATGCCTGCCGTCGTTACCGCCGATCGATTACGCTCCTCAACATGAAACCGCACCAGGAACCAATAAACCAATAGCACCAGCGAAATGGGGATCAAAAATCCGCGCACCATCGCGCCCTCGACCGCGAGCTGCCCAAAGAACAGCGCTTCTTGCCCAAATGCCAGCAGCACTGTCATCCATCGGCTAAAGTCAGACGCGTGCTTCACCATCGCCGAGAACCCAGCCGACGCCAGATCGTTCGGTGGCGCCAACCTCAACTTGAAAAGAGCCACCACGGCCAGCGGAAACGCCAGCCCCGTCACGATCGCACCGAATTGCCGCACCAGCGCTGGCCCAGCCTTGTAGCGCACGATCGCAATCAGCCGCGCAACAATCACGACGATCACGAATAGCAGACCCTCATTCTTCGTCCACGCAGCGAACCCCGCCATTAACCCGGCCAGCGCAGTGAGCCGCAAATCGCCCGGACGCCGATCCTGCAAGCACAAGAGCGCTACGGTCGCCACCATATAGAAACTCAGCGGCACGTCGGCATACTGCATCGCGCCGACCTCGACAAACTCCACTGTGCCCACCAGCAGCGCGCCCGCGATCCACGCCTGCGTCCGCCCGCGCAGCACTCCCAGCGCCGAGATCAGAACTCCAGCCGTCGCGAACGTGAAAATGAACGAAACCGCCACCGGCGTTAGCGTCGACTCCCCGCCCGACAACGTCCAGCAAAGCGCAATCAATCCCGGCAGCAGCACCGGGTAATCCGGATGCGACCAGGAGATCTGCGCCGAGAACGCATTCTTCCAAAGCTCGCCGCTCCGATACAAGAAACGCGCATGCAAATTCCAAATCGCCCACGCGTCCCACTCGCCGTGCGGCTTGGTCGCCGAGTGCGTGACGAAGAAAACCAAACCCAGCACACCCGCCGCCACGAACAGCGCCGTCACCCACACCGGAGTCGCCACTGCCTCTTGCCACGTCAGGTGAGTGCCAGACGGCTTCGCTCTCAGCCCAAGCGCGCACGCGCCCACGACGAACGCGCCTTCCACGACGCCGATCACCGCAACCTTCGGCCCGACGGTAGTAATGCAGAGAAAATATAACGACGACGCAATGCCGAGCCCCACGCCCGCGCCCAGAGAAACAACCAGCGCATTGTGCAGCGACGCGCGAACGCCGCCGGGAATCAAGAACCTCACCAAGGAAAACCCGGCCAGACAGAACAGCGCGAGATACAGCAGGCTCATGGCATTCGCGCGTTCCGGCAAAGAATGATGCCGTTTCCGAAATCTCGAATCGGCGTCAGCCCCCGCGCAGCCAACGCCTGCAAATCCGGCTTACCAGAATGAAGATTCACGATCACCTCTCGCACGTTGACCGACGTTGTGAGAATCGCCGGCGCCATCGTGTATTGCGAGAGGTAAAACTCAGCTTGGTCGCTCGGATCGTCCGGCCGATTGTCGGATACGTAACCGAAGACCGTTTGAGGAGTCGCCGCGCGCGGAAGATCGGCAAACCGGTTCTCGAAATTCTGAACGCCGTACGAAGTCGAGATGTGCGAATACGCGCCTGCGACGTCCAGAAGAATCCAAAACATGGAAGCGATTGCGACGCCCAGAAGCGCCGCTACCGCGAGTTGATGACGTGCCAAACCGTTCAGTTTAGCATCCCAACCGCGACCGGCGCCCCACTAACGATCCTCCTACGGCGCCACTGGCAGCGTCACCGGCGCCGGGCTCGTCGAATCGGCGAACCCAATCGAAATCTGCGGGTTCGCACCGGAGCTCGCAGACAACACCAGATTGATTTGGTACAAGCCCGCAAACCACGGCGCAACGCCCAAATACAAGATCGCGCCCGGATCCACCGCGATACCGTCGAGCGCTACCATGAACTCGTTCTGTTTCAACTGCGCCGCACCTCTTCGGAATCTGCCCATACACCACCGGCGGCGCCGTGTACCCGAGCCCTGTCGCGTATAAGACGATCACGTCCCCGGGCCGCGCGGGGATGCCGGCGTAATCAAAGCCCCGCTCGCTTCCATCGCAATCGCGTTCTAGCCGAAACAACGGGCAATGCAGCGGCCAGGTGAATCTCAACCATCGGACCGGACCAGCTATCCACCACCACGTTCACGGTACCGGGTATCGGATTCGGCGGCACGAGAAAATTGAACTACGTCGGCGAAGTGTAAATCAAACTCGCGAGCACCGACCCACAATCACCCGCGCCCCCATTTCCAGGAAAAAATCGTCGGAAGCCTTCCGCCCTGAACTTCATTCGCCGTCAGCCGACTGTGTCCCGTATGCCAGATTCTGCCGTAAATTGTCGCCAGCGTATTCGGCGCAAGCGTTCCCGCTTGGTTGTCCGCCGCGTTGACAATGCTCGCCGTCGAGTACCCGGGCGCGTCGGCGTGCGAAATCGCGTTCAGCAACACAGCGAGAACAGAAATGAGAAACCTGCCGCATGGCAATCCGGCAATGAAGTGATCGCGAGCGGGCTAAAGTCTCACCTGCGAGCGATTAATAGCGCGGAACTTTCGGGTCGATCTCCAGACTCCAACGGTCGATCCCGCCCGCCATGCTCCGGCAGGCCTCAACGCCCTGCTCCCTGAGCCAGTGCACGACGTTCAGACTTCTCACACCGTGATGGCAGAACACGATCAGCTCCGATTCGTCAGCGATCGACTCCAGCACCTGCAGTCCCGCCGGAACCGTTCGCATCGGCATCAGTTGCGCACCCTCAATCCGCGACATCTGATGCTCCACAGCTTCGCGCACGTCGATCAGAGTGAGCTTCTCGCCCGCATCCAACCTCCGCTTCACCTCGCCTGGCGTAATCTCCAAAGAAAGCGCAGCCATCATTTGCAGCGTAACGCGAATCGCGATGTCACATTCGTGAGAAAATATCTAGCCAACCAGCAGAGGAGGCTGTACCCGATGAGTTATCGCTTTCCCCTCGCCGTTTTCGCAGCGCTCGGCTTCACCGCGCTTCCCGCTCTCGCGCAGCGCCCCTGCGAAAGCCTCACCAGCTTAAAGATCGCCGGCCTGACCATCAACTCCGCGACCTCCGTTCCCGCGGGCCAATTCACGATTCCCTCCGCCGGTGGACGCGGTGGCGCTCGCACCGCTTCCGTCGAAGTGCCAGCCTTCTGCCGCGTCGCTGGCGTAATCGCGCCCGAAGTCCGCTTCGAGCTCTGGATGCCCGCCCAATGGAACAAAAAATTTCTCACCGTCGGCAACGGCGGCCTGGCCGGATCCATCAGCTACACGCCCATGCTCGTGCCCCTGCGCGAAGGCTACGCCACCAGCAGCACCGACACCGGCCACCAAGCCGGCACCAATGACGGAAGCTGGGCGCAGGGACACTTCGACCGCGTTGTCGATTTCGCCTATCGCGCCATCCACGTCCTCGCCGAAACCGACAAGGCCATCCTGCAGGAGTTTTACGGCAATACGCCTGGCCGATCGTATTTCAGCGGATGTTCGGCCGGCGGCGAGCAGGCCATGCAGGAAGCGCAGCGCTATCCGCGCGACTTCGATGGCATTATCGCGGGCGATCCCGCCAACAACTGGGTGCATCACTATATCGGCGGCCACCTCTGGGCTGCGCTCGCCATGGACGGCGACGGCTACATCCCCGCCAGCAAGATCCAACTCCTCGGCGACGCCGTCAACGAAGCCTGCGACGCGCTCGACGGCATCAAAGACGGCGTTCTCAACGACCCTCGCCGCTGCCACTTTGATCCCGCGGTGCTCGCGTGCAAGCAAGGCGATGCGCCCACCTGCCTGACCAACGCGCAGGTGCAGTCCGTGAAGAAACTTTGGGCCGGCGTGCGAAACGCCGATGGCGATCAGCTTTACCCCGGCCTCGTTCCCGGCGGTGAAGCAGGTCCTGGCGGATGGGCCAATTGGATCACCGGCTCCGAACAAGGCCGCGGCGGCCACGCCAATCTCGGAATCCCCTTCTTCAAGTTCGTAATCTTCGACAATCCCGACTGGGACTACCGCACCTTCAAGTTCGACGCCGCTACCGGCTTCGACAATGACGTCGATTTCGCCGACGCAAGAGTCGGAGTTATGTTCAACGCCATGAACCCCGACCTCACCGCCTTTCGCGCCAACGGCGGCAAGCTGATCCACTACCACGGCTGGAGCGATCCCGACATCACGCCACTCAACAGCATCAACTATTACGACAGCGTCGCGAAGCTCATGAGCCACGGCGGCAATCACGGCTATCGCGAAACGCGCGAGTTCTACCGCCTGTTCATGGTCCCGGGCATGCAGCACTGCGGCGGCGGCCCTGGAACAACCACCTTCAACATGCTCGATGCGCTCGACCAGTGGTCCGCCCACAGCGTCGCGCCGGACAAGGTCATCGCTTCGCACGTAACCAACGGCACAGTCGACCGCACCCGCCCGCTCTGCCCTTATCCAATGGAAGCCCAGTGGACCGGAAACGGCAGCACCGACAAAGCCGAGAACTTCGTCTGCGCCCTGGCGAGCGCACCCTAAATCGGAAGTTACTTCCTAGGTGCTGGCGAGGCGTTCGGAGATGTTTGAAGCATTGGCGTTCCCGACTGCTGCCCCTGATTCAGGCACAAGCGTCGAGATGCCTGCGGGCTTGTTAAGAGTTAGCAAGAAAATGGTAGTGTTCTCTGAATCGCTGAGGTCCTTTACTGGAAGGTTCGTAGCTCGACTTAACTCCTGGAACAATTCGACGATCAGCGGGGTGCTTTTGGCAACCGCTGTGGGTGCACTTGCCACGTCCGTCTTACCCTGAGCTGGCGTTGTAAAAGTCACGCAGCTTCTTCTGACCTTCCTTGTTGTCAGCAAAGAGTGCCGCCGCGACCGATCTCAAACATGAATCGGGTCTTGTCCTCATCCCTAGCCGGTTGGTCGGTCCTAAGGATGTAACGGAGGCCAAACAGGCTGATTACACAAGAAATCCTCTCGCTGCGCTGCTCATTCTCTTCTAAGTCACGCGCGCCCGCCTTTTAGAGCAGCGATAGCTCCCCCGGCGGCCACGCCGCCACCCCAGTAGGCCAGAAATGATTCCGGCCGCGACTGCCGTTATGGCGGCTTCCTGCATTGGGCGAAGCCACAGTGTCTCTAACCGTAGAGCGCGATGTGCGCAATATGGGTGATCACCGGGTTTCGAGCCGCTAGAGCCGGAGTACCAACAAAGCCGAAATGCATTTGCTCACATTTTGCGCTACAATGTAGTGCATGAAGACGGAAGTCTACAGCTGGCGTCTTTCAGCTGACCTCAAGAGCGACCTGGAAAGGGAGGCGCGGCGGCGCAAGATGTCGCTC
>DASQJA010000011.1:0-6067 GCA_035631275.1 Bryobacteraceae bacterium
TCGAACAGCAGGGCTATTCACTGGAACGCTGCGGGCTTCTTCTCTCGTCCGGAAGGCCGCTGCCTCCGCTGCCAAGAATCCTTGCTGCGCACTCGCTCATTCACACCGCTGATGGCGAGCTTTTTCGCGAATCGCTGCTCCATGCTGCCGGTCGTTGCAGCCTTCGGTCGCTCACCATCAAAGACCGCGAGCTGCTCTTTTCCGCGTCACGCGCGCTTCGCGCGAAACCGGCGAGTCTCACGCGCCGCGTCGCCGAACTCGGCCGCGGCCTCGGCCCACCGTGGTCGCAGGACGAAAAACTCGCCTCACTAGTCGCCTGGCTCGCCGTATCATCGCGCGCAAATCTGCCGCGCGCAGTTTCATCAGTCGCGACTCGGCCACTCCCGGCGCGCGCGCGAGAGGCTCGCTAATATGTTCTGCCCTGTTTCCCAATCCGAATATCGCGACGGCTTCACGAAGTGCTCCGATTGCGGAGCGGATCTAGTCAGGCAACTGGCTGACGATTTGGAAGCGAAGGAGACTTTTTGGGCTGGCCAGGATGCGCGTGTTCGTACCGCTATCTGCGACAAGCTGGACGCAGCCAAGATTTCCCATGAAGACGACTCCGTAGAATCGCAATTCATGCCCGCATTCCGTCAGTTCATATACCGGATTCAGATTCATAGGAAGGATCACGAGGCCGCGCTCAACGCAATTCGCGACATCTACTTCGACCAGCCGAGCGCCCGGCCGTCGCCCGGCGTCGTGCTTAATCGCAATTCTGATTTGCTGCGCTCCTCGGTGGCGCAACGTGACATGTGGGGCCGCGTGATCGGCTCCGATCCAGGGTCGTCTGAACCAGATTCAGAATCTGAGATTGCCACGGATGCGCTAGCTTCCAGCGATGTGGACGAATCGGCGGAAGAAGTTCCCGATGATCATCTTGAGAATTTCAACCCGGACGACGCCACATCGCAAGTTTGGTCCGGCGCAGGTGGCAGTACGGCACAGAGCATCAGTCTCAGCTTGCGTGAAGTCGGCATCGGATGCGTCGTGAATGAGATGCAGGGGAGCTTCAACGTTTCCGTCGAGCGTGCCTCCGAAATACGGGCCAAGGAAATCGTTCGCGAAATTATCGACCACACTCCTCGGGAATGAACGCGGCTGAGATTGCGGAATCCCTATACTTCCTCAATGCATCTGAATCGACGATATGCAAGGAGCGCGTGATGGCTCAGCCACTTTGGTTCGAGCGCAAATTTGATTTCAGCTTTCCGGTGGAGTTGTATCCTGAGATCATCGAGCGCCTGCGCGGGACCCCGGCAAGGCTTGAAGAGCGCGTAGAGAATATAGAGGCCGGACGCCTTACGGCTCGCGATGGCGACAAGTGGTCGATTCAGGAAAATATCGGCCATCTTCTCGACCTCGACGAACTTTTCGCGGCCCGCTTCGATGATTACAAACAGGGCAGCCCGACGCTGCGGGTCGCCGATCTAAAAAATCAGAAGACGCACGAGGCGCAGCACAATCGCCGCCCGCTGGCGGAAATCCTTGGCGAGTTTCGCCGCGCACGGCTCGCACTCGTCCAGCAACTCGAATCCCAACCGCCCGAATATTTTCGCCGGACGGCGCTTCACCCGCGCCTTAACACTCCGATGCGCGTCACGGACTTGCTCTACTTCGTCGCCGAGCACGACGATCATCACCTCGCGCGCATCACGGAGCTGCTTCGCGCCAGGTAAGGTCGAACTTCATTTTCTTTCGCGGGTTCTCTTCGATTATCATCAACGCCGCTATGTCTATCGATACGATCAAAACAGTAGCAGTGCTTGGCGCCGGGACTATGGGCAACGGGATCGCTCACGTTTTCGCGCGCCGCGGTTATCGCGTGATTTTGCGCGATGTCGAGAAGCGCCTTCTCGATCGCGGCCTCGAAACCATTGCCAAGAATCTCGATCGCGAAGTGAAAAAGGGGAAGCTGAGCGAAGACGAAAAGATGGTAGTGGTCGCTCGCATCAAGCCTGTCACGGATGTTGCCGCGCTCGCAGACGCGGACTTCGTCGTCGAAGCCGTGCCTGAGCAGCTTGACCTCAAGCTGCGCGTGCTGAAGGATGTGGACGCGCCGCTCAAACGCAGCGCCATCCTGGCCAGCAATACTTCGTCCATTTCGATCACGCAGCTTGCGGCGCAGACGAGTCGCCCGGAGCATTTCATCGGCATGCACTTCATGAATCCCGTGCCGGTGATGCAGCTTGTGGAAGTGATTCGCGGCCTGGCGACCAGCGACGAAACGTTTGATATGACCATGGCGCTTTGCGAAAATCTGGAAAAGAAACCCGTGGCGGTGAATGACGCGCCGGGCTTCGTATCCAACCGTGTCCTGATGCCGCTCATCAACGAAGCTGCGTTCTGCGTGATGGAAGGCGTCGCGACGCCGGAAGCCGTGGATGCCGTGATGAAAATGGGAATGAATCATCCGATGGGCCCGCTCGAGCTGGCGGATTTCATTGGACTCGATGTGTGCGTGGACATCCTCGAAGTTCTCTATAAAGGACTCGGCGATCCGAAATACCGTGCTTGCCCGCTGCTTCGAAAATACGTGGCCGCCGGCTGGCTCGGCCGCAAGTCCGGCCGCGGCTTCTTCAAATATTCCTGACCCTGAGAAATCGGCAGCCCTGAAATCCTTCGCTGCGCCATAGTGATCAATTGAACGCCCAACAGAACCTTGACTCGCAGTTCGATCCCGCAATGTCTACCTTCTATAACTCAACCGTCGAGTTAGGAATTGCGCCGCAGGTGACCACGTTTACCCTGTCCGATTTCAGCCGCACCTTCCAGCCGGGCACGAACGGCGGAACGGATCACGCCTGGGGCGGCAACCATCTGGTGATTCGCGGCGCTGTGGCCGGCATCGATGCATACGGCCAGTTTCCGCAGCTTGCCCTCGGAGGACCAGATGTTGCCGGGAGCAACGGGCGCTGGATTCCCACCAGGTCAGTGGATCAGTACGGCGCGACTCTTGCAAAGTGGTTCGGCGTTGCCGATAGCGATCTGCCTTCGATATTCCCGAACCTTTCGAACTTCACCACCCCGACGCTCGAGCTTCCGGGCTGAGGGACGAGCATCGGGCATTACACGGCCGGTTTTTCGGTGCTGTCGTTCCAAACCATGGCCTCACGCCATCATCGAAACGCCGGCCGTGGTTTCTAGAAGGCCCCGCGCTTTTCGAGGTACAATTCCTGCCGGTTACGTCCCTTTTCGACTAATTCTGTGCGGAGGCTCCATGTTGCGTCGTAGGATGGCGCTGGCTGGCGCCGCGGCGATCGTGTTTATGTTTGCGCTGCGATTCGCGGCAGCGCAGGCACGCGACGCGTCGGACACGCTGGTCCTCACTGTGCCCAGCAACCGATGGTTTGAAGCTCCCAGCGAACAGGTTTCCATCTCGAGCGATACGAAATGGGCGCTGCTTACGCACGGGCGCGGCATGTCGCTCTATTCGCTCGAAACCCGCGAGCAGAATCCGGATTTTCTGCTCGGCGGGCTCAGCAGCGTTTCTCGCGCCGCATTCTGCGGAGCGAATGCTTTTGTACGGCTTGGACAGCGCGGCACCGAACGCGGCATATTTCTCCCCGGCGTAGACGCGCCACAGCTTTCTTCGATACCGCCGGATTCGGTAGTCAGCTGTTCGGCGGACGGCAGCGAGATTGTTTATTACGAGCCGCAGAACCCGGATCGGCAAATGTTTGTGGGCCCGCCGCGCGGTCCATTCAAAACGTTCGGAGTCACCGGGCGAATCACCGCAACCGCCTTTTCACCCGACAACAGTATGCTCTACGTCACGCTGTTTCAGCCTTCGGGCGAGACTTCTTTGGTTCGCATCTCCGTCCACGAGCTGCGCACGAAAACGATTGCGCATGATCTCGATGCCGCACCGAATGGGAACAAAATTGCGGTCTCGGCTGACGGCCGCAGCGCGTTTATCGCCCTGGCGAGCGCAGGCGCGCCGGACAATGCCATGCGACACCAGCCCGATGCGAGTCGCTGGCTGGCAATTTATAAGGTGGACCTCGCGACGGGAGCGCGCGTGCCGGTGGTTTCAACTCCGGGCGCCGATAATAACGATCCGGCGATCGCTGCCGGGAATCTGTATTGGGCGCGGAATTCGATTCGCGATTCCGTTGCGGCGGTTCCGATAAGTGGCGGCGATTCGAAAGACGTGATTGCCGGCGCCGAAGTACCCATGTGGAGCCCCGACGGGAAGAAAATCTCATTCACATACGGCGGCTGGCGCCTGGCCGATTGGGCGCTCGATCTCGACGCGGGATACGTTCTCGTCGATGCGGACGCGAACCGAACCTCCGCGCGCTTTCCCATCGTCACCGGTTATCACGAGGATTTTCCGGCGGCCTGGTCGCCCGACGGGAAGTGGATCGCTTTCCACTCTCATCGCTCGCAGGTTCCGGTGCCCGACTATCAGAGCGCTGAGAGCACTGACGATATTTACTTGCGCCTTGCCGATGATCCGCAAGCCCCGGAAATACGGCTCACCGATTTCGGATGGGAGACGGGGCCGGCCTTCTGGTCGCCCGACGGTCGCAAACTGCTGTTCAGTTCCTGGGTACGTGGAGGCACGTCCGGAATCGACAAGCTCTGGGTACTTGGCATTCAGCCAATCACCGGGCAAGTGCTCGACACCACGCAGCTTCCGCTATCAGCAGAAATTCACAGCGCGTCGTGGGCGGCCTGGTCGCCGGATGGCAAAGACATCGCGCTCGAAGACAAACGCGAAGGCGGCAATCGCGCCCTGTGGATCGTCCGCGCTGACGGCACGCACGGCGAAAAACTGCTCGACTATAAGGGCACGACGTACGATGGCCTCGACTGGACGCCAGACGGAAAAACGATCATCTATAGCGGTCTCGCCGGGGACAAGCTGCAGCTCTTCTCGATACCTCGCGCCGGCGGCACTCCCACCCAGCTCACGCATGATGCGGGAAACCTGATGCACCCGCGCGTTTCACCCGACGGCAAATGGATCGCGTGTACGCGCATATTGCAATCAAAACAAATCTGGCGCCGGCCGATTTCTTCGCCTACCCTTACCTTAAATCGCTGAACCCGCTTACGCCCGGGGGCATTTTTCGTCCAAGGCGCCTGTGGTTGCGCACCTTCGCGCGATCGGAGGTTCCCGTGAAGATATTTTCGCTCGACGCCGCTTTGCTTGCCGTGTTTTCTTGCCTTTCGAGCGCGCCCCTGAATTCTCCCGCCGCAAGTCGCGCCGCGGACGAAGCCGCCACTGCAAAAGCGCAGTTGCTGGCGGTCCATCAGGCGGCGCGGCGGGCGCATTTCAACCGCAATGTTGATTTCATCTGCCGGGATGGGAACGGAGTTCACCACTGTGCATGACGGAACAATTTGAGGTGATGTCGCGCGAAAATGTCCGCAGGCAGTTCACGGAGTATTTCCGAGGCGCCGAATTTTCGGCATGGGACGATCTGGAGTCGCCCGTGATTCGAATATCCCCCGACAGAAAAATGGGCTGGATGATCGTGCGAGTGCCGATTGCATATACGAAAAAAGAGGCCGCAAGCGCGATGTCGAAAGAAGACACTGTGATGGCCTGGGTGTCCGCTTATGAGAAACGCGAAGGGAAGTGGCTCCCCGTGGCCAATGCCACCACGTCCAAAACCCTAGGGAAGTTGCGGCGCGGTCTTGCGCTGGTGCCAGGCGTCAAGCGGGAACGCTTGCCGCTGTGGCGATATCTAAGTTTCGACAAAGCATTTTCGAGTCTCTTGCGTCTAAGCAGGGCATTGCATCACCCGGGTTTGGCAGGCCGGGCGCGGCCACCTGATCTTCATCGAACATCGCGCGGGGCTCCTTAGAGCGCCGCCAGTGAAAAGGAGAAATTGGAAATGAAGAAGCTATGCCTGTCTCTCATTCTCGGAATCACGGCACTCGGCACCGGTACTGCTCGTGCCCAGGGCCAAAACCAGGCCCAAAACGCGCTGCCTCCCCAATTTGCCATGTCCAAGCCGCCCGTCACGTACGGTTACGATCTGCGGCCGCAGGTGCTGATCGACCTCGACAC
>DASQJA010000012.1:0-4432 GCA_035631275.1 Bryobacteraceae bacterium
GAACGACGGTGGCAGTCATCAACCCATCGAGCGGCGAAAGCTCTCGAATGTATCCATGTTTTGAGCATCAAACCCTGGCCGACATCCTGCCGCCAGCCACCACGTGGCGCTATTATGCGCCCAGCACTGGATCCATCTGGACGGCGCCGAATGCCATCAGCCACATCTGCGGGTCCACTCGCCAGGGCGGAAAATGCGCAGGCACGGATTGCACTTCCAACGTCGATCTCACCCCTGCCGGCGTCCTGCGCGACATCGCAAAGTGCAATTTGAGATCGGTAAGCTGGGTGATCCCAACCGGGCAAAATTCCGATCACGCGAACGCGAACGATGGCGGCGGCCCGTCCTGGGTCGCGTCCATCGTGAACGCGATCGGCACGAGCACCAGCTCCGACAGCAACATGGGCTATTGGAAGAACACGGCGATCTTTATCGTTTGGGACGATTGAGGAAGCTAGTACGATCATGAACCGCCCACCATCCTGCCCGCGCCCGGAGGTGACTATCAGTATGGGTTCCGCGTGCCGCTACTCGTCGTTTCCGCTTACACTCCGGCAGCGTACATCAACAATGAGCGGCACGATTTCGGTAGCACCTGCGCTTCATCGAATTTAACTTCGGCGTCTCGGAAGGCGCGCTCAATTTCGCCGATGCGCGCGCCAAGAACGATTGACGGGCTTCTTCAATCTCACCGCCGCGCCGCGCCAGTTCAAAGCCATCCGCGCCCGCAAAACGGCCGAGTTCTTTTTGCACGACCTGCGCAAGGCGACTGATCCGGACGACGATCAGTAGTTTGCCCGGAAAGGGCGCATCGGCAACCTCCCGGTACCGAAGCAAGCAGCCGGCGTGCCCCGTTTTCTGGGCTGTAAGTTTGGTGAGCTAGGTCTTCTTGACGTATTTCTTGAAGTCCTTCGGTCCGACCTCAGCGCCGTACACGTTGCCTTCGTGATCCACCGCCACGCCTTCCGACATGCTCGATCCGCCTTTCGGATCCGGGTCGGGTATGAATGCGGTAACGCTGCCATCCTTGATACTGCCGATGCGGATGCCGCGATGACAGCCAGGATTGTGGCCGTAGCCATCCTGATCGCGCGATTCTGAATCGGTCACGTAGAGCACATCGTTCTTGGTAATGAAGATCCCGCTCGGACGGCCGAACTGTTTCCATTCGGCGATGAACTTGCCATCCTGATCGAAAATCTGGATGCGATTGTTCGAGCGGTCGCCCACGAACAGCCGGCCTTTGGAATCGAACGCCAACGCGTGGGGTCCATCGAAGTCGCCCGGTCCATCGCCTTTCTTGCCCCATTCCTTAATAAATTTGCCGTTCTTGTCGAACTTGACGATGCGATCGTTTGGGCAACTACAACCCTGATGGCCGTCGGATACGAAAATGTCTCCGTTCGGGGCCACGACCACGTCGGTGGGCGCGCCGAACTCATCCGGCCCCGTGCCCGATACACCCTTCTTTCCGAGCGTCAGAAGGACCTTGCCATCGGGTGAGAACTTGAACACCTGCAGACCCTTGCCGCCGTCTTTCGCCTTCTGATCGTCGGTCACCCATACGTTGCCGATCTTGTCGACGAAAAATCCGTGTGGCTGCACGAACAGTCCGGCTCCAAAATGCCGCAGCAGTTTTCCGCTCGACTTGTCGAACTCGAGAATTGGATCGAGATTCGATGTTTCGCAATTGTTCGCGCCGCAGCGGTCGTAGGCCCAGATGTTCCCGTCGGGCCCGATATCAACACCCGCGGTCGATCCCCACTTGCGCCCATCGGGGAGCTGCGCCCATCCCGTGACCGTCTGATAGGGGTTCGGTCCATCGTTCTGCGGAGAAGAACTTGCGGGCATTTCCGTCTTTGCAGCCGTCAACAGCAGCGCAGCGCTGCCAATCGCCAACACGAGACACGCTCGTTTCAATTCAGGCATCGTGGCCTCCTTCCAAACTGTGTCAAACATGATAATACTTCCCGGGTAGTTGGCGGCCCGTGATACCTTGAATGAATCTTCTAGCCGGAGGAATCCCAATAATGTTGAAGCCCACTCGCCTGGCGCCCCTGGTGCTCGCAGCGTGTTCGACCATTTTGCTGGCGCAAAGCCAGCGCCCCATGACGCTGATCGACGTGGTCAATGTTCCGCAGGTCAGCGATCCGCAGCTTTCCCCGGACGGCCGCACGGTGCTCTACGTCGAAGCCGAGTCCAACTGGAAGTCCGACAAGCGGGTGCGCCATATCTGGAAGATCAATCCGGACGGTACGGGCCTCGTGCAGTTGACTAATGGAGTTGACGGCGAATCGAGTCCGCGCTGGTCGCCCGATGGCCAAACCATCGCCTTCATCGCCAAGCGCGAAGGGGAAGAAGCCAACCAGATCTTTCTCATCTCGCCGGCCGGAGGCGAAGCGCGTGCGCTGACCAATCACTCTACCGCCGCTAGCGACATCGCCTGGACTCCCGATGGAAAATCGATTTACTTCCGCGCCGCAGACGCGAAGACCGAAGCTCAGAAGGCCAAGGAAAAAGCCAAAGACGACGTGTTCATGTTCGATGAGAACTACCAGCAGCAGCACGTCTGGCGAGTCACGGTGGCAGACAAGTCGGAGCACCGCGTCACGCAGGGCGATTACTCGGTCTTGAATTATCAGCTTTCCAACGACGGCACGAAGATCGCCGTGCACCGAGCTCCTACGCCGCTGCTTGAAGATACTGATCAAAGCGAAGTCTGGGTGATGGATGCCACGGGCGCGTCACCGCGCCAGATCACTCACAACCGCGTTGCCGAGAATGGAGCTGAGCTTTCGCCGGACAATTCGCGCGTACTGTTCGTCTCGCAAGCGAACGCGAAGTTCGACACTTACTACAATTCGAAGCTGTTCGTCGCACCGGCGGCCGGCGGTGAAGCCAAAGTGATCACGGAAGGCCTGCCTTATGAAGTGGAGCGCGCGGCTTGGTCGAAGGATGGCAAGTCGATTTTCTTCCTAGCCAACATGGGCGTTCACAGCGAACTGTTCAAGGCCTCGCTCGATGGCGGCAAGCCGGAGCAGCTAACGAACGGTCAGCACACGATTGCCGGCTGGACCTTCGCGCGCGGCGCCGGCAAGCAGATTTACACCGCCACCGATCCAGGCACGCCCGGAGAAGTCTGGCTCGCCGGAGAGTCTGGGTCCTCGCCGCACAAGATCACCAGCGTCTATGCGTATCTGGCACGCGATTTCAAGCTTCCGCGCCAGGAAAGCGTCGCGTGGAAGGGCGCGGACGGGACCACCGTCGAAGGCTTGCTTTACTATCCGCTCGACTATAAGGAAGGCACGCACCATCCGCTCGTGGTCCAGACGCACGGCGGACCGCAAGCCTCTGACAAATTCGGCTTCGGTGGCGGTCAAAACTACGTCGCGGTGCTTGCGGCCAAAGGCTACGCGGTGTTGCAGCCCAACTATCGCGGCAGCACGGGGTATGGCGACGATTTTCTGCGCGACATGGTCGGCCATTACTTCAAGAACGCGCATCTTGACGTGCTCGCCGGCGTCGATTACTTAATCGCCAAGGGTATCGCCGATCCCGATCACCTGGTGAAAATGGGCTGGTCCGGCGGCGGACACATGACCAACAAGATCATCACGTTCACGAATCGCTTCAAAGCCGCATCGGCGGGCGCGGGCGCGGCGGACTGGGTTTCGATGTACGCGCAGAGCGATATCCGCACCTTCCGCACGCCTTGGTTCGGCGGCACGCCCTGGCAAAAGGACGCGCCAATCGACGTCTACTGGAACAACTCGCCGCTCAAGGACGTTTCTAAGGTCAAAACGCCGACCATTTTCTTAGTCGGCCAGAACGACCAGCGCGTCCCCGAGCCGCAATCCATCGAAATGTATCGGGCCTTGAAGAGCAACGGCGTTCCCACGCATCTTTACGTCGCGCCGCGTGAGCCGCACGGCTGGGAAGAACTGCGCCACGTGCTGTTCAAAATGAATGCGGAGCTGGACTGGTTCGAAAAGTACGCGATGAACCGGCAGTACACGTGGGAACAAGCGCCCGCAGCTCCGGCGGCGCCGTAATTTCGCAAATTATTCCGTTCGCAGCGCCTGCATCGGGTCTAACGAGGCCGCCCGCCGCGCCGGCAGGAAGGACGCCGCCCACGCAGACAACAGGAAGAGTAGGATGACGGCCCCGATTACTTGCTCATCCATCGTTCGAACGCCATAGAGAAGTTTTTTCGATCACGCGGGCAGCCGCGAGACTCGCCGCCAAGCCCGCCACGAGTCCCAGCAGGACGGGAATGCCTGCTTCGAATATCGTGCGCCGGTACACGTTGCCGTGGCTCGCTCCCAGCGCCAGGCGGACGCCAATCTCCTGAAGGCGAACGCTTACCGAGTAGCTCAGCACGCCGTAGATGCCCAACAACGCGATGAGCAGCGCGGCGAAGCCGAATCCGGCG
>DASQJA010000013.1:0-14236 GCA_035631275.1 Bryobacteraceae bacterium
GAAGGACACGAGCTCTTATTCAGCGCTGATTGCCGCGCGCCGGTTCGATTCGCAGCGGACCTGGATGATCGGCAACTCTCCGAAGTCCGATATCAATCCGGCCCTCGATGTCGGAATTAATGCGGTGTTCGTTCCGCACGATCACACCTGGCGGCTGGAGCACGAAGAGGTCCGGGAAGGCAACGGCCGCTTGCTGCGGCTCAAGAAATTCAGCGAGCTGCGCGAGCATTTCTAAGCGACACGCAAAACGGAGCGCGCCGCCGAGCAGTTCCTCTGTACTGGTGCGAGCCGCGGCCCTTGCGGTTCTAGCGCTGCGACAGAGCGCAGCATGCCTGGGTGGAGATAAGCGCGATGGGTGCCCCGGACTTCACTTTCGCAAAATAATTTTCGCGCGATAGATTCTTATAAACATTCCCGGCCACCCCTGAGGCGACGGGACCGCTCACCGGCCGCCCGCCGGTCAGCAGAACAGTCACGACCAATTTGTTCTCGCCGGTTTCGTTGTAGGAGCCAAACCATCCGAGATGCGTGGGTGAGCGGCTATCCGTACAGGTTCCGGTTTTGCCAAAGATCGGCTCGGTAGAACTAAAGCCGGCGCGTTTGGCCGTACCGTATTCGACCGCGCCCATCATGCCGGGCTTAATATCGGGAAGCCACTGCGCGATGTTCAATTCACGCTTTACCTGTGGAGCGAAGTGCTCGATTTCTTCCTGCGAGTGCGGATGCTGCAGGTAGTAAAGTGTTCCGCCATTGGCGACCGCCGAAACCAGCGCGGTGAGCTCGAGCGGCGTCATGTAAATGCCCTCGCCGAAGCTGGTCATCATTCCGAGACCGTTCTTGGGCGGTTCGCTCGCAACGGATCCAGGCTGCTCGCCTGCAATGTTCAATCCGGCTTTTTCGCCCAGACCGAAAAGCTGCGCGTAGTGAATGATGCGATCATAACCGAGTCTTACGCCGACCGTGGCAAAAAATCCATTGTTGGAGTGCGCCAGCGCTTCCGTGAGATCCATGGAGCGGCGCGAGGTCAGGCGAAAATGCGATTGTTCGCTCAGAATGCCTTCGTTGAGCCCGGCTAGAGCCGCGACGATCTTGATGGTCGAACAAGGCTCGAAGCCGCTTTGGAAGGCGAGCTTCTGATTCACAATGGTAAGAATCCGGCCGGTCTTGGGATCGGCCACAACAATGGTTCCGTTGTAGGGACCAAGCGCTTCGACGGCGGCGCGACGGACTACCAGGTCTTCACCATCCACCAAATCACCCTCGGTGGAGTCGGCGAAGGTGGGCACGTTCCAGGGACTGAAAACGATCTTTTTTTTCGGAAGCCGCGACAGATGACTCACCGTCGGGCGCGCCACGTAGGATGTCTTAACGACATTTCCAGTGGTGAGAGACGCCGACGCGGCCAAAGTAGAATGCTTCTTGGCTTTTTTCTTTTTGGCCGGAGTAATTCCGAAGGCGAACCCAGAGAAAACGATGAATGGTACTAAAACAGATATTATGCGGCGTGTCTTAAGAAAGCTCATGTCCCAATGCTTCACTTGATGTTAGAATCGCAAGCCGTTCCTACATTATGGGTTACCGGCCAAAGTCCGTCAAGCGAAAAACACTCACAGCAAATAGGATGACTTACCCGCGAACTATCCTCTCTTTATTCTATCGTATCGTCCGGGAAGGATCTCGCGATCAGGTTGAAAGGCATTGGCCGAGTTCACTTTTGCTGCTCGGTTAGAAGACCGATCCGCACAACGCCCGCGCCACGGGCCGTGTCGATTACGCCTGCGACTTCGGCGAAATCGAGATCGTTGGCCGCGTCGACGAACAACACTCCGTCGGGGCGTCCGGCGAATAGCGATTGGAATCGACCTTCAAGTTCGCTTCTCGGGACGGGCCGCGAATCAATTTCGAGCGAGCCGTCCCGGCCGATGTGCACCACGACATTTTGAGGGTTGGGGCGCGAGGATCCGGACGCCGCAGCTTGCGGGAGATCGGATTCGAGACCGCGTGAGTGCGTGGGCAGGAGCATGAAGACGATTAGAAGAACGAGCAGCACGTCGATCAGTGGCGTGACATTGATCGTCGCCGTGATTTCCCGGGAGCCGATTTGAATGGCCACGCCGGTTTAGACACCGCGCAAGGCCGGAGTTCCCGGCGTGGCGAGGTCGCATTAACTTCGCAGTGCGGCGGCCGAGCCTTGCTTCCACTCTTCGAGCATTCGCTCTCCGATCGCGGCGAACTCGGGGTGCTGGTTGATGTAGGCCTGAACCTCATTCGCGGCGCCGGCGATTCCGTCAGCGATTCGCTCCAGAATCTGTCGGACCCTGGCGGGCGTGGCGCCGATCCGCGTCTCACCGAATTTGCGCAGTTCTTTTGCGCCCGGCCATTTCGTCGTGCCGTGGAAGGTCAGAGCCAGGCTGTCCTTCGGCAAGTAGACTGAAGTTGTGACCAGGTCGTAGACCGGGGCCAGCCGCGCTTCGCCCTGGACATCGTCGTAGATGATTCCGAAATTCTTCAGATGCGCGTCGCCATTGCGGAGCGCGCAGTTCAAGACAATCAGCGTATAGAGCTTCTCCAGGTCCTCGGCGAGATGAGTGGATATCGCGAACTGCCCAAAGCGCCTCACGATGGAACTTTCGTAGCTGCCGTAGTATTTCTCGTCGGTCCGGCGCGCGTTCAACACACAGAAATCCTCAAAGCCGCGATAGCCGCCGTCGGCGCGTAGATCGAAGCGATCGATCACGAGCGCCAAGCCATCCTCAGCCAGGCGAAAGGGAGGAACATCGAGCCCGCATTTCGCAGCAGCGGAAAGGCAGAAGAACTCATTGGCAGCCAATTGCGGAAATTCGTTCGGTTCCCAAAGCTTGACGATATGGGTGGCGCCCTGGAAGCTCTGCGACAGGCGGCTTCCGGTGTGCTCCATTTCGGCGAATGCCGCTTCGTCGCGCACCAGGATCTTGGGCTGCACTCCGCTGATGCCAGAGAAAGTCGCGAACTTCTCGAGCAGGTAGCGGAACAGGTCTCCTCCGCGCTTGCGCTCGAGGATTTCATCGATCGATTGGAAAGGCACATTTTCATGCAACTGGTCCAACTCGCCCGTATAGCGGATGCGGCCGATCTGTGAGCGGCCGGCGACCGAGAGCAGGTCGAAGTCGTCGAAAGTGCCGGTGGCCTTTGCGAAGGCGAGGCGCAACCGCTCCCGCAGCGCGCCTTCGGGAAGGTTCATTTCGAAAATCGGGAGCAGGCCAAAGGGCACGCTCCAGGATTCGAGCCGGACGGGCATGGTGACGGAGACGGATCGCGCGCCTGCTACTCCGGGAATGTAAACGAAGCTAGTCCCGCGTTCACCGCTGCGGTCAAGAAGACCAGCCTCGGCTGCATCGGTCCAAACCTTGATCACTCCGAGCCTCGGATCACTGCGAGCCTCGATCAGCGCGATCTTCTTGGATTAATTCCTCTAAGGTCGGGCGCCGGGAGGTCGCCGCTTGCAGGCTCAACTCGAGACCGAGTGCAGAGAGCAGTTTGGAGAGTCTTGTAAAACCGAGTTCTCTGGCACGCCTGTTTTCGAGTGCATCGAGCGTAGCGCGGCTGATACCCGCTTTCCGCACCAGCTCGGTTTGGCTGAGCTTGAGTTCCTTGCGGCGGCGGGCGATCTCGTCACCGATGGCGTTGAGGCTTAACACATGCCTATTATATTAGGCATATGATCTTTCTGCAAGCTAGTTGCCTAATATATTAGGCGTATCGTGCTCTCGGATAGTGGCTCCAGAGCGCAAGCCGGACCATAATTCGCAAATCAGGATGGAATTGGCGGGGTTCTTCGGCGCGTATTTGAGCGATGCCGCACGACCGATCAGCCGTTCCACCTCTGGCGGCATGCGGTCGCGAAGGGCGGCAACGTTTTGAGAAGCGGTATAGCTCACGCCCGCAACCGAGTAAGAATAGAAAAGCACATCGCCTTGCATATCTGTAATCGTAGCGTCGCCGATGCGGCCGTACTGGTTGACGGTGAGGCGGCGGCGCCGTTCTTTGTCTTTGGGCTTGCGCTGCCACAGGATCAGGAGGGTTACGCCGGCCGCCAGAACCAGAACTGTGGCGACAATGAGGATGAGATCAAGCTTCGGCAACAACGGCATTTTCGAGAACACCGATGCCAGAGATCTCGACACGCACGCTCGATCCCGGTTCGATAGGTCCAACGCCTGGCGGAGTTCCCGTCGCGATGAGATCACCAGGTTCGAGCGTCATGACGGCCGTGACGTAAGCAATGATAACACTCACGCTGAAAAGCATATCGCTAACGGAGCCATCTTGCTTCACGTCGCCGTTCACCAGGGTACGGATG
This sequence comes from Bryobacteraceae bacterium, assembly GCA_035631275.1. Classification (GTDB taxonomy): domain Bacteria; phylum Acidobacteriota; class Terriglobia; order Bryobacterales; family Bryobacteraceae; genus Palsa-89. The sequence goes on from DASQJA010000013.1 coordinate 4,340, forward strand.
CGAAAACTGGAAAAATCAGCCTCCTCTTTGGGTACCAGACAGGGTCCAACAGCGCAGAAGGTATCGAAGCCTTTGCCTCGTGTGAACTGGCCGTCTTTGCGCTGGAGGTCGCGAGCCGTGACATCGTTGACGATGGTATAGCCGAGGATGTAGTCGCCTGCGTCGCCGGCTTCTACGTTGCGGGCGCGCTTGCCGATAACGACGCCAAGCTCGCCTTCAAAGTCGACCCGCTTGGAAAGCTTCGGATAGACGATGTCGTCGCCGGTGGCGATCAGAGACGAGGGCGGTTTTAAGAACAGCAGCGGCTCTTGCGGGACTTCGTTGCCTAGCTCCTTGGCGTGTTCGGCGTAATTGCGGCCCACGCAGACGATCTTCGACGGCGCGCAGGGAGGCAGAAGGCGCGCGCCCTTGGGGAGCGTATTCCAGTCGCCTCGGCCGACGTGGGGATCGGAATCGGTCGCCGTGGGCAGCGTATTGGGATTTAGAGTATAGCGGATGATTTTCATGGAACGGTGATTTCGACGGGAGCGCAAGGTTCGCTGGGGTTGCCAAGCTGATCGACCGCAATCACACGATAGCGGTAGGTCTCCCCGCTCTGCACGGTTTTGTCGGAATAGAGCGGGGTGTCCAAACCGACCGAGATCTGCGCGAATGGACCGCCGCCCTCGGCGCGCGACACGCGGTATTCTTTGAAATCGGATTCCGTGTTTCGGTTCCATGCCAGCTCCACCGCACCGACGCCCGCTGAGGCGTTCAGGCCGGTTGGGACGGCCGGCGGGAAGACGTCTTTCGGCGTAACGGTGACGGGGCCAGCGACCTCGCTCGTGGTTTTTTCGTGCAGCGCTTCAACATAATAGTCATAGCGCTTGTCGAATTCGGCAGTGGCGTCGAGATAGACCGGCTGATCACTAGTGGCCAGTTGCGCGGGCGTTTGCTCGTCCTGCGACTTGCGATAGATGCGGTATTGTGCGGCGCCCGCTGGAGCGGTCCAGCTGAGGGCGACACCTTGCGCAGTAGCCTCGGTCTTCAAGTTCGCTGGAGTGGTAAGCGGTTGCTCGACGCTCAGGGGCACGGGATTCGACCAGTCAGAGTAGCGACCTTTTTCATTGGCGACGCGGACCGCCATCACTTCGTCCTTGCCGACATACTTTTCGACCGGAATGTGCTTGAGGACCATTCCGGGGGCAGCGGGAGCCGCCAGTTCGATGATCTCTGCGCTCTCCAGCCACTTCCTCAGATCAAAACCTGGTCCAGCGTTCGGCCCGATGCGCAGGTCGATCTTGCCGGGCGTTTTGATGGCGAGGCCTTCGGTCGTTTGCGAGGGACTGGTGAAGGAGACGTCAATCTGTGCGCCGCGCTCGATGGCGTTCAGGTCGGTTACGCGCATCGGGATCTTCACGGCCGGGTAGAGCGGCTCGCCGATCGATCCGCAACCGGTGATGATCGCGCAGACGACTACGCACAGAAGCATGGCAGCAACGCGCATCGTTTAAAGAATGTATCGGCTCAGGTCTTGATCTTTGACGATATCGGCGAGCTGTTTGCGTACATACGTGGCGTCGATTCGCACGTTTTTCTTTTTCAGGTCGGGTCCGGCGAAGGAAATGTCTTCGAGCAGCTTCTCCATGATGGTGTGCAGGCGGCGCGCGCCGATGTTTTCAGCGGATTGATTGACCTGCGCGGCAAAACGCGAGATCTCTTCGATGGCGTCATCGGTAAAGGTGAGCTTGATACCTTCGGTGTCTAGCAGGGCGGTGTATTGTTTGACCAGCGCGTTCTTAGGCTCGCGCAGGATGCGAATGAAATCAGCTTCCGAGAGCGACTTCAGCTCGACCCGGATCGGGAAGCGGCCCTGGAGCTCGGGAATCAGGTCGCTTGGTTTCGAGACATGGAAGGCGCCCGCAGCGACGAAAAGGATATGATCCGTACGCACGAAACCGTGCCGTGTATTCACAGTTGTGCCTTCGACGATTGGAAGGATGTCGCGCTGCACGCCTTCGCGGCTGACGTCGGGGCCGTGACCGGACTCACGGCCGGCAATTTTGTCGATCTCGTCTAGGAAGATGATGCCGCTGCGTTCTACACGTTCGAGCGCGATCCTGGTGACCTGATCGATATCGATCAGCTTCTGCTCTTCTTCCTGGACAAGATACTCGGCGGCCTCGGCGACGCGCATTTTACGCTTGCGCGTGCGCTGGCCGAACAGGCCCGGCAGGACGTCTTTCAAGTTGACGTCCATTTCCTCCATGCCGGCGTTGGTGCTGATCTCGAACGTCGGTCCGCGGTCGCGGACGTCGATTTCAACCAGCCGGTCGTCTAATTTTCCAGCGCGCAGTTTCTCGCGCAGTTTTTCACGCGTGCGCTCGGCGCTTTCGGAGGCCTCGGGCTGAGGCGGCATCAACAGGTCGAGCAGGCGTTCTTCGGCGTTGCGCTCGGCGCGGTCCGCCACTTCTTCGAGGCGCTCTTCCCGCACCATGTCGATGGCGATGTCGACCAGATCGCGGATCATGGCTTCGACGTCGCGGCCGACGTAGCCGACCTCGGTGAACTTGCTGGCTTCGACTTTAAGGAACGGCGAGTTGGCGAGCTTGGCCAGACGCCGCGCGATTTCGGTTTTGCCGACGCCTGTTGGACCCATCATGAGGATGTTCTTGGGCATCACCTCGTCGGCCATGTCGGCTTCGAGCTTTTGCCTGCGGATGCGATTTCGCAATGCAATGGCGACGGCACGTTTGGCTTCGGCTTGGCCGATGACGTACTTGTCGAGCTCTTCGACGATCTCGCGGGGCGTGAGCTCATCGAGCAGCGGCGCTTCGTCGACAGCCTGGCCGGGAAGGTAGATCACCATCTAGCCCAGTTCCTCGTAGGTGACGGTTTCATTGGTGTAGATGCAAATTTCGCCCGCGATCTTCATGGCCCTTTCGGCGATTTCTTTCGCTCCCAGTTTAGTATTTTCGATCAGCGCGGTGGCCGCTGCTTTGGCGAAAGGGCCTCCGGAACCGATCGCAGCGACGGCTTCGTCGGGCTCGATGACGTCGCCGTTGCCGCTGACGAGGTAGGTGTTTTGGGCGTCGGCGACGAGCAGGAGGGCTTCGAGATGGCGCAGGACACGGTCAGTCCGCCATTCCTTGGCCAGCTCGACGACAGCGCGGGGAAGATTGCCGTTGTATTGCTCGAGCTTGGCTTCGAAGCGCGAAAACAGGGCGAAGGCGTCCGCGGTGGAACCGGCGAATCCGGCCAGAATCTTATCGTTATAGAGGCGGCGTAACTTTTTCGCGGACGATTTCAGTACTTCCTGACCGAGCGTGACTTGCCCGTCGCCTGCCATGATCACTTTTCCGTTCCTGCGCACGCAAAGGATAGTGGTGGAACGCACTCTTTGTTTCATCTAAGCTCTGGTCTCGGCTTTCGGTTTCGATTCGGCGGTGCGCGCCGGGGTGGAATTATATTTTAGCGCGGCGATCCGTCTCAGTTAGACTTAGGCTTTCGCTGGAGTGGTTCACTTTAACATTCGTCACGGTGCTCGCGTTGTTCTCCGGTATCTCGGCGGGCGGCGCGGATGTTCCCATCAAACCCTATCCATTGCTGACTTGGAGCAATCAGACGTGCCGTGCCAAAGGAAGATTCCAGGATCGGGAATATTGCGCTGCGGCTGTCATCGACCAGATCGTCGCTGACGGTAAGGCCGCAATTTCAGTCTTGATTTCGCAGATCACAGATTCGCGATTAATCCAGGAACCGGTCTATGATTTGATTTCTGGCCGCGTACCGCGGTCGGGGAATTGGCCTTGTTAATTCTCGGGAATCTGTTTACGGACGATGCATGGCAGAAGAGCACGATGCCTCCGGTATATCCGCCGAAAAAGCCGCAGTGCGATGCCCAGCTTGGGACTGCTGGCGCCAATTTCGGCGTACCCACAGCCTTGCCGATTTGCAAGCCCACTGGAGGGCATTCTGGAAGGCGAATCAGGGCCGAATCTATTGGGACTCTAAGGCGTGGTGCTTCCGGTTGCGCGAATCGATGCAAGAAAACGTGGGTCGCTGAGCAGTGCCGTCGCTAACGTGCGCCTGACACATGCGCGCGCCAGAGCTTTGTGAATTCGCGGAACGCCAGCGGCTTGCGCTTGCCGAGCAGCAATTGGATTAGTTCCCAGGCCGCCCAGAGGAAGTACGCCGCCGTGATCCAACCGTGCACGTGGCCGGCGATCGCACCGAGCGGCGCTTCGGGAGGGATCGCGGAGGCGACGAATTGAACTAGCCAGAGAACGAACAACACGGCCGCTTCCCACCAGGCCAGCTCCATGTTCACTAGAAAGAGCATGCCGACCAGTTGCTGGCCGACGGTCATCAGAACTTCGAGCGTCTGCTGCAGATCCATCGGCAGCGCGGTGGCGTGGCGCGCGCTGAGTGAAAGCACGACGGGGAGCATCGCCACGAGCAGCGTCCACTGGTTGATGTTGCTCGAGACCATGTTCATCAGTGCCATTGGCGCGCCGTAAACAGTGCGCGCAAAGTAGAACGTCGACAGTCCTTCAGGAAACTCAGTCACGAACGGAAAGACCCACTGGATGAAGATGAAGCTCGGAACGCCGAGAAGGTTTGAGATCGCGAACAAGCTTCCTAGAAAGGGATTGGCGGTGAAATAAATCAACGCGCCACCGGCAGCGAACAAACCGCCGATCAAAACGATGCGCCGGCCGCGCGGTGAGAGTACGATCGCGCGCGGGATGGCTCCCAGCTCTTCAATGCCCTCTTCGTCCTGCGATGGCATTTTACTCAGCAGGACCAGATAGGCCGCATAGATTCCCGTGAGCACGGCCGCGTCGAACAGATTCACAGAGCGCTTCACGAGAATCACACAGATGTAGATCAGCGCCACTAGCAATCCGACTACGCCGACGCTGTGCTCGGCGTCGAGCACGATCCGGTTGAGCGCCTTTCCTGCGCGGCGCCGGTGCACGGTGGCCGCGGCGAAGTAGATCATGGGCCAGCCGAGCCCTGTGAGCAGCCGCAGAGCGCCGGTGAGCGCGGCGAGTAGGTAAGGCACCTGCCGATGCCACGCCAAAACGGCTTCGCCAGCGAACTCGGGCAGAGTCTGCATCCAGGCGAGGATCGCGAGCGCGAATCCCTGCGCGATGAAAAACTGCGCTGACTCGGCCGCCCAAGCGATCGCCATTGCTGCGAACAGAATCCCCGGCCCGGCCCAGAGAATCTTCGCCGGGCTGCGAATCTCGATAGCTTCGCCGGCCGCGAGAAATAGAAACAACACCGGCCAAAGAGCTTTTGGCATTGCTACAGAAGTCTCACTTGCTGGCGCGCGCAGCGCGGGTGGCGTTCGGGGAGGTTGACAGCAACCCACATGGTACAACGATTGTATGCCGTCTTTTGCGGTGCAAACACCGCAGCGCAGCTATCCGATCGTGGTGGAGCGAGATGTGCTCGCACGGGCGGGCGAGTACATTCCCGTGCGCGCCGGCAAGGTATTTTTTATCACGACGGAAGAGGTTTGGAAGCTGCATGGGCACTTGCTCGATGGCGCGGCAGGAAATCATCCCAGCGAGCTTTTGTTTTTTCCGGGGACCGAAGAGCGGAAACGAATCGCTGAAGTGGAAGCGCTTGCCGAAAGGATGGTCGAAAAGGGCGGCGATCGTTCTAGTGTCGTGATCGCGTTCGGCGGGGGCATCCTGACGGATGTGGCGGGGTTCCTTGCGGCGATCTTTATGCGCGGGATTCCGGTGATCCAGATCCCGACGACTCTGCTCGCGCAAGTGGACGCGGCCATCGGCGGAAAGACGGGCGTGAATCTGGCTGTAGGAAAGAATCTGATCGGCAGCTTCCACCAGCCGCTTGCGGTGCTGATCGATCCCTCAGTGCTCGATACGCTGCCCGAGCGCGAATACCGGGCTGGATTGTTCGAGATCATCAAGCACGGAGTGATCGCGGATGCGGATCTATTCTGGCTGATGCGGCGCGAGCCGGAGCGCGTGATGTCGCATGCGCCGGATGTGGTGGACCGCATGATTTGCGATTCGGTGCGGCTCAAAGCAGCCGTCGTTTCGGGCGATGAAAAAGAAGAAGACCGCCGGCGCATTCTCAATTTCGGCCACACCTTCGGACATGCACTCGAGGCGGAGACGGGCTATTCGAAATTTCTGCACGGCGAGGCGGTGGCGTGGGGAATGAAGGCCGCGAGTCTGCTCGGCGAGAAGGAGCGGATGCTGCCGCGTGGGGATCGCGAAGAGATCGTCGAATGCGTGAACTCGTACGGACCGTTTCCGCCGGTCGCGGGGCTCGATCCGCGGCGGTTGGCGGCGCGACTGCTGCACGATAAGAAGACGGTGAAGGGCCGCGTGCATTTTGTACTGCCGGAGCGCATCGGAGCGGTGAAGATCACAGCCGAGGTCGACGAGAAGCTGGTGCTGGCGTCGATCGAGGAAGCGCTCGCTTGTTGACGCGCACCAGCGGGACGACACCCGCGGGTATTCAGGATCCCGAGCAGGCGGCGCGGTGGGTGCGCGGGATGTTCGGCCGGATCGCGCCACGCTACGATCTGCTGAATAATCTGCTGTCGCTGAATATCGATCGCCACTGGCGCGCGGCGGCGGTAAGGCGATTGGAGACGGTCTTGGCCTCGCCTGACGCTCATGTTCTCGATGTGGCGTGCGGTACGGGCGAACTGATGCTCGCGCTCGCAGCTCGGGGCCGGGCCCAGGTGTTTGGCAGTGATTTCTGCCATCCGATGCTGGTTGCGGCGCGCGACAAAGCAGCGGCGCGCGTAAAGCGGACTCCTTTGTTCGAAGCCGATGCACTGAAACTGCCGGTCGCGGACGCTTCGCTCGATCTCGCGACCATCGCGTTCGGCTTCCGCAATCTCGCGGATTACGAACAGGGACTGCGCGAACTCAGGCGGATTCTGAAGCCGGGCGGTGTTCTCGCGATTCTAGAATTTTCGACGCCGCCCAATGCGCTGCTGGCGAGCGTCTATGGCTTCTACTCGCGCGCGATTCTGCCCACGGTGGGCGGATGGATCTCCGGTTCGCGCGATGCTTATTCCTACTTGCCGGAATCGGTGCGCAAGTTCCCCAGCGCGAACGAACTAGCGGAGCGAATGCGCGCCGCGGGATTCACGAATGTCCGCTTTCACCGCATGACCGCCGGAATCGTCGCGCTGCACCTGGGCGAGCGGCCTTGAAACCGGAGCCGCAGGTTTGGCCGACGCGGACTGAACCATCTGCTTCACCGTGATCGACGCCAGTGCCAGTGTCAAGCCGATCATGATGACCACTGAAACCCACGCCACGGCGTTGTAGAGCCGCGAATTGGTCCATTCGCGCATTAAGCCGTTCTTGTTGATCAGCATCACCATGTAGATGAGCACCACGGGAAGCAGGACGCCATTCACTACCTGCGACCAAAGAATCATCTTCACTAGCGGAAAATTCGGCCAAAGAATTACGCCGGCGCCTAAGACGACAAGCAGCGTGAACATCCAATAGAAGACCGGCGCCTCGTGGAAACGCTTATCCACGCCGGATTCGAATCCGAGGCCCTCGCATACGGTGAACACCGTGGATAGCGGCAGAATGCAGGCGGCGAAGAACGAGGCGTTGAATAGGCCGGCGCTGAACAGGATCGAGGCGTAGTTTCCGAAAGGTTTGAGCGCGATGGCGGCGTCGGCCGCATCGTTGATGTCCTTCGGTCCGTGAGACCAGATGGCCGCCGCACACGCCACGATGATGAAGAAGGCAACGACGTCGGTGAGGATACAGCCAACCACGACTTCGATGCGCGACTGTACGTATTCCTTTGCGGTCACGCCTTTTTCCACGATGGCCGACTGCAGATAAAACTGCATCCACGGCGCAATGGACGTGCCCACCATGGCGATCAGCATGGTGATGTAGCCGGTGTCGAACATCACCACCGGACGCAGGCTGTTCACCGCGGCTTCGGTCCAGTCGGGCTTCAATAGAAACGCCGAGATGATGTAGGTGATATAGAGCGAACAGGCGAACAGGAATACCTTCTCGACGCCGCGATAGGTTCCGCGGACAACGAGCAGCCACACGGCGATCGCGCAGATCGGTACGGAAATGTAGCGGCTGATGTGAAACAACTCGAGTGAACTCGCGATTCCTGCGAACTCCGCGATGACGTTGGTGAAATTCGTCAGCACCAGCGCGATCATCATGAAAAACGTGGTGCGCAGTCCAAATTCCTCGCGAATGAGATCGGACAGGCCTTTGCCCGTGACCGCGCCCATACGGGAACACATTTCCTGTGTGACGATCAACAGCAACGTGATCGGGATCAGCGTCCAGAGCGGAAGGTAACCGTACTTGGCGCCGGCCTGCGAATAGGTGAGGATGCCTCCCGAGTCGTTATCGACGTTGGCGGTGATGAGACCGGGGCCGACCACGGACAGGAAGATCGCGGTTTGATATCGAAATCTTTTGAACACGCCTTTCCCCTTGCCGCCAGCGGAGGGTCCTCCAGAATCACTTGGCTGTCCACGTCACTTGGCCCTCAAGAGAGAAATGACTTCGTCGGCCGTGATCGCTCCGGCCAGCTTGCCAGCTTCGTCCACCACTGGAAGCGCGAGCAAATTGTACTTGTCGAAAATTTCGGTGATGCGGTCCTGCTTCTCCTCGACGTCCACCTGGATCAGGTTCTCGGCTGCCAAGTCCTTAAGCGGCGTCGCGCCGGCGGCGGTGAACAGGCGCGCGAGCGGAACAGACGCGGTGAGCTGCTCGTTCGCGTCGACGAGGAAAATCGTGTTCAGCTTTTCGAGGATTTCTTCGTGCGCCCTCAGCGCCTGAATTGCGTCCGCCACGGTGGAATTCTGTGGCAGTGCGACGTATTCGGTATTCATCAATCCGCCGGCAGAGCTTTCGTGATATTCGAGCAGTTCCTCGACCTCGGTCTTCGGTTCGGGCTCCATTTCCTGCAGAATTTCCTCGGACGTTTGCTCTTCGAGCTCGGCCAGAACGTCAGCGGCTTCGTTGGGCGCCATTTCCTCGACGATCTCGGCCGCTTTCTCGGTTTCGAGCGATTCCAGAATGCTGGCCTGAATCTCCGGCTCCACTTCTGACAACGCCTCGGCGGCCACTTCGCTGTCGATGGTCTCGAAAATCGCCTCACGGTCCTCGGGCGTCAGCTCCTCAACGATATCGGCCAAGTCGGCCGGATGCATACGCTCAAGAATTTCGTTGCTCACATTGAGCCGCAGGCGGCGCTGCGGGTCAGCTTCGAGAATGCTGCAATTTTCCCAGTGGATGGAGTTGGGCGGAATCACTTCCTGAAGCCGACGCACCCAGCGCCGCGAGATCGCGCCCTGCATGAGCCGGCGGAAAATGCTGCGCAGCCCGATGTCGACGTCGACGATATTCAGGGCATCTTCGTCGGTTTCGTGCTGGATCTTGAATGTGACGTCGGTGACGCGCACTACTTTGCGGCCCTGGCCGTCGATGATTTGCTGATCGAGGAGGTCGCGCACAAGGCGCAGCATGTACTCGTCGGAGTGATAAGGAGTGAGAACTTCGTCTTTGAGGTAGATGCCGTCGAGCGAGATCTGACCAACCTGATCGTGCCGGACAGTGAGCCAGCTCCAACCCCCACCGACGAGAAACCGGTCGACACGAGAAGGATGAATTAGCGGAACGATCGCGGCGTCTTTGACGAAACCGAGGCTGCGGCCCTTTAGGTCATAGACCTTGAGGCCGAGCAACTCAGTGAGGAAGAGGATTTCGTCCGCCATCGAGAATCGCCGCCCATAGTTGAGAATAGGACGCTTAAGAACGGCTCTCGCTGAAAGCGGCAGGTTCCGATGCGCCCTACATGATGCTACTCAATTCCTACTATGACGGAAAGAGTTGCGGGCCGCAACAAAAAAATCGG
>DASQJA010000014.1:0-12929 GCA_035631275.1 Bryobacteraceae bacterium
GATAAGAAGCAGAGACTATATTACGTCGACATCGACGCCAAGCAGCCGGTCCTGGTCGATCAGGCCGAGAACGGGCTCGACGGAACCCCTGCCTGGGCGCCGGACAGCAAGTGGATTGCTTATGCAAAGAATGAAGAGAACCAGGCCGCGGCAATTTATTTGTACTCGCTCGATAAGAGCCAGTCAACGCGCGTGACCGAAGATTTCTACAACAACACCAATCCCGCGTTCGATCAAAATGGCAAGTATCTGTATTTCTTTTCAGACCGGTTCTTCTACCCGAGCGCCGGCGTCTTCGATGCGACGTTCAACTACTACAACACGCGTGGCATCTTCGCGCTGGTGTTGAAGTCGGATGAGCCGTCGCCGTTTGCGCCGCAGATCGATGACGAGAAAGACTCAAGCGACGCCAAGAAACCGGACTCGGCAGGAGACTCGGAGAAGAAGGAGCCGGCTAAGACTGAAGCCAAGGCCGACGAGGTGAAATCTTCGGACGAAAAAACAGCCGACAAAAAGCCCGACGTCAAGCCGATCGCAGTCGATCTGGCTGGGCTCGGCTCACGTATCGTCCAAGTGCCCGTCCCCGCGGGAATGTTCGGCCATCTCGAAGCGCGCAAGGACGCGATCTTCTACACTTCGCGCCCGATCGCAACCACCGAGCAGGGTCGTCCCGGCGGAGGGCCGCGCAACACGTTGCACACCTACGACGTCGCTAAGCGCGAAGACAAAGTTCTGCTCGCCGATATCGACAACTACGATCTCGATCTGAACGGCAAGAAGGTGATCTACCACGCGCGCGACCAATACGGCATCGTGGACGCTGCACCCGGCAAGAAAGTCGGCGACGGCAAACTGGATCTCGGAAGTCTGCAGGCGCGCGTCGATCCGCGCGAGGAATGGAAGGAGATCTTCCACGAAGCCTGGCGCGTGGAGCGCGATTTCTATTGGGATCCCGCCATGGAGGGCCTCGACTGGAAGGTCATCGGACAACGCTACGAAGCGCTTCTTCCGTGGGTGGCACACCGCAGCGATTTGAATTACATCATCGGCGAAATGATCGCCGAGCTGAGCACTTCGCATACCTACGTGCAAGGTGGCGATCTTCCCGATCGCGCGCATGTCGGGACCGGACTTCTGGGCGTCGATTTCGCGGCCGACAAGGGCTACTACAAACTCGCCAAGATTTACAAAGGTGAAAACTGGGAGGACTCGGCCAGATCGCCCCTCACGGAACCAGGCCTAAAGGTGAAAGAAGGCGATTACCTTATCGCGGTGAACGGTACGGCAGTGCGAGCGCCGGCGAATCCCTACTCAGATTTTGTCAACCTCGCCGGCAAGATCGTCACGCTGAAGATCAACGACAAGCCGTCGGATCAAGGCGCGTGGGAAATCACGGTGAAGACTGTCGCCAGCGAATCCGGCCTGCGCTATTACGACTGGGTCGAGTCCCGCCGCAAGATCGTTTCGGATGCCACCGGCGGACGCATCGCCTACATGCACGTGCCGGATACAGCAATCTCTGGCCTGATGGCGTTCGACAAATATTTCACCGGGCAGGTCGGCAAGGAGGGCCTCATCGTCGACGAGCGCTACAACGGGGGCGGCATGATCCCCGATTTCTTCACCGAGAAATTGCAGCGCCGGCTGCTGGCTTCGATTACACCGCGCGAGGGCAAGGACCAACCTGTGCCCCAGGCAGCGATCTTCGGGCCGAAGGTGATGATTGTCAATGAGCTCGCTGGTTCCGGAGGGGACTGCTTCCCCTGGTTCTTCCAGGAAGAGAAGCTCGGGCCAGTGGTGGGAACGCGGACCTGGGGCGGCTTGGTTGGTATTTCGCGCTCCATTCCTCTAATGGATGGGGGAGGAGTCACCGCGCCTGAGATCGCGTTCTGGGCGCCCGACAAAGGCGGCCACTGGATCGTCGAAAATCACGGCGTCGATCCCGACGTGGTTGTGGAGCAGCGTCCCGATCTTGAAGTAGCAGGCCACGACCCGCAGCTTGAAAAGGCGATCGAGCTGGCCAAGCAGGCTTTGGACAAATTGCCGAAAGCCCCGTCGCGGCCGAAGTATCCGCGGCAGAGCACGTCGATGCCTACGGCTGCTGCGGGCAGCAAATAACCGGTTTAGTGCCCGACGAAATCGACTTCGATGTAGCGGAGGCCTGGATGCGGCTTTTCGGTTATGAGCTTCCGAGCGCGAACCGCGTCGATTGCTTCGGAGTCGTAGGCGTGTCCGAGACTGCGGACCACTCGGAGGTTGCCCAGGGCGCCGTCTAGGTCAACCACGACGTTAAGAATGACGCAGATCTGGTCATGCGGCCTCTGTGGGTCATCGATAAAGTACATCGCCCTTGCAGGCGGAGCCGTCATGATGGGCATGAGGGACGGTGGAGTTGGCAAAGTGGGAGTGCCTAGCGAAGATTCGGGAGTCGCCGCCACGCGTAGCTGATCGTGCACTTTAGCAAGGATCTCGGGCGTCCAAGTTTTTTGGCCCCAGACTAAGTCAACCGTGCAGGGGACCGCGACCGGCTTTCCATCCTTCGTTCCAGGGGTGAAGCGCCATCGTCGAACCACCGCAATGGCCTCGTTGCCCCAAAGGTCGGCCGAAGCGTCGAGCACTTGAAATTTCGCCGGCGCGCCGCGCTCGTTCACTTCGAATTGAAGCCGGACGCTGGCGGCGCGCGGGATCGCAGAAATCACCCAACCTTCGTCGATGGCTTTGTTTGAAACGCCCGCGCCCAGCGGATACGGCACTACGTGGAAGGCTGGCCGCGTGGCTCGATCCGGCACATGGAACGATGCATTCACGAGATGCCAGCGCGAGACCTTCCTAGGGAGCAGGAAATTCACGGCCACGGTGACTGGCTCGAGCGTCGCGATGGCAGGAAGCGCGAACCGCCACCGGCGAACACACTCGATCGCCTTTTCGTCCAGGCCGAGACCGAGCGGCGACAGTACTTTCTCATTGACAGCCGTGCCGTCGGGCGCGATGTTCAAGCTGACTTGGATCGTGCCTTCGAGTCCGGCGGCGCGCGCCTCGTCGGAGTATTCGGGCTCAGTTTGACGAATGGGTGGCGTAAGCACGATCGGAGAAAGCAACCGCAGCCGAGGTGCGGATGGGCTGCTCGTACTGGGCTGGACTGAATCGCTCGCAGTTGAAGTCGCCTCTGCCAGCCGAGGATTATCCCGAGCGGCGCGCGCAGCTTGCTCCCGTTCGTTCGCGGCCCGCTCGGCTTGTCCTGATCGCTCGAAAACCTTCGCCAGCCCAAGGTGCGACAGAACCTCGATCAGCTTTGGCTCTAGATCGCCATTCAGAGCGGCGTGGTACTCGCTTGCGGCTTTTATGTAGCCGCCTTGTTCAAGATAAATCTCGCCGAGTTCGTAATGCGCGCGAGAATTGGCAGGATTTGCCTGGATTTGCTGTTCATACTTCTGGATTAAATCGCTGCCGTTCTGGCAGTATACAGCCGGCGCAAAAACCAGCGCAGCGATGATGACTGGCACGCGCAATGGCGATGCCCTCCAGATCTTGTATCAGTGTACCGCCGCGACTCAGTCAGGCGACAGTGGAGTCGAACCTGGACAGCTTGTTGAGCCCGTTGAACGCTGCAGCCTTGTAGCATTCGGCGAGCGTCGGATAATTGAAGACCGTGTCCACGAAATATTCGACGGTTCCGTCAAGCATCATCACCGCCTGGCCGATGTGCAACAGCTCGGTGGCACCTTCTCCGATGATGTGGACGCCCAGCAACTTTTTCGTCTCGCGATGGAAAATCAGCTTGAGCCGGCCAGTAGTGTCGCCGCGGATCTGGCCGCGCGCGATCTCACGATAGTAGGCCAAACCGACTTCGTACGGGACGTCTTCATCGGTGAGTTGCTCTTCGTTCTTACCGATGAACGACATCTCGGGGATGGTGTAGATGCCATACGGATACCCGGCGGGGTTGGCGTGAGCGCTACGGCCAAAGGCGCGGGCCGCCGCGATCCTGCCCTGTTCCATGGATACCGAGGCAAGGCTGGGAAATCCAATGACGTCGCCGACCGCGAAGATGTGCGGCTGCTTGGTGCGGTAGTCCCCATCCACGGCGATGCGGCCGCGCGAATCCGGTTCGATTTCTGCAGCGGGAAGATTTAGATCGTCGACGTTGCCCTGCCGTCCGACAGCGTAAAGCAGTGCATCGCCGAAGATTTTTTTCTTGCTGACCATGTTGGCGGCCACGCCGCCACCGGGCACTTCTTCGACACTCTGCACCTCTTCATTGAGCCGCATGGTCACGCGATTGTCGCGCAAGTGATACGAGAGTGCCTCTACCATCTCCGCATCGGCGAACTCAAGCAGCCGATTACGCTTTTCGATCAGGATTACGCGCACACCCAGCGCCGCGAACATGCAAGTGTACTCGACACCGATAACGCCCCCGCCAACCACTATGAGCGTCGATGGAAGTTGTTGGAGATCGAGAATGTGATCGCTATCGATGATGTTCCGGCCGTTGAGCGGAACGTGATCGGAGTAGGCCGGGCGTGTTCCGACGGCGATGACAATCTGATCAGCTGAGCAGGTCTGCGAACCGCTCGGCGATTCGACCATCAGGGTGTGCGGGTTTGTGAACTTTGCGGTGCCATGGAAGAGATCGACGTTGTTGCGAGATAGCTGCGACTGGATCACATCTTCTTCCGTCTTCATGACGTAGTGGACGCGCTGGACGAGATCGGTCATAGTGATCTTGTCGTGGTTGCGGTGGTTATTGCCGAGGTTGCGCCAGTAGTAGCCGGAGAGATGGAGGACAGCCTCGCGGAAAGTCTTGCTCGGGATCGTGCCGGTATTGACGCAGACGCCGCCCAGAACTTCGCGCCGCTCGACGACGGCCACACGCTTCCCCATTTTCGCGCCCTGGATCGCCGCTCTTTGACCGGCCGGGCCCGATCCGACAACGATCAGGTCATAGCTCTGCACTGTGATTCCAATTTAGCTGATCCGCCCGCGCGGCGCTGTCATCGAAGCGTAAGAATGACGAAAGCGAGGCCAACGGCCCCGGCGCTTTTTAGCCTCGCGTTTCGCCGCTCGGCGAGAAATTGGCCCAGTGTTCATAAATCTTCCAGCGGAGATTCATGTCGTGCTGGGCTTCGGCGAGCAGTACCGCGGCGGCCTCGGGCGAACTGCGCACCAGCATTTCGTAGCGACCTTCGTTGTAGATGTACTTTTCGAGCGGAATCGAGGGCGGCCGTGAATCGAGTTAAAAGCGTTCTTGCCGCCGGCGGCGAATTCCGGGTTGTAACGGAACAACGGCCAGTAAGCCGATTGGACCGCGGCCTTTTGCTGGTCGAGACCGTGAGCCATGTCGATGCCGTGCGCGATGCAGTGGGCGTACGCGATGATCAGCGCAGGGCTGTCATAGGCTTCGGCTTCGAGAAAAGCTTTGACCGTTTGCGTGTCGCTAGCGCCTAGCGCGACGTGCGCGACGTAGACCGTGCCATAGGTTATCGCCATCATCGCGAGATCCTTCTTTGGAGCGCGTTTCCCTGAGGCGGCGGGTCGAAAAGATGCGCCTGGACGAATCCGGATGCCCCGCAGCCGACCGGCGAATTTGAAACCATCGAGGCGGATTCGCTGGTGCTCGCGCTCGGGGAGGACGTGGATCTGAGCTTCCTCGAACGGGTCTCCGGCCTCGAAATCATTAACGCCGTCGTCAAAGTCAACGCACAAATGATGACCGGTCACCCCGGCGTTTTCGACGGGCGGCGACATGGTTCCAGCGGAACGGACCGTTACCGTTGCGGATGGACATGGGAAAAAAGCTGCCCGAAACATCGATGCCTGGCTGCGCGGTATCACAGCTTGCGTCGTTCGACAAGCTCAGCACATGGTCGTACGCAAAGGTTCCCGCCGCCGTCCAGGCCAACCTGGACGCGGCACGGCGCCAATCCACTTTCGATGAAGTTAGTCAGCGGCTTTGACGAACGCCAGGCACTCTTTGAGTCCAAGCGCTGCCTCTCCTGCGGGAACTGCTTTGAATGCGATAGCTGTTTCGGAGCCTGCCCCGACAATGCGATCATCAAACTCGGGCTAGGTGAGCGCTATCCCTTCGA
Source organism: Bryobacteraceae bacterium (assembly GCA_035631275.1). Taxonomy (GTDB): domain Bacteria; phylum Acidobacteriota; class Terriglobia; order Bryobacterales; family Bryobacteraceae; genus Palsa-89. The sequence goes on from DASQJA010000014.1 coordinate 6,090, forward strand.
CTACGACCTCTGCCAAGGCTGCGGAATCTGCAAGTCCGAATGCCCTTGCGGTGCGATCGAAATGATTCCCGAACCGGCTTAGCTACCAGCCTTCCCAGTACCCGGTACCCTTGCGTCTAGCGGAACGATCGGCTAAAAAGGTTACAAAAAACTGGAGGACGTCTCGGGATGCATAGACTTGGCGTGTGCACTGCTGTTGTAGTCTGTCTTACTCTTTCTGCTTTAGCCCAGTCGCCCAGCGACAGCTTCTATCAGACCATTCGCAACAACGACTTATCGGCGTTGGCTTCGTTTTTGAAAAATACGGACGTCAACACCAGGGACCCGCGCGGCTCCACTCCGCTCATGTACGCGGCAGCATTCGGTTCGCTAGAGGCAATGAAATCGCTCGTGGCGGCCGGCGCGGAGGTTAACGCTAAGAACGCGTTCGACATGACAGCTCTATTGGTCTGCTCCACGGATCTCGCCAAAGTACGCTTTCTCGTGGAAAACGGCGCGGACGTCAACGCGCGATCCAAACCCGGACGTACGCCGCTTCTGGTCGCCTCCAGCTATAACGGCGGCTCGGAAATCGTCAAGCTGCTCATCAGTAAAGGAGCGAATGTGGCGGTCATTGGCGGATCGAAAGAAACCCCGCTCAACGAAGCGACTACAGCCAACGATACCGCAACCATCAAGTTTCTGATCGAGAAGGGCGCCGACGTCAACACCGCCGATCAGTACGGCCAAACGCCCCTGTGGAACGCATCGGCCGAAGCAAATATCGAGGTGATGAAGCTGTTGATCTCAAAGGGTGCCGATGTCAACCGGGCGAACCTCGATTTCGTGCAAGTCAAGAACGGATCTATCGAGCTATTCCAATTGACACCGCTTCATCAGTCCGCGGGCGCGAACAGCTTCGATGCCGTCAGCCTGTTGTTGAAGCATGGCGCGAAAATAGATCCGCTCGATGTTCGTGCTATGACGCCGCTCATGCTGGCCGTGGCCAGTGATCGCGCCGACGCGCGCGTGGTCAAGCTGTTCCTCGACAAAGGCGCTGATCCGAAGATCGAGTCGAAAGTCGGCGAAAACAGCCTGGACTGGGCAAAAAAATTCAACAAGGCTGAGGTTTTAAAGACCCTCGGCATTCAATCAGCACGTGCCTTCGCCACGCCCGTCATCCAGGCCGCGGCCGACTCGCCACTCACGCCGCGCGAGGCCGCTCAGAAGAGCCTCGCCTTAGTTCAAAAGACCGCCGCCAGTTTCTTCATGACCGGCGGATGCGTCTCCTGTCACGCACAGAATCTGGCTGGAATGGCGGCCGTCGTCGCCCGCGAAAATGGCATCCCCGTAGATGACGCCGCCGATGCCGAGCAGCTCAAGGTCGTCAAACTGCAATGGGCCTCCGCCGACCAAATCCTCATTCAAGGCATGACTGTTCCTGGAGCAATGGATACCATCATGTACTCACTGCTCCAGTTGGCTGTCTCGCACGCTCCGGCCGATCGCGCCATTGACGCCATGGTAGATAATCTCGCCTGGCTGCAGCGCCAAGAAGGCAACTGGCATTTCGGCAGCCCCCAGCGCGCGCCCATGGAGGACGGCGATTTCTCCCGCACGGCGCTGTGCCTGCGAGCTTTTGTTGCTTACGCGCCTCCGGGCCGCAAAGCTGAATTCGACCATCGCATCGCCCGGGCCGCTGCCTGGCTCAAATCCGCTACGCCTCGCTCCACCGAAGATCGCAACATGCAATTGTTGGGGCTGAAATGGGTGAACGCCGGCCGACCAGTAACAGACCCCGCGCTTCAAAAATTGATCGCGCTTCAGCACGCCGATGGCGGCTGGTCCCAAACGCTGGATCTCAAGAGCGACGCCTATGCCACCGCGACAACCCTATACACTCTGCATGAACTCGGCGCGCCGGCATCGAACGCCGCGTATCTGAGAGGCGTTCAGTATCTGCTTCGTACGCAGCTCGCCGACGGCTCTTGGTACGTCGCCAGCCGATCGCCGAAGTTCCAGCCGTACTTCCAAAGTGGGTTTCCCCACAATCACGACCAGTGGATCTCAGCCTCCGCCACGGCCTGGGCCACTATGGCCCTATCCTATGCGGCGGCTGATAAACCATTGACAGCCGCGTTACACTAGTCCCTGACAATAAAATCGTCGCCAGCGGGCCTCGATGGGCTGGCGAAACGGGTGGATCACCGAAGCGCACGCCTGTGGCGTGCCGCGTGCCCTCCTCCGGGACGCTCAAGTCAAGTTACGAAGGCCGCGAAATTTTGCAGCCCATTCAAAGTTTTCGAATACCGAGGCCAGGAATGCCCAGACTCTTTGCTGCATTCCTGGCCACGTCCCTGGTCTGTCAACCCCAGAACCACTTCGAGGGCGTACCGGCTAGCTCCCTTCCGTCGCCCGAAACTCTCACCTACTCCGTGGAATGGCGCCTGATCTATGCCGGCAACGCATCGCTCAAAGTGGACCCGACCGGCTCGCTCGACGGCTCGCCCTGGCAGGTGAAGCTGCATCTCGAATCGGCGGGACTCGTTTCGAAGCTGTATCACCTGGACGATAACTACGACGTCAAAATGGACGGTCACTTCTGCGCCTCGAGCACGGATCTCGACGCGATGGAGAAAAACCGCCACCACGACACCAAGGTCGAGTTCGACCGCGCGCGCGGCAAAGCCAGCTACCAGGAGCGCGATTTGCTCAAGAACACCGTGATCAAGGCCTCGGAAACGGATATCCCGCCGTGCGTCAGCGATATCATCGCCGCTCTCTACAAATTGCGCACGCTCAAGATCGAACCCGGCCAATCGGACCAGATCACGATCAGCGACGGCAAGAAAGTGGTCGCCGCGCGCGTGGATGCGCAGGCTCGCGAAAGCATCAAGATCAAAGCCGGGACGTTTAACACCATTCGATGCGAGGCGAACATCTTTAACGGCGTGCTCTACAGCCGCAAAGGTCAGTTTTTCGTCTGGCTCACCGACGATGCGCGACGGCTTCCGGTGCAGATCCGGGCGCGCATGAGCTTTCCAATCGGATCGATCACCCTGGAACTCGAAAAGGAAGAGCACCTGTGAGGTGGCTTTGGCTGCCCTGCGCGGCACTTGCGTTGTTCGCGCAGCAGCCTCCAGAAACTCCTTCAGCGCTTCTCAACACGAATCAGCTTCTTCAGAGTTATTCCCGCTCAATACAGCTCATGGAATCCACCGGTGTGGCGTTGCCAGATCTGGCTCACTCCGGGGCGCCGTTAATCGAGAACGCTCGGCAATTCTCCGATAACGTCCGTGCAGATCCGGCGAACGCTGACGCTAACTACGCGTTCCTTTCGAACCTTCGAACCTTTATCGCGCTCTCAGACGCCGTCCCGAAACCGTTTCCTTTTTCCGAAGAGGCGCAAAAGCAGCTCCACGAACTGCGCGACATTGAAGCGCGCCTCAACGCCCATTTCCGCGCGTTAATCGTCCAAAAGGACCGCCAGCTCCGCATTCCCGACCGCGACAACCTCGCGCGCTACTCGGACGAAAACACCCGAGCCGGTGCGCCCAAGCCCGGCAAACAGCGTGTGGTGTTCCTCGGCGATTCGATCACCGACTTCTGGCATCTCAACGAATATTTTCCGGATCGCGATTTTCTGAATCGAGGGATCAGCGGCCAGATCACCGGCCAGATGCTCGGCCGAATGGAGTCGGACGTGATTCGCCTTGAGCCGGCGGCCGTGTTGGTGCTCGGCGGAACGAACGACATCGCGCGCGGTGTTCCGCTTGCGGCCATAGAAGACAACCTGGCGATGATCGCCGAACTGGCGGGCTTCTATAAGATCAAGGTGCTTTTCGCCTCCGTGCTTCCGGTGAGCGACTATCACAAGGACGTCGATCCCAGCTACGAGCGCACCAAGACCCGGCCGCTCGCCACGATCCGCGCGCTGAACGATTGGCTGAATTCTTACTGCGTAAAACGCAATTTGGTTTATCTCGATTACTACTCGAAACTGATGGATGGTTCCGGGCTTCTGAAGGCCGATCTTGCCGACGACGGTCTGCATCCCAACAGCGCGGGCTATCGTCTGATGGCCCCGATCGCATTGGATGCGATCAATAAGCTCACCGCTCCCGCGCCCGTCGCGGAGCCGAAAAAACGCAGATTCTTCGGCAACTAGCGGCTGTGGCGCACGCACTCAGGGCGTGCCGCGTCGACAATCATGTCGACATCGTGGTCGCTTATTAGAAGCGTTCACACGAGTGTGAACGCGGCACGCACGAGTGCGTGCGCTACTTCAGCGCCTCGGGCGTGAAGCCATCTTCCTTGAGCGGCAGGTTGTAACGGATCTTTTCGAGTTTCAAAACGGTCCGTGTTTTGCGCGCCGCGTCTTCAATTTCGATCGAGCGCGGCGTCCAGATACCGTCGATCTTTTCGATGCCGGTGGAATGAATCGTCCGAACCAGGGTCCGGTCGTTGTTGCTCTCGATCTGAACGGTCGCGTAGTTGTCCTTGCGAATCGACAGCACCAATAGATCGTACTGCGAGGCCTTGGTCTCCTTTGGCCGCGACTCGATCTTCCAGCATGGCGCGCCATCCACTGTAGTGTTGCCAGCGAGCTTGTAGTCATACTGATCCACATCGCGCTCCTCGATGTCTTCGAAACTGTAGCCAGTGCCGAAGAGTCCGGTCGCGCGATTCTGCAGCGCAATGGGCCGGCTTCGTCCGATGGCCGGCGTCCACATCCACTGATCGGACGCGCGGTCGCGGTGGCTCACGATCAGCAGCGCGACTCCCTTGATTTCTTCGGGAGCCGTGAAGCGGAGAATGGCTTTGCTTTCGCCGAAAGATCCGATGCGCTGGAAGGTCCAGCGCTTCACGCTCGTTTGGTTCGACCCGGTCGTAACTTCGGCCGTGCCCTCATACTCGAGCGACTTCGATTGCGCGCGCTTCTGCGCTTCGGTCACGATCTGCCGCGCGTCTTGGCCCAGCACGCTGGCGGCGGCCAACAATAAACACGCGACCGATCTATTCATATTCGAGCGCCTCGACCAGCGATCCGCGCACGGCAGTTTCACCGGGCGCGATCGCCGAAAGAAACGCGACTCCCAGAATTACAGGCAAAAGCGCCAGTGCGATTTGATACGGATACTCGTAGCCGAGATGCAGCCCGGCGATGTCTTCGGCGATAATTTTCAAACTGAAATACAACTGGAAGGCGCCGAAGGCGAGTCCAAGAATCAATCCGACGGCCGCGATGGAAAGCGCTTCGAGCCAAATCGTGTGCCGGATCTGGTTGCGCAGTCCGCCCACGGCTTGCAGCACGCCGAGCTCGCGGCGCCGGTCCGTGATCGAAACCGTCAATGTATTAACGATCCCGAGTACCGCGACGAGAACAGCAACCGCGATCTGGATGTAAGTGATACCGAACCACTGATTCGTCAATTTCAAAATGTACTCGCGCACGTCGCGGTTCACGAGAACAAACAGACGCCGCTCGGAGCCAAATTTTTCGAGAATGCGTCGCTTCACATCGGACTCGGACGCGCCCGGCGCGAGATAAAGCCGGAAAATGTTGATCGTGTCGTCGCCCCAGTAGCGCCGGTACAAGCTACGATCGATGAGGATGCTGCCCTGCTGATCCGAATAGTCGGTCACGATCCCGGCGACCGGCAAATGCAGAACTCCGTGCGGACTCGAAACGTCCACGACGTCACCGACTTTGAAGCCGCGCAACAGCGCGAAGTTCTCAGACGCAAGAACCCCGCGTCCCTGGGCAGTTTCGCGATACATCGTTTTCGGATCGCCCGCGATCACGGGCGTTTCCGCGTGGCGCACCAACGATTCCACATCGGCGGCGACGAACAGAATCGGCGCGCCACGCACCTCAATGCGCGCATCGCGAACGCCTTGCACCTCGGCGATTCCGGGAATCGCTCGCAAACCGTCTTCCATCGACGCCGGGAATCGAAAGCTGCGCGAGGTGAGGCTTTCGGACGGCGTCACGAACAAATCCGGATTTCCCACCACCTTGAGCCAGTTGAAGATCGAATCGTAGCTCGCGCGCGTCAAGCCTCCCAGGGCTACCACCAACGCGAGCGAGAACATCAAGGCTGCCACCGCTCCGGACGTTCGGCGCGGCGCTTGCAATAGGCTGTCGGCCGCGAGCGTCCCTTCCACCGGACGCAGCCATTTGAGCAGCGGACGCAACATGCGTGCGACAAGCAGCGCGAGCGACGGCGTCAGCAGCAGCATCGCCAGCCATACGAGCCCATCGCCCGCATAGGCGAGCAGCCGGTATTTCGAGAGCAGCACGCAAACGATGGCCGGAACGATCAGCGCCAGGGCGGCAATGCGCCGCACACGGCTTTCTCCAGCGCTCAGCTGTTGGAATTTCCCCTTCTGCAGTGCCTGCACTGGATCAACGCGCGCGGCTCCCCGAGCCGGAAGGAACCCCGCAATGACACTCGTGATCACGCCCAGAATGACAGCGAAGATCAAAAGCTTCGGGTCGGACGAAATTTCGTCCGCGCGCTGCGCAATGCCGTAGACTTCGCCCAGCAGCGAGCCGATGTAGCTGGTCATCACCCGCGCGATCGCAATGCCGAGCAGCAACCCGAACGCCGACCCGAACAATCCCGCCACTGCGCTCTCGGCCAGGAAGATGGTCCGGATCTGTCGGCGTGTCGCGCCGAGGGCGCGCAGGATCCCGATTTCCGAACGCCGCTGCACAACTGCGATCTGGAATGTGTTGTAGATGATGAACAATCCGATAAACAGAGCGAAGGCGCTGGTGATATCGGCGCTCAGCGAATAAATGCGCGAGATCGATTCGAATTGCTGCCCGCGCGCCGATGGTTCCTCGACTTGAAA
>DASQJA010000015.1:0-3826 GCA_035631275.1 Bryobacteraceae bacterium
TTAGATGAGGCACGGAACTGAAAATTTTACACTATGCGCCGCTCGCTCGTGGAAGAGCTGGCTTTTGTTTTCATAGCTGCCCGGTGAAACGCTTAGGATTTGGTTCATGAAATGCAAGGCGACGGTCCAGTGGCGCGCTTAGCTGTAAATTCGAGCGCCGGGTTCGTGTGCGTATTGGGGATTTTTGCCTCAGGGGCGAATGGGCAGATCGCCGGTCTCGAAGGCAAGCGCATTGTCGACATCCAGTTCCAATCCGCGCAGCCGCTGGATGCCGCGAATCTGGCAATTGCGCAGCGCCAACCCGCGCAACCGCTGGATGCCGCAGATCTGGCAAGGGTGCTGCCCCTACACAAAGACGAGCCTCTGCGCGCCGAAGACGTCGCCAACGCAATCGACGGTCTGTTCGCCACGGGCCAGTTCCAGGATATCGCCGTTGAAGCGGAACCTTCGGCTGACGGAGTGATCGTTCGGTTTGTGGTCCAAAACACGCTTTTCGTGGGAGGCGTGAGCGTCGAAGGCAAGGTGGGAGCTCCTCCCAACCGCAGCGAGATCGCAGCCGCCGCCCAATTGACTCTGGGCGCTCCTTTTCGCGACCAGGATTTGACTCGCGCATCGGAGACCATCAAGGATCTTCTGACTGCGAATGGCCTCTATGAGGCCAGCGTCGCGCCGGAAGTGCGGCGGAGCGAGAACGCCGAGCAGGTCTTCATCACCTTCCGCCTTAAGGAGCAAAAGCGCGCCAAATATGAGGTCCCGGTGATTCATGGCGATGCCAAGCTCGCCGATGGCACGATTATACGGGCCACGGGCTGGCGGATTCCGCTCATTCACTGGTGGCGCCAGGTGACCGACGCGCGCACGCGCAACGGCGTTCAAGGCGTGCTGCGTAAATACGCGAAACAGGATCGGCTGTCGGCGCAGGTAGAAGTGGAAAAGCTCGATTACGACGCGGCGCGCAGACGGGTTCGCCCGAGTCTCAAAATCGATCCCGGCCCCGAGATCAAGATCAAATCCGTGGAGACCAAAATCTCCCGCGGCAAGCTGAAGAGGTATGTGCCTGTGTACCAAGAAGGCGCCGTGGATAACGATTTATTGGTGGAAGGCAAGCGGAACCTTATCGGCTATTTCCAAAGCCAGGGTTATTACGATGTGGATGTCGATTTCCGAATCCAGCCCCTGAAAGACGATGTCGAGACCATCGAATACGCGATTTCCAGGGGACAACGCCAGAAGCTGACGCACATCGCTATCGTGGGGAACCGGTATTTCAGCATGGATGATATTCGCGAGCGGATGTTCATGGCTCCGGCCTCCTTCTTGGTTTTGCGCCATGGTCGATATAGCGAAGCGTTCCAGCGGAAGGACGAGGAGACCATTGCAGCGTTGTACCGCGCCAACGGTTTCCGCGATGTGAAAGTCGTCTCGACTGTGGAGCGGGAATACAACGGCAAAGCCGGACAGATCGCGGTGACAGTGAACATTTCGGAAGGTCCTCAATGGCTTGTCGAGACGTTGACGGTGGAAGGAGTCGCGCAGGCGGACCGCGATGAGTTGCTCAAGAACCTGGCTTCAAGTACAGGCGAACCGTTTTCGGAGTTAAATCTGGCGAACGACCGCGATTCTGTACTCACCTACTATTACGCGCATGGTTTTCCCAGCGCGGATTTTAAAGCGGCATGGGCGCCGAGCGGCGCTCCCAATCGCGTCAAAGTGGTTTACACGGTGACCGAAGGGGAAAGGCAATACGTCCGCGAAGTGCTGACTTCCGGCTTGCGCCACACCCGGCTAAGCCTGGTGAATAGCAAAATTACGCTACAACCCGGAGATCCTCTTTCCCCGCTCGAGCAGATCAACATCCAAAAACGCTTTTACGATCTGGGGGTTTTCGCCACCGTGAACACCGCCATCGAGAATCCAGATGGCGCAACGACGCACAAATACGTACTCTACAATTTCGAGGAAGCGAATCGGTACACCCTAACCCTCGGAGTGGGCGCGCAACTGGGGCGGTTCGGCAGTCCCAGCAGCAACAGCCTTGCCGCGCCCGCCGGAAGCACCGGTTTCAGCCCCGCGTTTTCGCTAGACGTGAGCCGACTTAATTTCCTAGGCATCGGGCATACCATTACCTGGGCCGGACTTTATTCCAACATAGAGCAGCGCGCCTCGTTGAGCTACGTAATCCCGCACTTCCTGGACGACCCCAGGCGCACCGCCACCTACTCGGTGCTATGGGACAAATCGCTGAACGTGAACACTTTCGCGTCGAGGCGAGAAGAAGCGTCCGTGCAGCTCTCGCAGAAATTCTCGAAGTCGCTTACCGGGCTGTTCCGCTTCTCCTACCGGCGCGTCAGCGTGAGCGACGTGGTGATTCCGGTGCTACTCATCCCGCAGTTGCTTCAATCGGTTCGCCTTGGAATGCTCTCGGGGAATATTGTGCACGACCGCCGCGATAATCCCGCCGACCCACATCGCGGGATGTATATCAGCGCCGATGTGGGACTAGCCGGCAGATTCTTCGGCTCGCAACGAAGCTTTGGTCGCATTCTGCTGCGGAACGCGACTTATTATCGATTGACGAAGAATCTGGTTTTGGCGCGTCAAACCCAGTTGGGAGCCATTTTCCCGTTTTCCGCGCCGGCCGGCATTTCGGCGCAGGAATCCGTGCCTCTGCCGGAGCGATTTTTTGGAGGCGGCGCCGATTCACTGCGCGCGTTCCCCTTTAACCAGGCCGGCCCGCGCGATACGGGGGCGCCGCTTACGCCGGGCGGCCCGGCTTCGGCGCCCACCGGTTTTCCGTTGGGCGGAAATGCGCTTCTGTTTAATAACGTCGAACTGCGCTTCCCGTTTATCGGCGAGAACATCCACGGCGTGCTGTTTCACGACGTGGGCAATGTCTACAGCTCGCTCGGCAATCTGTCTCTGCGTTTCAAGCAGCGGAATCTCCAGAATTTCGATTACGCGGTGCACGCGGTTGGTTTTGGCGTCCGTTATAAGACGCCGGTGGGACCTATCCGGCTGGATCTGGCCTACTCCATCAATCCGCCGTCGTTCGTGGGATTTTCGGGCACGCCTCTGCAGTTGCTGCAATGCGGCGTAACCGGGGCTTCGTGCACGCCGACGCAGCAGACCACAAGCCACTTTCAGTTCTTCTTTTCGATAGGGCAGACGTTCTGATGATCGCGCGATGGTTGGTTGCGCTGTGTTTTGGGGTGGCCGGTGGACTACCCGGCGCGACGATTGTCGATCGCATCGCCGTGGTCGTAGACAAGCGCGTCATCAAGCTCAGCGATGTTCAGCGGGATCTGCGCGTGACCGAATTCCTGAATCGCGAGCCGCCGAGAATCGACGCGGACGCCAAGCGTAAATCCGCCGAGCGATTGATCGATCAAATGGTCATCGCGGAGGATATGGCGAGGGGCGGCTACGCGCGCCCGGCCGAGTCTGAGGCCGACGCGACCGTCAAGCAACTCGAGCAGGACCGCTTCAGCGGCAGCGAGGCAGGAATGCGAAATGAGCTGGGACGTTATAGCCTCACTGTAGCCGAGCTTCGCGAGCAGTTGTTGTGGCAACTCACGGTGTTGCGCTTCATCGATGAGCGGTTTCGCCCAAGCGTTCAGATCGGCGACGACGAAGTGCGCTCCTATTACGATCAGCATGTAGCGGCGCTCAAGCGCCAGTATTCTAGCGATTACCGCTTTGAAACGCTGGAGCCGAAGATCCGCCAGTCCCTGGAAGGCGAGGCGGTCAACAAGAACTTCGAGCAGTGGTTGGATGGGGCGCGCAAACGGGCGCACATCGAATACCGGCCGGAGGCTTTCAAATGACA
>DASQJA010000016.1:0-3942 GCA_035631275.1 Bryobacteraceae bacterium
TCCTGCTCAAGCGCATTCTGGACGCGCCCGTTTCATTCCCGATTGTCCCGGTCGTGTTCGCCGTGATCGCAACCGCTCTAATCGCGAACCTGGCAGGCTGGCTCGCCAGTTTCCGCATTCTCGGCCAGAAACCGCTCGAGATCCTGCGCGAAGAGTAGCGTCCTGTTAATCAGGCCTGCGCCGGAAGCTGCATCGGTTCGTCCGCGCTGCCGCCATAAATCCTCGGCACCTTCGCGCCCATGGGCCGAAGGTACGTCGCAAGCTGTCCCCGATGATGAATCGCGTGGTTGTTGGCCAGGCCCAGGTACACGATTGCCGGAAAGTTGAACACTCCGCGAAAATCAATCGGCGTGGTCAGCGCGGCGCCTTTAAGGCCGCTCAGTGCTGCAGTCGCCTTTGACGCATTCTCGTCATACCACTTCAGCACGTCAGCCGACGTTTTGATGCTGTCGGGCATCGGCCCCGGGACTTCGAATCTTCCTGACGCGACGGCGCTCAGAAAGAAGCACTCGCTTTGCGCCAAATGCCAAGCAAGCTGCAACGCCGACTTCGACGTTGGATCGGGTTTGTAGTCGGACTTGTCCACCGGTACGGCTTCGATAACGCGGCGTGTGGTCTTGCGCTCGTTTTCAATCTGCGGGATGTAGACTTCTTTCAGAAGAAACTCAGCTTGATCGGGTGTCATAGCGGCAATCTATCACAACTTCCAGGGCAATAGAGGCTCGATCGCTTCTCCCAGGCCCAAGAGCAAATCTTCTTCGAACGGCCGGCCGATCATCTGCATACCGATGGGCAATCCTTCTTTCGACGCGCCGCAAGGAATCGACAGCGCGGGAAAACCGAGAACATTGATCGCCCGCACAAACCGCGTCGCCGCCAGCCGCGTATCGTACGGCTCGCCATTGAGCAGCACCTGCTTTTGTCCGATACGCGGAGCGGTGATCGGCGCAGTCGGCGTGAACAGCACGTCAATGCCACGGAATAAGGCATGGAACTCGCCGAGCAATTTGCGCCGCAGTCGCTGTGCATTAATGTAGTCGGTAGCAGGAACCAGCCGGCCCTGATTGAGCAGCGCGAGAACGTCGTGGCCGAAATCTTCGCGCCGATCCCATTGAGGCTCGTACAGCGCGGACGCTTCAGCCGACAGGATCACGCGGCCCACAGCATTCAACACCTCGATATCGGGAACCTGGACCGGTGTCACACTCGCACCGGTTCGTTCAGCCAGCCGTGCCGCCTGCTGCACCGCGACCGTCACATCGGCGTCCACGCCGGAAAAATAGTAATTCTCCGGCAGTCCGACGCGAACATGTCGCGACTCCACTCGCCCGGGCCGCGGCCTTCCCGTCTCCGCCATCGCCTCAAACGTCAACCTGGCATCAGCAACGCAACGCACCAGCGGCCCGACGTGATCCAGCGTCTGGCTCAGCGGATGGACGCGCGTCTTGTCCACTGCGCCATAAGTCGGCTTCAGTCCGACCACGCCGCAGAACGTCGCCGGAATCCGAATCGACCCGCCCGTATCGGTGCCAGTCGCCATCAGCGCCATATCCGCCGCCACGGCCGCGCCCGACCCTCCGCTCGACCCGCCCGGCGACCGCTCCAGATCGCGCGGGTTCCGAATCACACCGAAATGCGGATTCTCGGAGGTGACACCATAGGCCAGTTCGTGCAGCCCCGTTTTCCCGAGACTGACCGCCCCTGCTCGATCCAGTTTCTCCACAACCACCGCGTCCCGATCCGGCACGAAATCGGCGAACAGCTTCGACCCCGACGTCGTCCGAACCCCGCGCGTCCACACCAGGTCTTTGTGCGCGATCGGAATGCCGTGCAGCGGCCCGCGGTCGACACCGCGCGCCAGTTCGTCATCCAGCTCGCTCGCCCGCTTGCGCGCCGAGTCCCCGGTCACTGTGATAAAGGCGTTGAGCCGGCCGTTCAACTTCGCGATCTCGTCCAGGCACCGGTTGGTCAGTTCGAGGCAGGATATTTCGCGCGACCGGAGCGCCCTCGCGGCTTCTCCAATTGTCATTCGCCCGCCTCGGGATCGAACTCAAAAGGAAAGCCCGTCTCGGCTGTAAGTAATTGTGTTTGCTGGCGAAGTTGCTCCAAAAGGGTGTCCACAATGAGCTGGACCCGCACACGTTGATCGTCAGGAATAGGAATTGGCATCGATTGGTGCTCCAGTCCTAAGATTCTAACGCCGAACCGCCGATAAAACAGAGAGATAGCAACGATGGCTGATAGTGAACGGCGCAAGAAGCCGCGAAGACAGATGCAGCGCGGCACTGAGCCCGTGTGGGTCATGCTGCAAAACGTGCCGGGCCGTTCGGGCGAGGTGCGAGCCCGCGTGGCCGACATGAGCGATGAAGGTCTGGCTCTGATCCTACCTTTCAAGCTCATACTCAACGAAGTCATCATCATTAAAGGACTGCCCGGGACGTCCGCTACCGGCGGCAAGGTCAAGGTGCGCGTGGTTCACTGCACTTCCATCTCTGAAGGCTACCGCGCAGGCTTCACTTACGAAGAGAAGCACGAATCGGCCGGCGAGCTCGAGGAGACCGTCCCGGACTATTACGAGATCCTCCAGATCAGCACCAAGGCGGATCCGGAGACGATCCATCGCGTCTACCGTTTGCTTGCGCAACGCTATCATCCCGACAATGCCGTCACGGGCAATGAGGAATCGTTCCGAATCGTCACTGAAGCGTACGCCGTTCTGAGCGATACGGAAAAGCGCGCGGCCTACGATGTGAACTATCAAGCCAACAAGCAACTGCGCTGGCAGATTTTCGATCAGCACGAAGCCGCCACTGGAAAAGCGGCCGAAAAGGCTAAGCGCCGTGGGATTCTAGACTTGTTATACACCGCCCGCCGCAACCAACCGGCGTCGCCATCCATGACGCTGCACGAGCTCGAAGACCTGTTGGGTTGCCCGCGCGAGCATCTCGAATTCAGCCTCTGGTATCTAAAAGAAAACGGCCTGATCACGCGCACCGACAACGCGCGTTACTCAATCACTGCCAAGGGCGTCGACTTTACCGAAGCTGAATCGCCCGAACTAGCCCGCCCAAACAGCTTCCTCCTTCCCGCGGCGAAAACGGGCGCGCGAGACGAAGAGCCGGGCGCGCAGGCCGGTTAGCTATTCATCGCGTAGCGCAACCATCGGGTCGACTTCGGCCGCGCGACGCGCCGGTCCCAGCGCTGCCATCACTTACCTAGCGCGGCGAGGATCAATGGCGTGATCGTGAACGTGAGCCCATCCAGGGCAGTTACACCGTAGAGCATCGACCGGACGTACCGCGCAACGCCCACGCCCCGGCGAGGCCAGCGGCGATCGACACCCCCACCAGCAACAAGCTCTCACCGACCACCAGCCCGCGCACTTGCTCCAACCGCGCGCCAAGCGCCACGCGAATCCCGATCTCAGGCGTGCGCAACGTCACAAGATACGAGATCACGCCGTAGACTCCGGTCGCCGCCAGGATCAACGCAATGGCCGCGAACGTCCCAGTCAGAATTAATTGGAAACGCTGTGGCGCAAGCGCTAGTGCCACGCGCTCGTCCATGGTGCGGACGTCAGTGATCGGCTGATCGCGATCCATGCCGTAGATTTGACCCTCAATGGCGCGAGTCAGCGCGCGCGGGTCGCCCGTAGTTCTCACCACCAGCGATAGCCGGTTCAAACACAGTGAACCTTCGCGCGTCTGGGCACAGGCACTCATACAGCGCAGGCATCGGGTCTGCGCCCAGCGCAGCGCCTCGTGTACTAGCGACAACGCCAGCTATGGTTCCCAGCACCATCTCGTTGGGATTGACAGTCAGCCGGTGCCCGACGGGATCTTCACCCGGAAATACCGAGCGCGCCAGGGCCTCGCTTACAACCAGCACCCGGTCCATACGCTCGCTGTCCCTCGCATCGAACAGCCGGCCGCTTTCGAGCCG
>DASQJA010000017.1:0-3878 GCA_035631275.1 Bryobacteraceae bacterium
CGGCGAAAACGTGCGCCTTGATCAGCTCGTAGAGCGGCGTCAACGTCGCCGCGCAGGCGCCGACATGATCGGCCATGGTCGACACCGACAGCTCGATGCCCTCGCGCGCATATTCCTCGCTCTGCCGATTGAGCGGCTGATGATTGGCGTACTTCTCGACCAGCATCATCGCCAGTAGGCTCGGGCCGGCAAAGCCGCGCGCGATCGCATGGAAGGGCGCCGGCGGCTGCGTGATCGTCTCGCAGGACAGGCAGCTGAACTTCTCCCGCACATGCTCGGTCACAAACCATTGCCGCGGGACGACATCGAGCGTCTCGGTGATATCCTCGCCAATCTTGGAGAGCTTGCTGCCGCCGCAGCATGGGCACGAGGTCGGCGCCGCGTGAACAATCCGCCGGCGCGGTAGATCGGCGGGAAAGTTGCGCCGCGTCGCCTGGCGCCGCGTGAAGCCCTCGACGTGGACGCGCCCCATCTCCGCCTTCCTCGCGTCCTCTCCCGCCGCCGCGGCCAGCTCCTCGAGCTGCAATTCCAGTTGATCGATGAGCCGCTGGCGGCGCTCGGAGCGTGGACCAAACATCTCGCGCGTCATCTTGGCGATCACCAATTGCAGGTGCTCGATCAGCGCTTGCGCGCCCTCAAGCTTGGCGCGCGTCTCGATCAGCGCCGCCTTCAGCGCGGCCGTGTCGTCGGGAAGGTGATCGGCGCTCTCGACCATGCGCGCGACACCAGCACAATCATGCTGATTCGCGCGATAAATCTCCGCGCCCGGAGTCAATGAGCCGCAGCTTTATTCAGCGCTCAGCCAGCCGCCGTGGGCCGCCACGTGTGCTGGGGATTTCTCCAATCGATTCCGTCCAGCATATAAGCGAGTTGCGACATCGAGATGGAAACGACGCCGGCCGTGGCCGACGGCCAAATGAACCTGCCGCGCTCCAGCCGCTTGGCGTAGAGCGCGATGCCGATGCCGTCATGCCAGAGAATCTTGATCAACTTGCCGCTCTTGCCGCGGAACACGTAGAGATCCCCGGCGTGCGGGTCGCGCTTGAACGCTTCCTGCACCAGCAGGGCCAGCGAGTTCATTCCGCGACGCATGTCGGTGTGGCCGGTCGCAATCCACACCCGCACCCCAGAGGCGATCGGGATCATCGCCGCCGTCCATTCGCCAGCGCCCCGACCACAGCCATCAGCGTCGCCGCGTCGGCCGCGCCCGTGATCCGCATCCGCGCCCCGCCGGCAAACTCGATCTCGATCGTTCCCGGGCTGGACACACAGGCCGGCGCCTCCGGCGCAATCCGTACCGGCGCAAAACCCAGTTGCGGCTGAGCCCGCAGCTGCCGCCGCCAGCCATACAGCTGCCCGGGATGAATCCCGACTTCCCGCGCAATCGCCGATACGCTGGCACCAGGCTCCAGCGACGCCGCAACCAGCTGCCGCTTCTCCGCCGCGCTCCAGCGTCGCCGACGCTCAACCGACGTGATGACCTCAACCCGTCCCTGAGTCATGTGACTATTCCTATGAATAGTCACATGACTCACACTAGCACACGATCCGCAAGGCGTCCCCTACCGGATGGATACCTCCTAAATGAGTTTCTAACTCACAAGCGACGCCCGGCCGAAGTGCCGGAATCGAGGTGGTGCGCGAAAGGATGAATTGAAGTCACTGAGATCGGCCGGAGAGTATAGCGATAGTTGCTATTCGTGCTGCTTTGGGGACCCGATTGCGAGCCTCCTTCCGTCGTAGACGAACCGTTAAGACCGCACTCCTCAAAAGCTGCTACTGCGACTTGCATTGGTGCAATTGAGGACTCACCTCGCGGGCATTCCACAGCCTGAACAGAATTACGGGAAACGCTTCAAGGGTAAATCCGCTCGGTCACAATTGGACTAAAACACGACTGAGTCGTTCGACGTAGTCGAGCGGAACAGAGGGGTGAGTAGGAAAAACGACGACATGGTCGACGTAGTGCTGCAAGTTGGGCAGTGATCTAGCGAAGGCTGCGAATTGGTCGATCATGGCGCAGTTCCGATAGTAGTATTTTGTGCAATCGAAACCCGCCTCCATCACAGCTCGGACCACAGTATCCCGATCCTCCTCGACTAAGATTGGAAAGTTCAAAAAAGAATCAGCGTTGTCATCCGGCCACGAGGGAACAGTCAGCCAGTTGACACCTCGCAGAACTGAGTGATACGCGCGGGCGTTCCGCAGGCGTATCTCGCGATGGCGTTCGGCGTGGGCGAGTTGTCGCGCCCACTCCCTGAGCTGAAATGATGAAGGCCGGCGCTCATATTCCAATGGTAGAGTCGACCTCAACACAGGATCGGGGTCGTTCTTGGATTGGTTTGTGATCAGGGCGATATCGTGTCGAACGCCTAGTCGGAAGACCGGAAAAGTGAAGTAATTGAAAACCGTGGGCTGAGTTAGGGCGTTCATCTTCAGTCCTTTTATGAAATTGGGCCACATCTCTTTAGCCCTCATAACTGGCCACCCTGCCAACTGCTCGCGTACACTGTCACGCAAAGCCCTAGACTTCGCTACCATCGCGCCGCCGAAATAGGTGCATACGGGCTTGAAAAGGCCGAAGCTGTACATTCCGACATCGCCAAAAGCTCCCACGTGTTGATCTTTGATGCGAGCCCCCAACGCAATGGCACAGTCCTCGATGAGCATTACGCCCTTGCGCGCGCAAAGACCGGCGATCTCTTGAATTCTGTGGTTAGCGGTGTGGTAATGGGTGACGATCACAGCCGCTGTAGTTTCGTCGATTGCCGCCTCAAGCGTTCCCGGCGCGAGATGCGGCGAACGGGGTTCGATATCGACGAAGAGCGGCGAACCCCCAGCCAAATACACCATATTGATCAGGTCAAAGATAGTGAAGGCAGACAATAGCACTTTGCGCCGACCACTCTGTGCAACCGCGTGCTTGACCGCAAAATAAACCGCGAGCCTGCCCCGCGGGAGCGGGATTACATCGTCGACACCGGCGAAGCTGCAAAAAACCTCTTTAAAATGCCCATCGTCGGCATCGTTGAGCGTGTTCGTTACAACGGCTCGAAGGAAGCCCGAATTGTTAATGTCGTAAAGGCGCTGCCGTGGCTGGATGGTCGCCATGGAATTTGAGCCGGGTTCAAAATTAAATTTTTTTCGCACTTTTCCGGCCGTGCGGCAAGAGCGAGTACGCACCGCTCGCATCGGAAATATCCGCACTAACGCTTCGGAGAGAAAAGAGCGTCAAAAGTATTGGAACAAAGTTCCAAGGTCGTGGGTTGATCGCGAAATGGGCTCGGCGAAGGGGATGACATTGTCATAGGAAATCGATTTCGGGGTAGAATCGCTGCCGGTGCTATGCCACTGCTTCACCGCCTCGGCCGCCCGGTGCTCAGCCATCTCGGACGCCTATTTTTCGGTGTCCGCATAGGCGATTTCCGTTGCGGGTTGCGTGGTTTCATCCGCGCCCTTAATCTGCTACCAACAACTCTAAAGAAGGACGGCCGATCACGGCCGCCGCATTTGCGAACATGGCACGATGGATTGCGACTTCTGAGCTTCCTCCTCATGTTCAGCCCAGTGGCCCGGTCGAGATCACTGAAAGAATTCACTTGGATATACACACCTTTCTCGTAGGCGCCATCGCAGTCAATTCCCGCATTCACCGGATAACGCACTGAGTTTCGCCTGCGCGATCAGATATAGCGATGAGCATCTTACCCTGGATCGAGCGAGGCGGCCATGGCTGAACGAGGTCTTGTATTTGGAATGACAGGTTTCGCGTGGTCACTGGGTAATACCGAGTCCCTGAAATCGTGACTCTTGAGCGATTGCCCGGTGAGGGCGAGTCAGATTCAAGGTGGCGAACCAGGGAGGTTCGTCATGTCGGC
>DASQJA010000018.1:0-19579 GCA_035631275.1 Bryobacteraceae bacterium
CAGTTCACCGGCCAAAGCAACGAAATATCGCAAGTGCCTTAATTCCAGTCCATCGGTCATAACCACCGGTTATTATCTTATGTCCTAATGACATTGGACAAAGCCCCGGGTTGCTTCTAAGTTGAAAGAGTCGTGCAAATCTTCGCGCACGCAGGAGTACATGTGAATACCCAGGAAAGCAAGGCGTTCGTTCAGCGACACTTCGAAGAATTCGTCAACCGCCAGGATCTTAGCGCTGCCGATCGGAATTTCGCGGCAGATTACCTGGAGCACGGTAGCGACGTTCCGCCCGGACTGCTGCCTGGCCCCGCCGGTCCCAAGAAGTACTTGGCCGCCGCGTTCCAGCGTTTCCCCGATATCCACGTCACGATCGAGGACATCCTCGCGGAGGGCGATAAAGTCGTGGTGCGCAATACGTGGCGTGCCACCGATCGCACGACAAATCAAAAAATCGAATTCAGTGGCATCGTGATCTGGCGAATATCCGGCGGTAAGCTCGCCGAACGCTGGGCCTACCTGCAAGCGCCACATCCCATGCACTGAACCGGTGAAGAAATATGATCCTGCTCGCCGGTTCCACTGGAAACATCGGCGCGCCGCTCATGAGAATTCTGGCCGCCACGGATGCCCAACTGCGGGCGCTGGTGCGCGACGTATCGCAAGAATCAGCCCAGTATGAAGCGATGCGCTCCGGCAATGTTGAAGTGGTGGCCGGAGACCTGGCTGCCCCGTCTTCGCTAGACACTGCGTTGTCCGGAATCGAAACGGCATTCCTACTCACCCCGGTCAGCCGCGACCAGGTCACCTGGAAAAGCAATTTCATCCAAAGTGCGAAACGTGCCCGGGTGAAGCGCATCGTAAACCTCTCAGTCGCAGGCGCCGCACCCGATTCGCCTATCATTCTCGGCAAGTGGCATTGGCAGTCCGAGCAAGAGCTGGAGTCATCTGGCATCGCGTGGACCCATCTGCGCCCCTACGACCTGGCCCGCTACAACACGAAAATAATTCTGAGCACCGCGCTCAGCCAAGGCGTTTTTTATTCCACGGTTGGCGATGGTCGGATCGCGATGGTCGACGAAGAAGATGTTGCCGCGGTTGCCGCAGAAGCGCTGCTCAGCCCGCTCCATGCCGGCAAAGTATACACACTCACTGGCCCCGCGGCTCTGAGCTATCCAGAGATCGCCGCCATCATGACCGAGTTCACAGGCAAAGCGATCCACTACATCGACATCCCAGCAGAGGACGCGCGCAGAGGGATGATCGGCGCGGGCCTTCCTGATTGGCTTGCCGACTTTATCTACGACCTAGGCCGCTTGGAAAGCAACGGAGGCGCCTCAGCGGTAAGCCCCGACATCGAGAAGGTCACCGGCAAACCGGCCCTTCCTTATCGCGCAACGCTCTTAAGCATGCTGCATGCGTCGGGAGCTGCCACCTAGCAGCTCTCCAATGCACGCACAGATCCCGCTGGATTCCGCGCGCAGAATCTGCTATTCTTTATCCTTGATGCTCGCCCATCACCACCATCATCATGTCCTCTGGCGGTCGCGGGCGTTCTGATCGATTTCTGAATTCCACTAAAGCCCGCCGATCCAACCGGCGGGCTTTTTTATTGGCGCAAAACGCATGGCATAAAAACATGGATCTCGACTTCAGCAAACTCAACGGCCTCCTGACCGCCGTCATTCAGGACAACCAGACCGGCCGCGTCCTTATGGTCGGGTTCATGAACGACGAATCGTTCCGCAAAACGGTCGAAACCGGCTTCGTCACTTTCTTCAGCCGATCCCGCAACAAATTGTGGATGAAAGGCGAGACCTCCGGGCATCGCTTAGTAGTCAAAGAAATCTCAACTGACTGCGATTGCGACGCGTTGCTCATCAAGGTCGAAGCTCTCGGCCCCGGCGTCTGTCACGAAGGTTATGAGAGCTGCTTCTTCCGCCGGCTCGACCACGGCCAATGGAAAGAGTCCGAAGCGCGCGCCTACGATCCTGCCGGAGTCTACGGGAACTAAACATGAAGCTCAAGCTCGGAATTCCCAAAGGCAGCCTCGAAAACGCGACCATCGATCTCTTCCGCCGCGCCGGATTCAACATCACCACGAGCTCGCGCTCTTATTTCCCCGCCATCGACGATCCTGACGTCGAATGCATGTTGATCCGAGCCCAGGAGATGGCGCGATACGTCGAAGACGGCGTGCTCGATGCCGGACTCACCGGCCGCGATTGGATCGAAGAGAGCGAAGCCAATGTCCACGCCGTCGCCGACCTGATCTACGCCAAGCAGAGCTTCGGGAAGGTCCGTTGGGTCCTCGCCGTTCCCGATGCGTCCTCTTTCCGTAGCGTGAAGGACCTCGAAGGCAAAGTGATCGCCACCGAACTCGTCGCGACTACGAAACGCTATCTTGCCTCGAACGGCGTTAAGGCCAAAGTCGAATTCAGTTGGGGTGCGACGGAAGTAAAGCCGCCCGAACTCGCCGACGCCATTGTCGAAGTCACCGAGACCGGCTCCTCGCTGCGCGCCAACAAACTGCGCATCATCGAGACTGTGCTCGAATCGAATACGCAGTTGATCTCCAATGTCGACTCCTGGAAAGACGACTGGAAGCGCCGCAAGCTCGAAGACATCAAAATGCTGCTCGAAGGTGCCATCAACGCGCTCGGCAAGGTTGGCCTCATGCTCAACGTCCGCAAAGAGTGCCTTCCGGCCGTGCTCGGCCTTCTGCCAGCGCTGAAGAAACCCACCATCTCCAACTTGAGCGACAACGAATGGGTCGCCGTCCACACGATTCTTGACGAAAACACCGTGCGCAATATCATCCCGCGCCTCAAGGAAGCGGGCGGGCAGGGAATTGTCGAGTATCCCCTGAACAAGATCGTGATGTGAGCATGCTCCGAATCCTCCCCCTGGAAGACGCGCAAGGTTTCATCGCCCGGAAAGCCGTGCAGCTGGCCGAGGCGGTTGAGACCGTCACGCCGATTCTCGATGCCGTTCGCTTGCGCGGCGACCACGCGTTGCTCGAATTCGCACGCAAGTTCGACGGGTTCGAAGGAACAAATCTTCGGGTTTCCGAATCTGAACTGTCGGATGCTGCTTCGCGCGTGTCGCCCGAATTCCGCACCGCGCTCGAAACTGCATCCAAGAATATTCGCGAATACTCTCGAATCCAGCTCCCGCGCGAGACCTCCGTCCAATTTCACGACGGCCGGCGCCTCGGCCAAATCGTTCGACCGCTCGATTCAATGGGAGCTTACATCCCGGCCGGCCGCTACCCGCTGCCGTCGACGTTGCTGATGACTGCGATTCCGGCGCAAGTAGCCGGAGTCCAAGCCATCTGCGTTACCTCCCCGCGCCCAAGCTTGGAAATTCTCGCCGCCGCGAATTTCCTCGGCGTATCGAACGTCTTCCGCATCGGTGGCGCTCAAGCCATCGCCGCGCTCGCCTTCGGGACGGAAACCATCCCCAAAGTTGATCGGATTGTCGGCCCCGGAAGCATCTACGTAACCGCTGCTAAGAAAGCGCTCGCGGGCGAGGTCGGCATCGACTTCATCGCCGGTCCCACTGAAATCGTCATCGTCGCCGAGGATGCGAACCCAAAACACGTCGCTGCAGACATGCTGGCGCAAGCCGAGCACGACGTGGAAGCGTCGTCCATACTGCTCACCACTTCGCGAGTGTTGGCCGAAAGAGTCGCGCAGGAAGTCGCGCGCCAGCTCGAAAATCTCCCCACCGCTTCCGTCGCCTGCGAATCGATTTGCAACCACAGCGCCGTGATCCTGTGTCCGTCTGTCGACGCCGCTGTCGACGCATCCAATCGCCTTGCGCCCGAACATCTCGCTCTGTACGATGAGGCCCTGCTCGCGAAAATCCGGCACGCGGGCAGTGTCTTTTTAGGTCCCAGCAGCCCCGAGGCGGCCGGCGATTACGCATCTGGCCCCAACCACGTCTTACCCACCGCGGGTGCTGCGCGAATCCGTGGCGGGTTGTCGTCGGCCGATTTCGTCAAAATCATTTCCGTCCAGCAGCTAACTTCCGACGGCCTGGCTCGCCTCGCTCCGTCCATAACGACGCTGGCTCGCTCCGAAGGCCTGGAAGCGCACGCGCGCTCTGTGGAGGTCCGGCTTGGCAAATAAGAAAATCGATCTCCCGCCCGGCGTCCTGCAACCGCGCGAAGCGGTGCTGAACATGTCGCCCTACTCGCCGCCCACCGCCGGCCGCGCAGGAAAACTGCGGCTCGACTTCAACGAAAACACTGTCGGCGCTTCCCCCAAAGTCGTCGAGTACCTCCGCGAGCATCTCACCGAAGACGGCTTGTCTGTTTATCCCGAATACGGCGAAGTAAAGCGCGAGCTGGCCCAATTCTTCGGAGTCGATCATGATGACTTCATCCTCACCAACGGCACCGATGAAGCTATCCAGGTTCTCATCAATACTTACGTCGATGACAACGACGAAGTGATCGTGCTCCAGCCGTCTTACGCGATGTACCGCTTCTACGCCGAGGTCGCCGGGGCCAATGTCGGCGCGATTCCCTATCGCGCCGAGAAGCTCGCCTTCCCGCTCGAAGAACTGCTCGAAGCGATCCGGCCCGCCACGCGCGCGGTTCTGATCGCGAATCCCAACAACCCCACCGGTACGGGCACATCGCGCGTGGGCATCGAACGGATCCTCGAAAAAGCAAGCGGCGCAGCCGTCCTGATCGACGAAGCCTACTATGAGTTCTGCGGCATCACCGCGCTCCCGTTGATAAACGACTACCCGAACCTCTTCGTGAGCCGTACATTTTCCAAAGTCTACGGTATGGCGGCCATGCGCCTTGGGTGTCTCTTCTCGCAGTCGGGCAACGTCGACTTTCTACACAAAGCTCAGTCACCGTACAGCGTGAACAGCGTCGCGGTGCTGGCTGCGCGCGCCGCAATCCAAGACCGCGAATATGTCGAAAAGTATGTCACTGAAATCCTGGCCGCGCGAGAGCTTCTGTGCGTCGGTCTCGAAAAACTCGGAATCAAGTATTACGACAGCCGCGCGAATTTCATCCTGTTCGAAGCCGGCGCGCGCGCCATCCCCTTGCGCGATGAATTGCGCCGCCGCGGCGTCCTGGTGCGCGACCGGAGCTATGAAATCGCCGGCTGCGTGCGCGTGACGGTCGGCACTCGCGACCAGGTCCGACAATTCCTCGCCGGGCTGGAGCAGATCTGGTGAGCGCTTTTTCGCAGATCTTGGTGTTCGACATGGACGGAGTGCTGGTAGACGTCAGCGAATCCTATCGCGAGACCATCGTTCGCACCGTCGCGCATTTCACCGGTCAGACGATCACTCGCGCGAAGATTCAGGAATACAAAAACCAGGGTGGATGGAACAACGATTGGGCGCTGTCACAGAAGATCAGCAAAGACCTTGGCGTCGAGGTCCCCTACGCAACGGTCATTGAATACTTCAACTTCCTGTTCCTCGAACAAGGCCTCATACATCACGAGCGTTGGCTCCCGCGCGACGGTTTGCTCGATCGCTTGAGTGCGAAGTTCGAGCTTGCTATCTTCACCGGCCGAACGACCGAGGAAGCCGAGATCACTCTGAAACGCGAGGGCGTGCGCGACCGTTTTCTGCTCATGACCGCCAACGACGTCGAACACGAAAAGCCCGCGCCCGATGGTTTGCTGAAAATCGCCGCGATGCGTCCGTCGAAAAAGATGCTCTATGTCGGCGACACTGTCGACGATGCCCGCTGCGCCCGCGCCGCTAACGTGCCTTTCATCGGAATCGCCGCTCCGTCGCACGAGCGCCGCGCCGAGCTGCTCAACCTGTTCGCGCTAGAGGGCGCCATCCAGGTTCTCGGGGAGATCAATGAAATCGGCTAGCCGCCGTGGCGCACGCACTCTGCGTGCCGCGTCCGCACTCATGGGGACGCCCAGCCTCGCGTCACGCACATCGGCCGTCGAACGCTTGACCAAGGAAACCCAAATCAGCGGCACGTTAAAGCTAGATGGCCGCGGCAAGTACGACGTTTCCACCGGCATTCGTTTCTTCGATCACATGCTCGAGCTGTTCACCAAGCACGGCGGCTTCGACCTCAAGCTGAAGGCCACAGGCGACCTCGACGTCGACCAGCACCACACCGTCGAAGACGTCGGGATCGTTCTCGGCCAGCTTTTCTCCAAAGCTCTCGGCGATCGCAAAGGCATCAACCGGGCCGGGTATTTCGTGATGACCATGGACGAAACGCTCGCCGTCGTCGCGCTCGACTTGAGCGGCCGGCCCACGCTGGTCTACGACAACAAGGTCAAAGTGCGCCTCGTTGGCGATCTGCAGTCCGAGCTAGTCGAAGACTTCTTCGGCGGCTTCGTGAATCACGCGGGCGCGAACCTGCACGCCAAAGTCATGTACGGCCGCTCGAACCATCACAAAATCGAAGCGATCTTCAAGTGCTTCGGCCGCGCGCTGCGCTACGCTTGCTCGAAAGACGCGAGACTCAAAGACCAGCTCCCATCCACCAAAGGTCTGCTGTGAAGAGCCCCCTGTTATGATCACGATCTTCGACTACGGTGCCGGCAATCTTCGCTCTGTCCAGAACACGCTCGCCGAGATCGGCGCGGATCACGAACTGGTTCGTGATGCCGAAGGCCTCCGCCGCGCGACGAAAATCATCCTCCCCGGTGTCGGACATTTCGGCCAGATGATGCGCGCGCTCGATCAGATGCAAGTCCGCGACGCGCTCATCGAACGCATCCGCGCCGGTTTACCGTTCCTCGGAATCTGCCTCGGCCTCCAAGGGTTATTTGAAGGAAGCGAAGAGGCTCCGGAACAGCATGGCCTGGGATTGTTTCCGGGCCGGATCCGGCGCTTCGCCGCCGATGCCCGCGTCCCGCACATGGGCTGGAACGAAATCGTGCCGCGCAACGGTGCACGGCTGTTCAAAAATCTCCCCACGCCTCCATATCTCTACTTCGCGCATAGCTATTACGCACCAGTCATCGACGCTACCGCGGCGACGTGCGACTACGTCACCACCTACACCGCCGTACTCGAATCCGGCAATGTGTTCGGCGTGCAATTTCACCCGGAAAAATCCGGTCCAATCGGCCTCAAAATCGTGCGCAACTTCGTCGAGCTCTGACAGATGCTGGCCAAGCGTATCATCCCCTGTCTTGACGTCACCGGCGGCCGCGTCGTAAAAGGCGTCCACTTCGTGGGCCTCCGCGACGCTGGCGATCCGGTCGAACTCGCAGCGCGCTACAACGACCAGGGTGCCGACGAGCTGGTCTTTCTCGACATCACCGCATCGAGCGACGCCCGCGAAATCATGGCCGATCTGGTCGACCGCACCGCGCGAAAGGTCTTCATCCCGCTCACCGTTGGCGGCGGCATCCGGTCCATCGACGATGCGCGCAAGATCCTTCACTCGGGAGCGGAAAAAGTCAGCGTGAACACGGCAGCGGTTCGCCGCCCGCAGCTCATCAAAGAGCTCAGCGAAGAATTCGGCGCGCAAGCAGTAGTGCTGGCGATCGACGCCCGCAAGAACCCGAACGGCGGCTGGAACGCGTTCACGCGCGGCGGCCGCGACGACGAAGGCATCGATGCAGTGGAGTGGGCGATGGAAGGCGAGATGCTCGGAGCGGGCGAAATCCTGCTTACTTCGATGGACACCGACGGCGTGCAAGGCGGCTTCGATTGCGGCCTGACCTGCGCGGTTTCGAAAGTCACGCACATTCCGGTAATCGCATCGGGCGGGGCTGGCAGACCGGAGGACTTCGAGCGCGTGCTCACCGAAGGCCGCGCCGACGCGGCGCTAGCAGCCTCCATCTTTCACTACGGCACTTATACGGTCAGCGACCTGAAGCGCTTTCTCGCTGCGCGCGGAATTCCGGTGAGGCCGGCATTTTGAGGTCAGCCGCATGATCATCCCCTGCATCGATCTGATGGACGGCAAAGTCGTCCAGCTGGTTCAGGGGCGCGACAAGGCGCTGGAAGCCGGAACGCCGCTCGAGATGCTCCATCGTTTCGCAGTGTTTCCGCAAATCCAGGTGATCGACCTCGACGCTGCGATGGGCAAAGGCTCGAACGATGACTTGGTCCAACTGGTCGCTTCCCGCGCAGTCGCTCGAGTCGGCGGCGGAGTGCGGTCGCCGGAACGCGCGCGAACGCTAGTGGAACAGGGCGCCTTCCGCATCATTGTCGGAACCGCCGCGTTCGAGCGCGAACTGCTCGCCGAGATCGCCGACGCCGTCACACCTCAAAGGCTGATCATCGCACTCGATTCTCGCGGCGGGAAAGTCGTGGTACGCGGCTGGCGCGAAACCACCGAGTTCACGGCCGAGGAAATGATCCCGCACTTCGAGCCCTACTGCTCCGGCTTCCTTTGCACCTACGTCGACAAAGAAGGTCTCATGCAGGGCACGAACCTTGACTGGTTCCGTCGTCTCCGCGCCGTGACAAAGCATGAACTGACCGCCGCAGGCGGCATCACGACCATGGATGAAGTCCGCGAGCTCGCGAGACTCGGCATCAATGCTGCGCTCGGAATGGCGATTTACACCGGCAAGCTTAGTCTAGAAGAACTTGCCAGCTCACTCGGTTCGGATACCCAATAGTCCGGTTCCCAATGCGCCAATTCTTCGCGCTGGCCGTAGCCCCACAGTACCGCGCACGTTCGTACGCCGGCTCGCCGCCCGGCCTCCATATCCGCGGCGGAATCTCCGACCAGCAGGCAATCTCGCCGGTCGACACCGAACACTTCAAGAGATCGCAGGATCACATCCGGTTCGGGCTTGGCAGGGAACCCATCGGTGCCTTGGACATGATCAAAGTACGAAAGCAGTTCGAACTGTTCCAGCACCGCCCGAGTAGTCGGGGTGCCCTTCGTTGTTGCAGTTGACTTGCGGCCAGGAAGGGACGCCAGCGCCTCGGCCACTCCGGGATAGCGGTGCGTGGCGCTGTGGCCGCGTCCGAGATAGATACGACGATAGTTGGCTACCAGCGCTTCCAACTGATCACGCGAGTACTCATCAGGGAGCAGGTATTGAAACAGGTCGATCAAGTGGCGGCCAATGTATTGCCGCAGCAGGTTATCGCTTGCAGCGCTTGCTCGCGTCACCGCAAGCGCACCCCGAATGGCCCCGCAGGTATCAGCCGCGGAATCCAGCAGCGTACCGTCGACGTCGAACAGATAAACCGGAAAACTCGGAATCACGCCTCAGGCCGGCTGAGGCCGTTCACCACCCAGTAACCCGGGCAGCGGAGGCTTTCCGCTCTCGGGCCGCAGCACCTGCTGTGGCTTCTCGCCGCCGTCGGGAGGCGTCGGCTTGGTGGGCGTGATCGGCGCGAGTGACTCGCCATCGATCAGCATCTTGACCTCCGAGCCATCCAACACTTCGCGCTCAAGCAAGGCTTCTGCTATGCGGACCAAAGCATCGGATTTTTCCTCGATAATCTGGCGGGCTCGCGCATAGCCGGCTTCCACCAGCTTGCGCACCTGCTCGTCAATACGAATCGCAGTCGCTTCGCTGTAATCGCGATGCTGGGCGATCTCGCGGCCAAGGAAGATCTGCTCTTCCTTCTTTCCGAAGCTCAACGGCCCCAATTCGCTCATGCCCCATTCGCATACCATCTTGCGAGCCATGTCGGTGGCGCGCTCGATGTCGTTGCTGGCGCCGGTGGTGATGTGGTGCATGAAAATCTCTTCGGCGATGCGGCCCGCCATCAGGATCGACAGTCGCGCTTCGAGATACTCGCGATTCGCGTTCAGCTTATCGTCCAGCGGCAACTGCATGGTGAGACCAAGCGCCATCCCGCGGGGGATGATCGTAACTTTGTGTAACGGATCCGCGCCCGGCGACAAGGCGGCTACCAGCGCGTGCCCAGCTTCGTGATAGGCGGTGATGCGCTTGTCTTCGGCCGTGATGATCATGGACTTGCGCTCCACGCCCATCATGACTTTGTCCTTGGCGAGCTCGAAGTCGAACTGCGTAACGACTTTGCGGTTCTGCCGAGCAGCTACCAGCGCAGCTTCGTTCACCAGATTCGCGAGATCGGCCCCCGCGAAACCCGGCGTACCCCGCGCGACGATGGACAAATCCACATCATCGGCCAGCGGAGTCTTCTTAGTGTGGACGCGCAGAATCATCTCGCGGCCCTTCACATCGGGCCGATCCACCACGACGCGACGGTCAAAGCGGCCCGGCCGTAACAACGCGGGATCCAGCACATCCGGACGGTTCGTCGCAGCGACCAGGATCACACCCTCGTTCGATTCGAATCCGTCCATTTCTACCAGCAACTGGTTCAGCGTCTGCTCGCGCTCATCGTGCCCGCCGCCGAGGCCGGCGCCTCGATGACGTCCAACCGCGTCGATTTCGTCGATGAAGATGATGCAGGGCGCATTCTTCTTGCCTTGCTCGAACACATCGCGCACGCGGCTGGCTCCCACACCTACGAACATCTCGACGAAGTCAGAGCCGGAGATGGAGAAGAACGGTACGTTGGCTTCACCGGCGATCGCTCGCGCCAGCAGCGTCTTACCCGTCCCCGGAGGCCCGATCAACAGAACGCCTTTTGGAATGCGGCCGCCGAGCTTCTGAAATTTCTGAGGCTCGCGCAAAAACTCGATGATCTCCTGAAGCTCTTCCTTGGCTTCCTCGACACCCGCGACGTCTTTGAAAGTAACTTTCTTTTGCTGGGAGGAGTGAAGCCGTGCGCGGCTCTTGCCGAAGCTCAGCGCCTTGTTGCCGCCGCTTTGCATCTGCCGCATCATGAAGATCCAGAACGCCAGCAAGAGCACAAAGGGAATGGCATTGATCAAAATGGAAACCCAACCGCTGCCGGCTTCTTTGTTGTAGTGGATGTCGACGCCGTGGGCGAGCATTGCCTCATCCAGCGCCTGCTGATTGGTTGGCAGAACGGCATGAAGCTGCTGGTCGTCGTCTTTGTACTTCCCGACCAGGTCGTTGCCGGTGATGGTGACGCTCTTCACCTTTCCGGCGTTCACATCGTTCATCAGGTTGGTATAGGAAAGCTGGGCATCGGGCCGCGACTTGGTGTTATGCACCAGGGTCCAAAACAGCACAACCGCCATGATAATAACGACCCAAAAAACCGCGGTCTTAATATTCGAATTATTCATTAACTTCTCCTACCATCCCACCCCACCTAAACATTAGACGTGCCGGCGGGCCGATGGATGCGTGCTTCTGATCCGGACTCATCGATCCTGAGTACGACTCGCGCTTCCGGACCAGGGGCGAAATCGGCGGCCGCCCCAAATTGGCGCGTCCAGAGGATAACACCATTATAGGTAATAATCGGCCAGGCGCGGCGTTCCCACAAGGGGACGCGACCCTCCTGGAACATAAGTTTAATCTTTTCTTCCTGGCGGCGGCCGACGGGGCGATACTTGTCACCAGGGCGCCAGTTGCGGAGCTCGAAAGTCGCCACGGTGCCAGAAGCGGCGGGCAAGCGCCCAAAATCCAGTTCGTTGCCTGCCATAACACGACTGTCCTCTCTTGTTTTCTCCAACATCTGCAATGTGATACGAGAAAAGCCGCCGGGTAGTTCCACGGCTCCGGGAACCTGAAACGGGAACGCATAGTCGCGCGGGGTGGCGATGCGATCTACGATTTTGGAAAAACGAACCCACTGGAAGGAACGGAAGACGTCGACGCCTGGGACCAGCACCCGTTCATGGCCATTCGAGGAATTGGCCATTTTGAGGATCCGCTCGATGTGGGCGAACTCGATCTGCCGGAGGTCACCTTTGGTCATTTGGACCAGGCGGCGGGCGAGCCGGCGAGCGACGGCAGGCTGGCCGGTCAGAAGGGTTACCGGGACGACAATGGGTTCGTCGAGAGGGGGGAGTTGGGCCTCTAGCTCGGAGGCCCAGAAAGCCTCTTCGTCACGGGCGAGGGTGGCGAGATTGACCAGAGCTTCTTCGATGCGCGGATTGAAGGACTCAGCAAGCAGCGGCAGAACCTCGTGACGAAGACGATTCCGGGCGTAGGAGCAGTCCCGGTTGGTTTCGTCTTCGCGCCAGGTGATGGAGCGCGCGCGCAGCCAGGTTTCGATTTCCGCGCGCGTGACGTCCAGAAGCGGACGCACGATGCCGGGCGAGGCGACTGGGAGGATTCCCGAGAGTCCAGCGAGGCCGGCGCCACGGAAGAGGCGATAGAGGACAGTTTCGGCTTGATCGGAGCGGGTGTGGCCGGTGGCGATGCGATCCACGCAGCCGGATTCGACTAGGTGCTGATAGAAGGCAGTTCGAACGCGTCGGGCCGCCTGTTCGAGGTTGTCGCCCAGCGCCGGGACGTTGGCGCGGTGCAGATGGATCGGCAGTTCGAATCTGGCTGCAAGACTCTCAACGAATTCGGCGTCAGCGAGTGAGGCATCGCCGCGGATGCCGTGTTCGATGTGGACGACGCTCGGGCGCAGGTCCAAGCGCGGCGCGAGTTCTCGCAGCACGTGCAGAAGAAAGATGGAGTCCGCGCCTCCCGACACAGCCACGCCCACGCGATCGCTGCGCGCGAACATCTGGTGCCGCGCTGCGAATGCCGCGACTCGCTCGACCACCGACACATCAATCCTTCTGAAGCATCACCTCGGTCGACTTAATGACGACCGTGACGTTGTCGCCCTTCTTCAATTTCATCTCTTCGGCACTGCGGCGTGTGATCACGCTTTCAACGACGTTCTTACCGACTTTGATCGTGACGTGAGCCATAACCTCGCCGAGTTCGACTTCTCTGACCCGGCCTGGGAGTTGGTTTCTTGCGGAGATGGGCATGATTCAAGCATAGCCGGGATGGAATCGCGGTATTTCTCCGATGCGGGCGGTCGGTTGAAAACAAGTCTAACCAAAGCTAACCGCGTTATGCAGTCCAGTTTGCATCTAACTTTCAAGATGAAGGGAATTCTTCGCTACATCGCCTGTATTCTGTTGATTTGCGCCGTATTGGAAGGACAGGTCGGCGGGCCGGCCGAAATACAACCGCCGCGAGCTGAACAGCTTCCGCTGTCGGGGCGGCCGGAAACTGGCACGGTCGTGCCCGCGCAGACGCCTGTGGCGGGCGGCGGAGCGAGCAGTTCAGTCAATACCATCAGTACGTCTATACAGGTCCAGGGAATGTTCCAGGGCAGCGTGCCCAGAGGAATCGCGAGCGCTCAGCCAATCGCGCTCACCTTGCAGGATGCCGTCCGGCGCGGCATACAGTACAACCTCGGTGTAACCACGTCGGGTGAAACCAGCAGGCAAGCGCGCGCCCTGCGTCTGGCCGCAGTAGCGCAACTGCTTCCGGACATCACCGGTGGCGTATCCGAGAATGTGCAGCAGATCAACCTTGCGACCTTCGGACTGCTGTTCACCATTCCGATCCCCGGAGTCCAATTCCCAACAGTCGTGGGTCCGTTCAACTACTTCAACGCGCAGGCCAATCTTGAAGAGTCCCTGAGCGTGACTGGTTTGAGGAATTGGCGGTCGGCGAAGCAGACTGTGCGGTCTGCGGAATTGTCGGCCCTGGACGCGCGCGAACTGGTGTCGCTGGCAGTGGCGGGATCGTACCTCCAGATCCTCGCGTCCACGGCCCGCATCCAAACGGTGCGAGCGCAGATCGAGACCGCGCAAACCGTGTATCAGCAAGCCGTCGATCGTAACCTAAACGGGCTGAACGCGCGCATCGACGTGAGTCGCAGCCAGGTGGAACTGCAGACGCAGCAGCAGCGGCTCACATCGGTGCTGAACGAATTTGAGAAAGAGAAGATTACGCTTGCGCGGCTCATCGGTCTGCCGATGGCGCAGGGATTCACGCTGCCGGACGCGGCGCCGTATCACGAAGTACCTGCCCCGGATGTGGACGCGCTGATCCGGCAGGCGTTCGCCGGCCGACAGGATGTGCAGGCCGCGGCGGCGCAGGTGAAGTCGGCAGAGCTAGCGCGCGGCGCGGCGCGGGCGGAACGGTACCCATGGCTCGAAGTGACGGCAAACTATGGCGCGGCGGGTGTGAATCCCTCGCTCGAAGCGCATGGCGTGTTTCTCGTGAGCGGCGGGGTGAATTTCCCGATTTATCGCTCGGGCCGGATCGAGGCGGACATCGCGCAGGCCAACGCGGTGCTGGCGCAGCGCCAGGCGGAGTTCGAGGATACCAAGGGTCGCGCTGAGCAGGATGTGCGCAACGCGGCGCTCGATCTGGCGGCCGCCTCGCAGCAGGTGCGAGTGGCGCAATCGAATCGTTTGCTCGCGGCGGAAACGCTTACTCAAGCGCGGGACCGCTTCCGGGCGGGCGTGACGGACACCGTGGAACTGGTGCAGGCGCAGGAATCAGTTGCGACCGCTGAGCAGGATTACATCAGCGCGCTGTATGCCTACAATCTTGCACGCGTCAGCGTGGGGCGAGCCGTGGCACAGACTGAGGCGAGCATCACGGCGCTGGTCCAAGGGAGATAGCATGGCCGACGAGCGCAACACTTTTCCCCCGCACCAAGATACCGAGGAACAGCGGGAAGAGGTTTGAGGCCTGCGCGAAGACGAGGAGACACCCGCAAAAGAGAACGGCCACACGTATCGCCAAGCCGATGGCCAGCAAGACGAACGGCAGCAAACAACCCGGCTGGAAACAAGAAAACCTGTCAGTAGGAAACGGCGTTATTAAAGAGACTCCTGATCTTCGGCGGGATTCTGCTGCTTGCGGCCTCGGGCGTGATCTGGTGGCTGAACTCGCGCAACTACGAATCCACCGACGACGCTACTGTGGACGCGCACATCAGTGGTTTGGCGGCGCGCATCAACGGCTGACTGGCGTCTACGCGGAAGAGAATCAGTTCGTAACGGCGGGCGACCTGACGGTGGATCTCGATCCGCGCGACTATCAAGCCGCCCTGAATCAGGCGCAAGTGCAGCTTCTCCAGGCGCAACACGAGACCACGGCGCAGCAGCCGAATGTTCTGGAGACGGAAGTCATGCAGGAGACTAACATAGCAACATCGAACGCAGCGGTGGCCGGTGCGGAAGCGTCCTTGGCGGCCGCGGAACGCAACTATGACGCAGCGGTCGCAAAGGTGTGCGAAGCAGAAGCGACCAACATCAAAGCGCAAACAGACGTAGAGCGTTATCGCCCGCTGACGGAAAAAGACGAAGTGCCGCGCGAGCCGCTGAACTCGCTCACAAGCGCCGCCCAAGCCCGCACCGGACCCGCGCAAGCAATGCAGCAAGCCTATGCGCGGATTTACGCGAGCGTGCAACAACAGGCCGCCGTGCTGGCATACGTGGAAGTGATCTGGATCATGGGCGCGGCTTGCCTTGGCGAGATTGTGTTTGTGTTTTTCGCCAAGAAAAGCAAGCCGGGACAGGCGCGGATGGGTCACTGACGCACCGGGAAGGCGCCTCGTCCTTTGCGGTTCAGAAGTCGGAGGAAGCGCCCCCGCCTCCGGAATCTCCACGGCCGAAGCGGAATTCGGGATTGGCGGGTTGTGACGTTTGAGTGATTTGCTCCGGCGACACGAATCCGAGGGCTGTGGTGCCGACGCTCATCCACACTCTGTCCTTCCCGGATAAGCGCTGGGCAGTAAAGCCACGGCGAATTCCGCCTTCACCGCCTGCCAGCCAGCGTCGAATATAGAGCACGGCAGCGATTAGCACCGAGCCGAGCAGCATCGGATCCCAGGTGTGGCGCGGCCATCCGAGATACGGCTTGTTGGTCACGAGCGTGAGAATCGCCGCGACTAGGCCTGCGGCGATGACCCAGCGGTCTTTTCCGCGCAGGCCGCGTGTG
Organism: Bryobacteraceae bacterium; assembly: GCA_035631275.1. Taxonomy (GTDB): domain Bacteria; phylum Acidobacteriota; class Terriglobia; order Bryobacterales; family Bryobacteraceae; genus Palsa-89. The sequence continues at coordinate 15,747 of DASQJA010000018.1, forward strand.
AGCACGGCGGGAGGCAGAAACCAGATGAGCACCCAGGTGGTCCAGTAGAACGGCTTTGGAAACTCCGCGGGGGATCGAGCGATGCCCAACCACAGCCCACGCGGGTCTAGCAAAGAGACCTGGAGGTTGATCGCGAGATAGATCCCAAGCCAAAGCAGCGCTTCGGCGATCGAGAAGCCATCGTCGAGATACGTGAAGCGTTGTGGGGCGCGTATCGCAAACATAGCGATCAGGCCGGCGGAGTAAATGGCCGCGACGATCAGATGCTGCGCCGGCTGGGACGACGTCCAGTAGCTCGGGATCCAAGGGACGAAGAGCATCGCGGCGAGAAATGCATAAGGCAGTCCGAAGCGATGCCAGATCCAGAGCGAAAGAATGGCGCCAGCGGTGGGGACCAGCGTTTCCAGTCTATAGGGCTGCGTCTGCGCGCGGCCGCTGTACAGCAAGGCTTCGAAACCCATGCAGAGAAAGCCGACCGAGCAGGCGGTGAGGGCTTCTTCGACTCCATGGCGATAGAACCGGGCGCCGGAGACGAAAAATTCGGCGCCAGCATAGGAGAGGGCGGCGAAGATAAGGAAGAAGGGTCCCTGGTTTTGCCAGGACGTTCGCGAGAGAAAAGTTGTAAAGAACAGCGCGACGACGGCGGCGACGATGACCAGTGTGAAGAAGAACAGGACGATGCGCAGGAAAATGTTGGTGCGCCGGAGATCGCAGGCCGTTTCCTGTTCCATGTGCCGATACTGCGCTTCGGTGAGGAATCCTTGGCCCGCCCAGTCTTTGAGAAGACTACGGGCGCGCAAAGCTTCTTCGTCGGCCGCGCGATAGGCTCTCATGCTTCCCGTCCAAAACGGCGCGCGAGCAGGATCAGCATGACGAGCATGGCGATGCCGCTCACGACGAAATAACTGAAGACAGCGCTGTCGCCGTGGATGTCGCGCACCAGGATCGAACTGACGCCGATGTATGGGTAGACGGCCGCGTAAGCGACGAAGGAAAACTGCCGTCGCGCGAGACCCCAGGCGAGAGACGCGCCGCAAGCGACCAGGAGAGCGAGCAACCAGACGCCGTAGCCGTGCGACTGAAAAACCCCCGAGAGTAGCGCCCAAAAGAGAAGGTTGGCCGCGATGTTCAGATAGGTGCTGAGAAAATGCGGTTTCAAGCCGAAACGGTGGAGGATTGCTCCGGCCGCGCCGGCGGTCAGGCTGTAGAGAATCGCGTATGGCCTGTAGTCCGCGTCCTGACGCGACGGCCATTGCGAGATCGTGAGGCCGAACCATCCGGCGAGCGAGGACAACCCGAGCGACAGCACGAATCGGTTGTCGAAGCGATAAGCCAGCAACAAGTAGAGGACGGCCGTCACGAGCAGATAGTCATCCCATTGTCCGGAGAGAATATGAAACCGGTTCTCCAGGTAGGCGAGTTCCACTGACCAGACCAGGCTGCCGAAATAAAGTACGTAATCGAAAATCAGGTTCGGTGAAGGAGTCTCGGCGCGGGACCAAGCCGCCGCGCGGGAGAGGCAATACCAGAAGGAAGCGGCGAGCAGCAGGGAGAGCATAGCCAATACGAGAACGTCGCCCAGTTGCCGCGACCAGGTGGTGACGGTCCAGCCGAGCCCAGCGATGAACGCCAGAACGCCGGCATAGAGGAGCACATTCAGCTCGAAAAAAATCGAGAACGGTTCGTGGCGCGAGAGTCCGGCCAAGTATGCATGCTGCTCCGATGAGATCGCGCCGCTCTCCTTCCATTGGTCCAGCCGGGCGAATATGGTCATGATGGATCAGCGGGGCTCTCGTGAATGATAGCTCACGCGAGATGCCGTATTACGAGTATGAGCCTGCATCGAAATTGGGACCAACGTATAATGAGCACGACCATAACGTTATGCAAAAGATCACGGCGCATCTCTGGTTTGATAAGGAGGCTCGCGAAGCCGCCGAATTCTACGTTTCGTTATCTTCCGGCTCTAAAATTACCAGCCTGACGACGCTCACCAATACGCCTTCGGGCGACTGCGATATCGTGTCCTTCGAACTTGCGGGACAACCGTTCATGGCGATCAGCGCGGGGCCTTTGTTCAAATTCAATCCGTCCGTATCCTTCCACATCAGGTGCAGCACCCGGCAGGAAGTCGATGCGACATGGGAACGTCTGTCGCCTGGAGGGAAGGTCCTGATGCCTCTGGATACCTATCCGTTCAGCGAGCGATTCGGATGGCTCGAAGACAGGTACGGCTTGTCCTGGCAGGTGATTCATGTTGGTAGCGTGCCCGTCCTTCACAAGTTCACTCCCGCGCTCCTGTTTGTGGGACATGTATGTGGCAAAGCCGAAGAAGCCATCAACTTCTACACTTCAGTGTTCAAGAACGCGCCCAGCAGCGGAAGGGCCGGAGGCACAAAGGCGGACGTTATTGCTCGATACGGGAAAGATGAGGAACCCGACAAGGAAGGAACAGTGCGGTTTGCGCAATTCTCACTTCTCGGTCAGGAGTTCGCCGCGATGGATTCCGCGCACGCGCACAAATTCGCTTTCAACGAAGCCATATCCTTCATGGTGCCCTGCGACACGCAGGAGGAGATCGACTACTTCTGGGAGAAGCTCTCGGCGGACGCGAAAGCCGAACAGTGCGGCTGGCTCAAGGACAAGTATGGCGTGTCATGGCAGGTTTGTCCCGCTGCTATGCAGGAACTGTTGGGTGGCAGCGACCGCGCGCGCACTGAGCGGGTGACGCAGGCGTTCCTCAAGATGAAGAAGTTCGATATCGCCGCGCTCAAGCACGCCGCCGCAGGTTGATCCGTCGGTCGCGTCGTCCGCGCCTCTTATACTCAGAATGTGTTTCCTGGAGCGTGGCGCGCGGCGCGTCCGTACTTTTTCTTGTTTCTTGGTCTGACGGTTCTCTATCATTCGAATCTGCGGCCGATTCCATCGGGCGACTCGTTGTGTACTTCGCTGCTGCCGCTTTCGATTCTGCTCGACCACAGCGTGTTGCTAGATCGTTTTGCTCCATGGCTTTTTGCAAACGTCCCGTATACGCGCGAGGTGATCCGGACGATAGGGGGGCATTACTACAGCGGCTATCCGATCTGGAACGGCGTTTTCGTGACGCCGCTGTACATACCGCTGTTTTTAGTGCCCGGGCTGCGAAACTGGGATCCCGGTGCGCTGCTCGCGCTGGCGCGGATTGCGGAGAAGTTTGCGGCCACAGCGATCGCCGCGAGTTCCGCGGTGCTGATGCTGACGCTGCTCAGACGGTTGACTAGCGAGCGGTGGGCCTGGCGGCTGACTTTCGTTTATGCCATCGCGACAGCAACGTGGTCCATAGCAAGCCAGGCGTTGTGGCAACACACCACGGTGGAGTTGGCGACGGTGGCGGCGATGTACTTCCTGGAGCGCTGGTGGGAGGATCGCGGAGCGCGGCGTTGGATGGCGTGCTGCGGTGCGTGCGCAGCTTGCGCTGCGATGATCCGGCCGGGAGAAGTCGCGATGTTGGCTGCGCTCGGGGCCGGGCTATTTTCCGCTCGGGCCGGGCTGATCGATTACGCTCGGTTCTTGATGGCGCCGGTGATCGGCGGAGCGATTGCGTTCGCCTACAATTTTCACTTCTTCCGCAACGCCACCGGGACCTACACATTCGCAATGTGGGCAGGATCGGCGTGGAACGGAATCGCCGGATTGTTAGTGAGTCCGGGGCGAGGGCTGCTTATCTACATGCCCGTGACGCTGTTTGGGCTCTGCGCGTTTTTTCCAACAGCAGCCGACGCACGGCGCAAGTATCGGCCGCTGCTGGTGGCAGCAAGCACTCTGATTGTTCTGCATTTCTTGGTGGTCTCGCG
>DASQJA010000019.1:0-9249 GCA_035631275.1 Bryobacteraceae bacterium
TCCCTCGCAAGGCGTTTGCGCAAGCACGGGAAGACAAGCGATCAGGATGAGGCTAAACCGCAACAACATTAACTACAGCGTAGCGCACGCATTTGAGGTGGGCCCGTCCTAGATGCCTTCGAAAGGCGTCGATAGCGAGGCGGGGAAGCCCTGCAATACAGGATCCTCCAACAGTTGATCTCGCTGAAATTCCGTGGCATGTCCCGCGGTGTAGATCCAGACTTTCTGTTCTTCGGGATAAGCCGCCCAGACCGATTTGCTCCCCTTGGCGAGGTAGAGGCTGACCTTTCTCGAGAGCTCCGACGTGGATTCCGACGAAACAACTTCGATGACCAGATCCGGAGCCTCTCCGGAAATGTCCCTGATCGCCAGCCTGACCGGCGTTCTTGGAGAAGCTCAGGCCGGGTTGGCGAAGGTTCGCTCATCGAAGCGAAAGCCGGTTTCCACTAACACTAGGCCGGTCCGATTCTCTAGGAGCCACGTCAGCAGGAGCCTGTTGATGTTCGATTTAACCAATTCGTGCCCCGCTTGCCGCAGCTCATGTTGAAGACTTCACCTCCGATCAATTCCCGGCGTTGATCGGAAGACTCGGGCAGCGCGAGGCACTCCTCGACAGTGAGCGGCGCCGTAGTCGTGCTCATGGTTTGATTCTACTAATTCAGCCGATGTTCAAAAGGCAGAAAAATCGTATTGTGGCTTTTCAGACGTCTTCGAAAATGGCCGAAACCTGAACGCGGAATCCGGTCAAAGCCGGATCTTCCAGTGTCTCGTTCTTCTCGAACTTCCTCGATCCGCCTGCTGCGTCGAATATGCGTACCACTCGTGTTTTGGGAAACACGGCCCAGACGGACTTGCTTCCGTTGGCGAGATACAGCTCGATTTTTTCTTCGAGCCGTTCAGCCTCTTCCGAAAAAATCACTTCGATGGCTAACTCCGGTGCGCCTTGGCAGATGCCACGCGTTCCCGGGACGATGCGGCTCGGCGAAACGACGCTCAAATCTGGAATCAGACTATTCTCCTGGTCGACTTGAAAGCCCGTCTCGCTGAACACCTTGCCGAATGGGTTCTGAGCCAGCCAAACGGCATGAAATTCGCTTTCGTGACCTCGTGCGGATACCGGGTGAGCGGCATGCTGACGACTTCACCGCCAATCAGTTCACGGCGTTCCCCCTCGACCTGGGGTAGCGCAAGGAACTCCTGGACGGTCATCAGCGTCGTGGACGTGCCCATGAACTAATTGTACGCTCGATGCTATCGCTGCCGGCTTTTCGCGGCGACCAGCTCTTCGATGTGAACCAGATCGGTTGGATATTTGCCGGTGTAGCAGGCGTAGCAATATTGCCCGCGCTCGTCGGCGACGGCGCGGCGTAATGCGTCGAGCGACAGGTAGGCCAGCGAATCGGCCTCGACGAATTGGCGGATCTCTTCGAGCGAGTGATTCGCCGCGATCAGCTCGCTCTCGCGAGGCGTATCCACGCCATAAAAGCATGGCGAAATCGTCGGCGGGCAAGAAATGCGCAGATGTACCTCTCGTGCGCCGGCGTTTCGGACCATTCGAACAATCTTGCGGCTGGTGGTTCCTCGAACGATGGAGTCATCCACCAAGATGACCCGTTTGCCTTCCAGCAGACTGCGCACGGGGTTGAGCTTCAGCTTGACGCCGAAATCACGGATCGCCTGCGACGGCTCAATGAACGTGCGTCCCACGTAGTGATTCCTAATGAGCGCCTGCCGGAACGGGATCCTGGACTCTGCAGCATATCCGATAGCAGCCGCCGTGCCCGAATCGGGAACCGGCACCACGACGTCGGCGTCGACCCCTGACTCCTGCGCGAGCAACCGGCCAAGGTTCTCGCGCGATTCCTGCACCGGGCGTCCGAACACCACCGAATCGGGACGCGAAAAGTAAACGTGCTCAAACACGCACTGGGCGCGCGGCATTTCCGGCGCCCAGCGCTCGCGTGTGACTCCTTCGGGTCCGATGCAGACCATCTCACCCGGCTCTACATCGTTCATGTACTGTGCGTTGATCAGGTCGAATGCGCAAGTCTCTGACGCAAAGACGTACGCCGACCGCCCATAAGCTGATTCCAAACGACCGAACGCCAGCGGCCGGAATCCGCGCGGATCGCGTGCCACGATCACGCGGTCACGCGCCAGAAAAACCAGCGAGAATGCGCCTTCCAATTGCAGCATGGCCTCGCGCAGCGCGCCCGCGAGCGACCGCTCGCGCGACCGCGCCACCAAATGCAGAACAACTTCGGTGTCGCTCGATGCCTGAAAGATCGATCCTTGCCGTTCGAGTTCACGCCTCAGTTCTCCGGCGTTGGTGATGTTGCCGTTGTGCGCGATGGCAATCTGCCCCTTGTTGCAGTCCACTGAGAACGGCTGCGCGTTCATCAGGACCGTATCGCCGGCCGTGGAGTAGCGCGTGTGGCCGATGGCAAGCTCGCCCGGAAGGGACGCAATTTGCTCCGGGGTGAAGATGTCCGCTACGTGGCCCATATCCTTGTGGCAGCGGACCTCGCGCCCGTCGCTGGTCGCAATACCGGCGCTCTCCTGCCCACGATGCTGCAATGCGTACAGACCCAAGTAGGTCAGATTGGCCGCTTCGGGGTGGCCGTAGATTGCGAACACACCACACTCCTCATGAAGTTTGTCGAGGGGGAGGAAGTCCTTGCTCATGACTGGTGCATCATGCGTTCGAGTGCTGTTGCCCAACGGTTTTTCAACTCAGCGAGATCGCAATCCACCAGCGTGTCCGAACCGCATCGAATCCGGAACCACTCTTTCATTGTAGCGCCGATGCGCGCGGCTTCAATACCGTTTTGCGCGGCGATTTTCAAAACTTCGTCGGGGCGCGACGTGGAAACCAGGATGCGTGATGGGGCTTCATGAAACAGGAGAAACTCCGGGCGATCGTCCGCCGGCATGTGGATGTCCGCGCCGACGCCGGCGAGACCGAAGCTCGACTCGACGAGCGCGACCGCCAGCCCTCCGTCGCTCAAATCGTGCGCCGATTCCGCGAGTCCGGAGGCGATCGCGTCGCGAACGGTCTGCTGCACGCGCTTCTCGTAATCCATATCCAGAGCAGGCGGCAGGCCCCACATCGATTTCAGAATCACCTTGACGTACTGCGTTCCGCCGAAATGTTGCGCGTTGGTCGCACCGAAGCCGCCAAGGAGAATCACCGCACGATCGGGACGGGAGAAATGCATCGGCGTCGGCCGCGCAGTTTTCATCAGCCCGACGATCCCGATCACCGGGGTCGGCCAGATCGCTTCCCCGAGCGTCTCGTTGTACAAGCTGACGTTGCCGCCTGTGATAGGCGTCTCGAAGAATCGGCAAGCCTCCGCCAAGCCTTCGATCGATTCCACCAACTGCGCCATGATCTCGGGCCGCTCGGGATTCCCGAAGTTCAGGTTGTTCGTCGCCGCCACCGGCAACGCTCCCGCGCAGGAAAGATTGCGGCAACATTCGGCCACGATGAGCTTCGCCCCCTCACGCGGATCGAGCGCGCAGTAGCGGCCGTTTCCGTCGAGCGCCATTGCAAGCGACGTCCCGGTTTCCTTGACGCGGACGATGGCCGCGTCCGAGCCGGGACCGGCGAGCGTGTTGGTCCGCACCGAGTAGTCGTATTGCTCCCAGATCCAGCGCTTTGAGCAGATGTCACCCGAGGAGAGCAGCGCGATCAGGTCCGATTGGATCGCCGGCTTGCGGTTGAGAATCCCCTCAGGCGGATCGAGCGGCGCGGGCCTATACGGTTTTGTGTGCAGGCGATCATAGACTGGCGCTTCATCGGCTAAATCGCGGTTGGGAATTTCCGCGACCACCTCGCCGTGATCCTTCACGCAGAGGACGCCATCGGAGGTGACGCGTCCTATAGTGACCGCATCCAATCCCCACTTTCGAAACACGCGGAACACTTCCTCCTCGCGTCCTGCTTCGGCCACGAGGAGCATGCGCTCTTGCGATTCCGAAAGCATGATCTCGTACGGTGTCATCCCGGTTTCCCGCTGCGGGACGTACTTCAGATCAATCTCGACGCCGGTGCCAGCGCGGCTGCCCATCTCGCAGGTGGAACATGTTAGGCCGGCCGCACCCATGTCCTGAATGCCGACAATTGCTCCGGTCTGCATCGCTTCGAGACAGGCTTCGAGCAGCAGCTTTTCGAGGAACGGGTCGCCAACCTGAACATTCGGCCGTTTCTGCTTGGCTTCCTCGGTGAACTCGGCCGATGCCATCGACGCTCCGTGAATCCCGTCGCGGCCGGTCTTCGCGCCGACATAGATCACCGGATTGCCGACACCCTTCGCTTTGCCGTAGAAAATCTGATTGTGGCGGAAGACGCCCAGCGCGAACGCGTTCACCAGCGGGTTGCCGTTGTAACACTCTTCAAAGACGCATTCGCCACCGACGGTCGGGACGCCGAAGCAATTCCCGTAATGCGCGATCCCCGAAACCACGCCCTCTAAGATTCGCCGATTCCGCGGGTGATCGAGCGGGCCGAAGCGCAGCGCGTCCAAAACCGCGATGGGCCGCGCGCCCATGGTGAAAATATCGCGCAAGATGCCGCCGACGCCCGTGGCCGCGCCCTGAAACGGCTCGATGAAGCTGGGGTGGTTGTGTGATTCGATTTTGAACGCGATCGCATATCCAGAACCGATGTCGATGATGCCGGCGTTCTCGCCCGGCCCTTGGAGCACCAGGTTGCTGCGCGTCGGCAGCTTCTTCAGGTGAATGCGCGAGCTTTTGTAGGAGCAGTGCTCGCTCCACATCACGCTGAAGATTCCTAGCTCGGTGTACGAGGGCTCGCGGCCGAGCAGAGTGACGATCTTTTCGTACTCGGCCGGCTTCAGTCCGTGGGTCTCGATGACCTCGGGTGTCATTCTCTAATGTGCCGCCACCAGCGCTGCGGCCATGGATCGAAAGAGTACCAATCCGTCGGTCGAGCCCATCAGAGTATCGGACGACCGGTCGGGGTGCGGCATCAGTCCCATAACATTGCGGCCTTCATTGAGGATTCCGGCGATGTCGCGCAGCGAGCCATTGGGATTGTCGAGATAGCGTACCACCACGCGGTCTTCGGCTTCGAGCTGGTCCAGCGTGCGTTCGTCGGCAATGTAGCAGCCTTCGCCGTGCGCTACGGGCATGATCAGCCGCTGGCCTTTTGTGGCTTCCGAAGTAAACGGCGAATTCACGGTCTCGACATGTAGAGGCGTCGGCTTGCAGACAAATTTCAGCCCGCGATTGCGTACCAGCGCGCCGGGGAGCAGTCCGCTCTCCACCAGAATCTGAAACCCATTACAGATGCCGAGAACAAGCCCGCCCTCAGCGGCAAATTTGCGCACGCTCTGCATCACCGGAGAAAACTTCGCGATCGCTCCGCAGCGCAGATAGTCACCGTATGAGAAGCCGCCGGGAAGTATCACCGCATCGACATCGCCAAGGCTATTCGCGTCGTGCCAGATGAATTCCGCTGGTTGACCGAGATTGTGGGATACGGCGTACCACGCGTCGTGATCGCAATTGCTGCCGGGGAAGACGACGACGCCGAACTTCATCGGTTGAAAACTTATTTTAGCAGATATGCGGCGGCTCACCGCGCGCGAAAATACAAGTTCGTCCTCCCTGGCGGCGCGGCTCCCTACGATTTTCACAGAGTACCAAAGGTACTGAGCACAAAGAAAATATTTTTTAATTCGCGCGAAACGGTTGTCTCGCTGATGGCGTCATCGTAAAAACAACAAAGGGAGTAAGCCCGCGTGGACACCGGGTCAGGGATGTGAGTTTGTGTGTTTGCGCGGGGCTGTGCTTCGCTAGCCTCGCTGGCCCTCTCGGCAGGAATCGATGGGTGACCGATTCGGCCGGCAAAGAGGGGTCTATGTTTGCGGTGGCAACATCCGAGCCCGCTGGGTGCGTGCTGCCGTTCTCGGGTTCGTGCCGACTAGGTATGTCATGAATTGGGAAATCAAGCAGTGAACTTAGAAATTGTTCAACTCAAAACACCAAGCGAGCCAATCCAATCCCCCATCGAAAACAGCAGAATTCACCGAGCCGCGGTCCTGTCAGCGCTGCCTGTCCGCTGGCTCATGGCCCTTCGCCGTTTGGCGACAGGGCGGGACGGACCGCCGGAACCTAAAGCCTTCGCCCTAGATGCCGATAGAACACCTAGGGTGCAGCTCAGCGAAATAGCGCCGGAACTGGCGGACGCCGCCGATGTTCTCAGCGACCAGCTTAGGGTTCATCTCCAGCGCCTCGCCGTGTTCCTGCTCCCGCACGCCGAGTCCCTCGATCGCCGGTTCCTCGCCAAGCTGAAAGAACGCCGCTTTGAGCCGCGCGAATATGAGCCCAAGATGCTGTCGGCTCTAGCCTCGCTGACGCCTGTAGCCGCTGCGCGTATTCTGGCTCGCGGGGAACCGCCGTTGAAGTTCATCGAACAGGTGGAGTACAACGGGCGCCGCCTTGCCAAGCTGAACCTGCCGCCTAGCCTGGTGGTCGAAGCTTTGCAGGAATACGACTCGTTACTCACACCTCTGCTGCGTAAGCTGCGCCCGAACGAATACGCCAATCTGCAGTGGGTGCGGGAACAGTTGCATTTCTGTATCACGCTCACGCTCAATAATGCGTATTACCAGGTCCGTGAGGCCGAGACGCAGGCTTTCTATGAACTGTTCCGGATTGAGCTGGAATCCCGGAATCTCGACGAGCTGCTCCGCCGCTTCCTCGATGCGCTGGTGCAGGTCTGCCATGCCGACGTCGGGCATCTCTACCTGTTGAATGACCGGCGCAGCGCCTGGGATTTGCGCGCCAAGGCAGGGCCGGAGGACGAGTTTCGTCCGACGCTCGAAGAAGTCCCTAGCAGTCCGGCGAAACTGAAAGCGCTCTCGCAATCCCGCCAGTTCGATCTGGCCGATGGTTCCGCCAATCTCCTCCTGGAACCGAGTTGGAAACACAAGCGCAAGGTTTGCTGGTCGATTCCTTTGACCACGGATGGCCGCACGGCGGGCGTCATGCAATTCGGCTTTTCGAAACCTTACGAATGGCTGCCGCGCGAGCAGGAGCTTCTGGCGGCGGCCGCCGAGCGCTGCTTGATGGCGGCGGAAAAGGCGCGCCTCATGGAAAACCTCGCGGCCAGCGAGGAGCAGATCCGTCAGCTGGCCGAGCACATGCTGCATGTCGAGGAAGTGGAACGGCGGCGCATCAGCCGCGAGTTGCACGATGAAGCCGGCCAATCTCTGTTGTGCATCCGACTGCAGATGGAGCTGCTCGAGCAGGCCCTCCCGGCCGAACACACTGAGTGGATCGGAAAACTTCGCGAGGCTCGTGACCTCACCGAACGCACCATCCTCGAGATGCGCCGCCTAATCGCCGCGTTAAGTCCTGCGGTCCTGGAACAACTCGGCCTGGGCGCTGCCTTGCGCCAACTGGTGAATCGGTTCCGAAGGCTGCAGCCGATCCGCGTGCGGCTTCTGTTGAGCAGATTGGGGAGGCTGCCACAACACACTGAAATCATTGTGTATCGGCTGGTCCAGGAGTGCTGCAACAATATCGCCAAGCACGCTGCGGCTTCTAGCGTAAACATTTCCGTCGGCTCCGCCGATGGATGGGTGAGACTGGCCGTTGAGGACAACGGAGTCGGATTTAAGGTGGATGAAGCGCTGGCCCGGAAGGACTCGTTTGGGCTCTCCGGCATGAGGGAGCGCGTTGCCCTGCTCGGTGGCAGGTTCGAAATAAAAAGCTATCCACAGAACGGGAATGTATCGCTGGATCGAAGAAACAAGGGCCGCGGTACCAAGATCATGGTCAGTCTTCCCGTTGCGAAGGAGCCACCGGGACTAGATTTAATCGAACCGATCGCCGATAAGCCGATTAATGGGAGGGCGCGGCGAATGAAAGCGGTTCCGGCATAGCGTCGCACGTGCTGAGGGTGGGCGGAGAAGCGAAAACTCTTTAAAGGATTGGAAGTAACGGGCAAACGTTATGGCAAAGATTCGAATCATGTTAGCGGATGACCACACGCTCTTTCGCCAAGGCATCAGAACGCTGATTTCTGCCGAAGCCGACATGGAAGTGGTCGCTGAAGCCTCCAACGGCGGCGATGCGGTGGAAAAAGCCGGCGAGGTCCGGCCCGATGTGGTGCTGATGGATATCGGCATGCCCGGTTTGAGCAGCTTTGAAGCAACGCGTCAGATCAAGAAAAACCGCCCGGAAACTAAAGTCCTGTTCCTTACGATGTACGACGACGAAGATTACCTCGTCGAAGGCATGGAAGTCGGCGCGAGCGGCTACGTCCTGAAAGACAGTCCCTCGGCCCAGTTGGTTGCCGCGGTTCGCGACATCTGCCGTGGTGGAAGCTATCTGAGCCCCCGCATGCTGTCGCAGTTAGTGGACGATTTCCGTTCGCGAATCAAGTCCGCCAACCGCCTGCCTCGCTTCGCCACGCTCACCACACGCGAGCGCGAAGTTCTCAAGATGCTCGCCGAAGGCAATTCCGTCAAGGAAATCGCCTGCGACCTGAACCTGAGTGTGAAAACCGTCGAAGCGCACAAGTTCAATCTGATGCGCAAGCTCGACATTCACAACAAGGCGCAGCTGGTCCAATACGCCATCCAAAAGAAGATCATCAAGATTCCGAATTTGGCGTAACTCGGGCCGCCAGTCGGCCCACAAAACTCGCTATCCTTGCGGTGTGAGCCGTAACATCCTCACTGTTCCGATCCTCAAAGTCGAGGACCACTCCTCAGCTCCCGTTGAGGATCTCCTGGCCGTTGAAGAGCCGCTCGAAATCCGGCTCTGCGACAAGACCGTTTCCATCACCATGCGGACGCCGGGACAAGACGCGGAGCTTGCGGCGGGTTTTCTGCTCGCGGAAGGCATTCTTTCGACGTGCGAGCAGATCCGGTCCATCGACTGGCGCAAAAATTCCATCACGGTGCGGCTGGCGGCGGGAGTCGAGGTTGATTTCGAGCGGCTCGAGCGCCACTTCTACACCACGTCAAGTTGCGGCGTCTGCGGAAGAGCGTCGATCGAGGCGCTTCGCATCCAAGGCTGTCCGATAGTGCCGAAAGATTCCCTGCCTGTCCCATCGGAAGTAATTCACAGGCTGCCGCAAGCCCTTCGCGAAGACCAGCGTGTCTTCGACCGCACGGGCGGCCTGCACGCCGCGGCACTATTCGATGCCTCCGGCGCGCTTCTGCTCTCGCGCGAGGACATCGGACGTCACAACGCCGTCGACAAGGTGATCGG
>DASQJA010000020.1:0-10641 GCA_035631275.1 Bryobacteraceae bacterium
TCCGGCCTCGCGAATCAGTTGCGCCGCGATCCCCATCGTCTTAACCGCCGCGCGAGCGTCCTCCCTTGGCACGCGGATGTGACCAGCGCGCGCCAGGTGCCAGCCGAGAAACGGAATCTGAAAAAGACCGCGCTTGGCCAAAAAACGGAACTGCACGGGAATGTTCGCGAGCACCACCGGTGTGTCCATGTAACTCAAGTGATTGGAGACGAAAACGTAGCTTCCGTCCGGCGAAATCTTTTCCAGCCCCTCGACCTTTACCGTCACGCCGCTTACCCACAGCAGCACGCGCGCCCAGGCTCTCGCGATCACGGCCTGCCGCCATTTGCCGGGATCGTAAATCGAGCACACCAGGCTCACCGAAGCGAAGAAAATGGTCGCGAGAACGATCAGAGGATCCGTGATCAGCAGCGCTCGGAGTCTCGGCACTCGTCTTTATTGTACGAGCAGGCTTACGGCGCGAGCTGCGCCCGTGCCTCGCCGACCACAAAAAGCGATCCCGTGATGAAAACCGCATCCTCGCGATCGGCCTGCTTCAAAACCTCAATCGCTTCCGGAACGCTGTGCGTCAACACCGCATTGGAAGGCGCAGGGATCTTCTCCGGTGCCATCGCGCGCGAGTTCGCCGGCGAGGTGACGATCACGCGGCTCGCGAGCGGAAAGAGAATCGATGTCATCGCGGCTACATCCTTGTCGCGCATCACCCCATAGACGATCCAGATTTTGCGTCCCGAATAGAATTGACGTATGTAAGCGGCCAACGCACGCGTGCCCGCCACGTTGTGCGCCCCGTCAAGAACGATCTCCGGCCGCTCGCATATGCGTTCCAATCTTCCCGGCCACCGCGCCGCCGCGATTCCGTCCGGCAATGCACCGAGCTCCTCCAGCGCAATCCCAGCGGTTCGCGCATTCTCCACCTGGTGTGCTCCGGCTAGCGGACAGACGATCTCGCGATCTCGCAGGCGAAACCGGCTCCCGCGCTCGTCTAGCGATAAATCGGTGATGTCCCAATCTCGCGACAACGTATACGGGCCCAGGGCGCGCGCGCGCAAGATCACTTCCACCTCCGGCCGTTGTCCGGCAAAAACAGCGGGTACGCCCGGCTTGAGGATTCCGGCCTTCTCGGCCGCAATCTGCTCGATTGTCCGGCCAAGAAATTCCGCATGGTCGATATCGATGGGCGTGATCACGCACAGCGCGGGCGTGACCACGTTTGTCGCGTCCAGCCGCCCCCCCAATCCCACTTCCAAAACGGCGATGTCCAGGTCGCTGCGCGCGAATACCAGGAACGCCATCGCAGTGACGGTCTCAAAATAGGTTGGGTGAAAATCCAGGCGGCCTTCTTCGAGCATTCGCTCGGCCGTCTCATGCACCTCATCGAACACTTCCGCGAACTGACCGTGGCTGATCGGTTCACTGGCGATCCGAATCCGTTCGGTCGGTTCCAGCAGGTGGGGCGATGTATAAAGTCCCGTGCGATTCCCCGCCGCGCGCAGCCCGGCCTCGATCATCGCGCACGTTGAGCCTTTGCCGTTCGTTCCGGCAACGTGCACCCAACGGCAGCGGCGTTCGGGATTGCCCAACGCATCCAGCAGCCGCGAGATTCGTTCCAGGTCGAACTTCGCCGTCTGCACCTCGTTGCCCAGCGAGTACAGGTAGCGAACGGCCTCGCTATAGTTCATGCGCGCGCAGCCCGGCTGAAGATCATGCGCCCCCAAGCGATCAACAAAATCGTTCCGCCAACCACTTTGAGCTCGAATCGCCACACCGACGACGCGTCGTCGGGCGGGACCACAGAAAGGATCACGCCGGCCGCGCCAATCAGACCGCCCGCCGCTCCCGCCCACGGTCTTCCGAATTTCACTCCGCTGGCGAAGATGTAAATCAGCGGAACCAGCGTCGAGATCACCACCATGTCCACCATGATCTGATACCCGGCGCGCAGATTTTCGCCGAGTTGCGCCAACAGCAGCAATGCGGTTGCGATCCCCGCCTGAATCAAAATCGTAATGTGCGGTGTTCGCCAGCGAGGATGCAATCGCGCGAACGCCGGCGGCATGTAGTGATCGATTCCGAGCGTGAACGGCAGACGCGTGCTGGCCGCGATGTAAGTGCTCAACTGTCCGATCGCTCCCAGCGTGATCAAAACCGCGAAACAGGCTGGAAGCCACGTCGCGCCGAAACGATCACCAGCGATTGCGCCCGCCTGTGCCAGGCCTGTCAGGGCGCTGATGCCTTCCGGTTTCATCAGAATCAACAGCGCCGCCGTACCAGCCATATAGTAGGCCGCGCAGGCTGCGCAAGTGACCCATGCCGCTCGTGGTACGTTGCGCCTGGGATTGTGAATCTCACCACCCAGAATCGGAGCCAGCTCCATTCCCGTCATTCCCAGAGCGATTTGCGACCAAAAGTTCAAATTGCCCCAGCTCGTTTCCGGCACGAACTGAAAGTGCGTCGCCGATCCGAATCGCCACGCCGCCAGCACTGCGAACAAGCCGAGCAGCGGCACGATCAGATACGTCGCCGCCCCGCCCAGCACAGACGGCCATTTCCCCACTCGCAGCCCAACCAGGTTCGCTACGAACGCAAGCGCCATCGCCCCGAGCGTAACGGGAATCGCGAACGCCGAGTTCTCCGCGTACCGGATCGCGCTCGGACCAAACATGTAGCTCGCCATGCTGACGCCCGCAAGCAGAAGCGTGGGAAGAAACAGGACGCTGCTGACGAAGTACAGCCAGGCACACAAAAACCCGTGCCAGTCGGTGAACGCTTGTTTGGTCCAAACGTAGAGCCCGCCTTCGTCCGGAAACCTTGCCGACAGCGTTGACACCACCAGCGCGGACGGAAGGAGGAACGCAAGCGATGCCAGCAGCCAAAGCGTCAACGACCCCGGTCCCGTGTGTGCAGCTGGAGCGATCCACCGCACGCCGATAATTGCCGAGAAGTTGAAAAAAACCAGATGCCAAAGCCGAAGCTCCCGCCGTAGCGCGGGCTGCGCTTCAATCATGTGGGCGCGTCCGGCGATGGTTCATAGTTCACGCTTATCCTACAACATGCGCGACGGCCGGAATCGAGGCGCTACGCTTTGAGATACCAGGGCACGTTGAGCACCGTGATGAACTGGTTGCCTTTGAGCAAAAGCAGCGTCTTGAGAACTGCGGCGCGCTGGTTGTGCATGAAATAGTGATACCAGTGATGCTCCACCATTTCCGGAATTAGCACGGTGATGTAGCGCCCGGGGAATTTGCGTTCGAGATCTCCGATGAAATCCAGAATCGGAGTGAACAGCATGCGATAAGGCGATTCGATCACGGTGAGCTTCGGTACCGGCACGCCGAGCTCGAGCGCAGGGCGTTCTACAAGCCGCGGCCAGTCCTCGCGCAGGTCCGCTAAATTGTCTTCGCCCTTGACCTGAACGACGTACACTTGTGTCGACATGTTCACGGCGTAGAGCAGCGCTTTAGCGGCGATCTTGCTCCAGCGATCGAGAGGAACCACGACGAGCGGGGGTTGGAGCTGCTTCAAATCCAGTGGTGCCTTCAGAGCTACTTCGCGCTCCACTGCGCGGTAGTGCCTTCGAATGGAAATCATGGCCACAAGCAGACTGGGAATCAACAACACGGTGATCCAGGCGCCCTCGATGAACTTCGCCGCGAGCACGACGCCCACGGTAATGGCCGTCGCCGTTGCGCCTAGACCATTGATAAACATGCTTCGCAGCGCGCCCGAACCGCCGGCACGTTTCCAGTGCATCACCATTCCGGCTTGTGAGAGCGTGAAGGCCATGAATGCGCCCACCGCGAACAGCGGAATTAAGCGATCCGTCACGCCGCCAAATATCGTCAGCAGCACCGCGGAAAACGCAGCCAGAACGTAGATCCCATATGAAAACACCAAGCGCCGGCCTCGTGCCGTAAATGCGTGCGGGAGATATCCATCTTCAGCGACGATCTGGCAAAGGCGTGGAAAATCGGCAAATGCGGTATTGGCCGACAACGCTAACACCGCCAGAATCGACGCGATCGATACGTAATAGAACACGCCCTTGCCCGCCACGGCGGCGATCAATTGCGACAGCACGCTTTCATATCCCGGTGCCCCGGGATCGGTTGCGCCGACGTGATACGCCCGCGCCAGCCATGCGATCCCGGCCAGCATCGCGATCAGGATCCCGATGATCGCCGTGAGCGTGCGCCTGGCCGTCTCAGTGCGCGGATCGCGAAACGCTTTGACGCCGTTCGAGACCGCCTCCACGCCGGTCATCGCCGTGCACCCACTGGCGAACGATTTCAAAACCAGCCACGTACTCGCCGCTGCCGTCGCGCTTCCAAGAGGGTGCGGCGGAACCACGGGCGTCGGATGCCCGCCACTCAATAGCTCCTTGATAAGGCCGAGCACGATAGCACTTACCAGGCACGCGATGAACAAATAGGTCGGCACCATGAAAATGCTTCCCGTCTCGCGCAGCCCGCGCAGATTGATCAAAGTGATCACTGCCAAAATTCCAAGACATAGCGCCAGTGTGTGTGGAAGCAGGCTGGGCACGGCCGATACCAGTGCGCCAACGCCCGCTGAAATCCCCACCGCGACCACGAGGATGTAATCGATGATTAAGGCAGCCGCGGCCAACAAGCCCGCGCCCTGGCCAAGATTTTCGCGCGCCACCGTGTACGATCCCCCGCCTCCCGGATAGGCCGCGATGGTCTGCCGGTACGAGATGTAGACGATGATCAAAAGAACGATGATGCTGAACGTAATCGGAACAACGTGCTGGACCGCGGTCAGACCGAGCGGGATCAGTAGTGTCAATGCCGCTTCGGGTCCGTATGCTGCTGAGCTCAGCGCATCCAGTCCGAAGACACCGATCCCGGTAACCGTGCCCAGGCGTTGTTCGCCTTCTTCGTAGTTCGCAAGCGGTTTACCGAACAGAAGATCGGCGATCGACATGAGGTTTATTATGCCTTAGCAACCTCGGTCGAATTGTTACTGCGTTGACCTGAACAGGCGATTCGCTTCCGCGTACGGCATTGCGCCATCCGTCATCGACGAATAGGTTCCTAAATCGCGCAGCTCTTTGGCGATCCGCTGCGTCAATCCCATGCTGGCCCGCATGACGCCCGATCCGACGCTAATGCGCGCCACGCCGAGACGCTCGAGTTCTTCGATTGACGGCGTCCCCGCGACTGCGAGAACGTTCACCCTGCCGACCGCCGCCAGCAGGCGAATGGTTTCTGCATCGCGCACGCCGGGCACGAAGACGCAGTCGGCTCCCACCGCGACGTACGCCTTCAAGCGCTCAATGGCGCGATCCAGACGTGTGGGTGGATCGCCGATTGACATCAGAAATACGTCCGTGCGCGCGTTGATCACCAGGTCGGTCTTAGCGCGCACAGCTTCCAGCGTTTTGACCTGAGTGCCGAGATCGATCAGCGTCCTTGCGTCCGTCGTGAGCGAGTCTTCGAGATTCATTCCCGCCGCGCCGATGTCGGTGAGAGCAAGCGCCGTGCCGAGGGCGTCTTCATAACCCGACTCGACGTCCGCGGTCACAGGCACCGACACTGCCCGCACAATCCGGTCGATCACGTCCAGCATCTCTTCCCTCGAGACATGCTGCCCATCGGGAAATCCGAGCGAATTGGCGATGCCCGCGCTAGTCGTCGCAATCGCGGGAAATCCTGCATCTTCGAAGATGCGCGCGCTCGCGGCATCCCAGGCGTTCGGGAGAACTAAAATCTTCGGTCCGGCGTGCAGTTGGCGGAGAATCGCCGCTTTATTCACCGGCAAACCTTTTGAAGAAACTGTCCGGCTTCCATTCCGGACGCGCATCGGCGTTCGCGACGCGCTCGGTCAAGGCCAGGATGATCCGGTTGAACTGCGCCGCGGCAGGCTTATCCACCGGCTGATTCAAATCGTCGGAGGGTGCGTGATACCGGTCGTGCAGCCAATCCTTAAAAATTTTGTCTTCGGGCGTTCCCGGAATGAAGCCGAACTTGAACGCCAGCGCCGGAACGCCGCGCCGGATGAAGCTGTACTGATCGCTGCGAATGAAGCGATTGCGCTCCGGCTCCTTGTCGGCTTGCACTTCCACGCCCGCAGCCTTCGCAACCGACCGGATGTCGTCGCCCAGCGTCGATTCACCTAGTCCCTGCACTTCTAGATATTTCAAAGGAAACAGCGGCAGGAACATGTCCATGTTGATATCGGCGACGATGCTCTTACTGTTCACTGTCGGATGGGCCGCGAAATAGCGCGATCCTTGCAAGCCTTTTTCCTCTCCCGTTACCGCCAGGATCAAAACCGAGCGCCGCAGTTTGGCGTTCGAATCGTGCAGCATGCGCGCGATCTCGAGATCCGAGGCGATGCCCGATGCGTCGTCCATCGCACCGTTGTAGATCTTGTCCCCGTTGATCGGCTCTCCGACGCCGACATGATCGAGGTGCGCCGACAAAACTACGTACTCGTTCTTCAGTTTGGGATCGGTACCCGGCAGCAGGCCTGCAACATTTTGCGATTCGACCTTCGATGTTTTGAGCTGCACATGCGCGCGGATCGCACCAGGAAGAGCGAAGCGCGGCAGCGGCCGGTTGTTATCGGCGTCCGCCAGAATTTCGGCCATTGTGTGTCCCGTGCCTTGGAAAAACTTGTCGGCGCGCTCGGCATTGATGGTCATGGAAATATGCAGACCCTGGGTCTCGTCCAAGGACGGATCAGCGAGGCTCATCGACGGCATGAAGCGCGACAAGGCCACGCGCGGCCATGGGATGTCCATTGACTTCGGATTCTGAATGGTCGCCGTCCCAACCGCTCCCGCCGCTTTCAGGAATTTCCAGCGTTCACCGGCTGAGGAGTAATGCGACTTCAATGGGCCCGGAATCGATGCCGGCCCACCCGATAGAAACACTACAATTTTCCCTTTCAGATCGAGACCGGCGAGATCGTCGTAATTTTTTTCGGGCACTTTGAGCGCGTAGCCCGCAAAGACCGCGCCTGTCTCGTTGTCCGATTGGCCGTCGCTGCGCGTCCCCAATATCGCATCCTCGCCCAAAACCAGCCGCTCGGTCTTCCCATTCCGAACCAGCGCCAGGCTTGATTGATCGTCAACCAGCTGCTTCACGTCGAAGGGCACGGGCTGGAAATAACCCGATGTTCCGGCCGGCTTCAATCCCACGCGTTCGTATTGCGTCGATAAATACCGCGCAGCCTTCAGGTGGCCTTCGCTTCCGGAGTTGCGCCCCTGGAGATCATCGCTTGCCAGAAACTCGATGTGCGACCACCAGCGTTTGCCGTCGGTATCGTAATCGACTGTCGCGGCCATTGCAGCCGCGCACGCAAGCAAGAGATAGGATCGGATTGTCATTTGGCACCAGCTTTGAAGGTTTTGAACTCAGCTCGCCGCGCTCGCAGTTGGGCGGCGTGGTTTTCGGCGTGTTCGGCAATCCCCTGGAGCAACTGCCGCAGCGTGATTCGCCCGCGTTCAGAATGCACACCGGCACGCTCGAACACCGTTTCCGGAAGGTCCTTAAGCAGCTCGTAATTTTCTCCGCGGATTCTTCGGAAAGTTTCGAGCGATTGCGAAGGCTTCCGCCGCGCGTAATCGAGTTTGGTTGCCCACGCGTTCTGATCCCACGCCTCGAGCTTGGGATCTTCTTCAGCGATGAGCTGGCGCAGGCGCATCGTAGCGACGATCTCCGAATCCGCCAAATGCGCCACGATCTGCCGGATGCTCCACTTCCCAGGCTCGGGAGCGTAGTCTACTTCCGACCCCGCTGCGCCCGTAATCGAGACCGCTACCAGTTCCGCGCCGCGGCGCAGGCGTTCCAGAAGATCGGAAATTTCACTCATGCCGTCTAGCTATTATTGCGCGAAGCGCCGGCCGCAGGTTCGCGCGTTCGCCGCGCAGGCTCGGCACTCACCCGCGCGTGGCAACCGCCGGAACGCCCTGCTTCATCCGAGCCTTCACCTGCCCTTCGATCCACGAATACGTCCGCGCCAGGCCATCTTCAAGCGAAATCTCCGGCGCCCACCCCAGAACCTTTCGCAGAAGCGTATTGTCCGAGTTGCGCCCGCGCACTCCCATCGGGCCGGGGATGTGTTTCTTGCGGATCTGGATGCCCGCGATGCCAGCGATAATATCCGCAAGCTCGTTGATGGTCACCATCCGGTCCTGGCCCAGATTCAAAGGCTCGGAAAAATCCGACTGCATCAAACGATTCAGACCCTCCAAACAATCGTCGATATAGCAGAACGACCGCGTCTGCTCTCCGTCGCCCCAAATCTCGATTTCCGGATTCCCGGTCAGCTTCGCCACGGCGATTTTCCGCGACATCGCCGCGGGAGCCTTCTCGCGCCCGCCATCCCACGTTCCCAGCGGTCCAAAAATGTTGTGGAATCGAACCACGCGCGTCTCGATCCCGTAATCCTGCGCGTAGTGGAAACATAGCCGCTCGGAAATCAGCTTCTCCCAGCCGTAGGCGTCCTGCGGCTGCGCCGGATACGCGTCTTCTTCTTTGAGTGGCGTCACGTCGGCCTCGGTCTGCTTGAACTCGGGATACACGCAAGCCGACGACGAAAACAGGTAGCGCGATACGCCGTTGCGGTGCGCGGCCTCCAGGGTATTTAAGTTAATCAGCGAATTGTCGTGCAGAATTGTCGCGTGATGCGCGCTGATGAAACCCATACCGCCCATGTCAGCCGCCAGCGCGTACACATGATCGATCCCGCGGGTCGCCGCGAGGCTGTTTTCCCAAACTCGCAGATCTGCCACCGCAAACTCGTCGGCCTCTGTCGGAGCGTATTGCGGCTCTTTTACGTCCGCGCCCCGCACCCAGCAACCTTGCTTCTTGAGATAGCTCACCAGGTGATGCCCGATGAACCCGCCCGCGCCGGTTACCAATACTCGCGTGCTCATCTCGACCGCACCGCGCTTTCTGCGAACGCCAGCTCTCCAGCCGCAGCCGCCGCCGGTCCTCGTCCGCACGCCTGATAATTTGCCGCCGATTCAAAAACAGCTGGAGGCAGAACGCGCCACCAGTCGAACACCACCGGCCGTGGCCCCGATTGCCTCAGATGCTGTGGCCGCAGCGATTGGAACTGCTTCCACGGCGCAGCAATCACCAAAGTCGCCGCTTCGCGCGCACACGCCTCCATCGACTCCATGTATTCCAGCCGATCGCCCAGTGCCGCGCGCGCATTCGGCATCGCCGCTGGATCGTAAACCAGCACACGATAGCCCGCGTCCGCTAGTGTCTCCGCCAGCATCATCCCTTGCGATTCCTCGATGACTTCGGTGTCCGGCTTATACGACAGCCCTAAAATCCCCACCGTCTCGCCAGGCGCCGTCACCGCCACGATTCGCTCGCGTAAGCGCACTACCTGCCGGCGATTCACTTGGTCGGTCGCCTTGGCCAGCGTTGCATCCACCGCCTGCATTTCGGCGAAGCGCGCGAAGGCCGTATTGTCGCGCGGAAAACACGGGCCCCCATAGCCGGATGCCCCTTTCAGATATTTTCGGCCGATCCGTGTGTCCAGTCCCAGCGCCGCCGCCACCACCTCCGAGTCCGCGCCCGGCACATTCTCGCAGACTTCGGCCAACATGTTCGCGTAAGAGATCTTAGTTGTAACGTAGGTGTTAACCGAGATCTTCGCGAGCTCGGCGTTCACGAAGTTCATGCGCGCCACCGGTGGCCGGTTGCGGCATACCGTGTGATACAAATCTTCCAAGATCGACCCCGCGCGCGGATCCGACTCTCCGATCAGCAGCATATCCGGGTTCGACATATCCTGGATCACGCTGCCCAGCGCGATGAACTCCGGGTTGTAACACAAACCGAAATCCTCGCCGCATTTCTTTCCCGACATGCGTTCCAACAGCGGCAGCACCTCGCCGCTCGTCGAGCCCGGCATCACCGTGCTCGTGATCACCACCATGTGATAAGCGGTCTTTTCACGCAGTGCCAGCCCGATACCTTCCACCACCTTCAGCACGTGCCTCAACAAGAACGTCCCGTCCGGACCCGAAGGCGTTGGCACCAGCACGAAAGTCAGCTCAGTGTTCGCCACGGCGTCGGCAAGATCCGCGGTCGCCGACAACCGATCTGCGCTCCTCTGCACGAGCTCGCTCAATCCCGGCTCGCTCACCGGCGAACGGCCTTGATTGATAGCGTCCACGTAGGCTGGATTCAGATCCACGCCGATGACATTGTGCCCCCGATCCGCCATCACCGCTGCCAACACGGCACCCAACTTTCCCAACCCGACCACAGAAATATTCATTCGATTCCTATCTGTTCCTCACACAAGCCGTGGATCAGCCTGCTCCTGAGACGGCGCGGTCGTCACAGCGTAAGAGAAAGTACAAGTCTAGCAAAATCCCGGTCGCGATTCACTTACTCTAGCGACGAAAATCCCACCGAATTTGCACGCATTTTCGCTATGCCTTCTGTCGTAGTACCGTTTCTACCGGACCGCGAAACGATTCCCGGATTCTGCGCATCGATAAGGTCAGTGCCGCTTAAGTGCCCCGCGTGCGATTCGTGTGTTCTCAGGTTTTCGCGGAGGCGCGTTTGGGAACGCCCGCTCCGGATTTTATTCATCCGCGCATTTCGGTGCCGCGCCTGCGATACACGTTCCATGCTCTACTAC
>DASQJA010000021.1:0-17776 GCA_035631275.1 Bryobacteraceae bacterium
CCAGTACCGGTTCCAGCTCGATTGCCTCCAGAGCGGCTGGGGACCGCCGGGCAAATGCCAGCAGGTGCGAGGACAGATCCGTAATGCGCTGGGCCGCACCGATGACCGCCTCCACTTCGCTGCGCACAGCGCTTCCCGCAGGAAGACCGGCCAGCGCTTCTTCCGCGTTGCCTTCCAGGATCATGAGCATGTTGTTCAGATCATGCGCCATTCGGCTGGCGAGCTTTTGGATGGCCTGGATGCGCTCCTCCTGAACCAACTGTTGTTCCATCATCCGCCGCTCCGTGACGTCCAGCGTGATACCCGCCAGATAAGCCGGCCGGCCCGTCGAGTCCCTGATCACTCGGACCGCCTCGCGCAGCCAGATCACTTGCCCGTCCGCCCGTACGGAGCGGAATTCACAAGCGCTCTCGCTGCCGCGTTTTACGATTCGCCGATAAAACTCGAGGACGCGCTCGCGGTCTGCTGGATGAACGCGATCGGTCCAGAACGAGGGATGGCTGATCCAAAATTCCGCCGGGAAGCCGAGCAGCTTTTGCGCTTCCGGACTCACCAGGATGGGGCGCAGGTTGGACGCGTCGACAGCCCAAAGGACAGCAGAAACATCTTCCAACAGTTCTGTTACCGTAGAGATGGGCGCGGAAGTTCGGACCACGACCGGCTCGGCGTGAGCAGCGGAACGCCCGATAACAGCCTCCTCGATGGTCAAGAGAGCTTCGCGTCCGCTGCCCTCCTCCCATCCCTGAATCCCGACAATCCCGACCTGAAGCCGGCGGCCGGGTCCGGCCTCAAGCGAAGTGCCTGTGTCGGGCATGCCGGTCTTAATCACCTGATCCACCCGTGCGAGTATCGACATTGGCAAAATCGCGCGGAGGTTCAGCTTGAGCGCGCCATGTTTCGGAAGACTGAAAATCTTCCGAACAGAATTGTTGGCCAGCACGATCTCGAGCTCGTCGGAAACTACCAAGATGCCGACCGGAAGCGCCGCAATCAGTTCCTGGAAATAACGGCGCTGTCCCTCGACCAAGGCCAACAGTCGAGCGACGTCTCTAGGCCTCCACTGTTCGAGGTCCGAACGCTCCATAGCTCTGCTGTTAACCAGTCTCACGTTCGTTAACATGTTGGACAACGGTACTTTGTTCTTGAACGGTACTGGGAAGTACTGCGCCGGACCGTTTTAATGCTTCGGAACTGCAGCGGGTTCCTGCTTCTGCGCCTCAGGATTGGCCGCTTTTTCCACTTCAGCGAGTTGCTTGCGTATCTGATCCGCGTCGGGACCGTTCGGAGCGTACTTCAAATAATCGCGGAGACTGGCCGCGGACGCGGTGAAATCCTGTCTCTGCGATTGTAGTACACCGAGCAAGTAAATCATCCTCGGGTAGCGGTGAGCCGGGTCGCGAGAGATTCCTTCGCGGGCGCTCTTCTCAGCTTCTTCTTTATTGCCGAGATTGTAATTGGCGATCGCGTTTAGCATCCAGGCCTGAGGGAAATCGATCGGGTCGAGCTTGAGCAGCCGTTTGGTCTCGTCCTGAACTTCCGGCCACTTCTGCTCATTTGCGGCGATGGTTGCGAGTTCGACGTACGGGTTCACGAATTTGGGATCCGCAGCCAAGGCCTGCGAATACGAATTGCGCGCGCCTTCCATGTTTTGCTGTTGGGCTTGAACGTTGCCGAGCTCGAGCCAGGCGGCTGCATACTTGGGATAGATGGACACGGCTTTCTGCAATTCCTTTTCGGCGTCCGGAAACTTCTTTTTCAATTCGTCGGCGCGCGCCTTCTCCAGCGCTTTCTGAGCGTCCTTCGGCGCAAGCGCGCTGGTGGCGCTGATGCTGAGGCCTTCCACGTTTCCTCTCCGGCGCAAAAAGATAGTGCCGATATCGGGATTGTCGAGCGCGTGTCGCGAACCCAGATTCACCGCGTCAGATTGATACCCCGGCAGGCTCGCTTGTATCGACGCGCCCAGGAGATTAGGGTCATTCGGGCAAACCATCCCGCCCTGCGCGGGGTTGCTCCGGTTCAGCGTGAAATCGCGCCCCGGCTCGGATGCGTCGGGGAGGACATCGTTGATGCGGTCGTGCAGATCCACGCTGAAACTACCCTTTCGATCCGTGTACGCGACGGTTCGCGGCGTCACGCGGCAAAGGAGCTGAATCGCGACTGGATCGGGTGGCGGCGTTCCGTCTTCCAACACGACTTTGCCGGTCAGAAAATACGGGCGATCCTGATTGTTGCCCGGAAACGGATTGGGCTGGGTGCCGGGGAAGTTGGTATTGTTTCCGCCCGGCGGTATTGTGGGGTTGGTCGGAGTGTTGGGCGAGCTCGGCGCAGAAGGAATAGACGGCTTCTGCTGCGCAAGGAGCGCTACGCCGAGTGCAAGTCCGAAAGAGTAACCGAGGATCGAGCGGACCATCATAGGTGTGACCTGCCTGCGCATCATTATAGACCCCAAGAAACGTATACAAGTTGTGACGCGTTTAGCACGAACTTGTGACGCGAGAAGATGGTGACGCGCACAGGTTGTTACTCCAGGTTGCGAACGCGAAAATGGAATTGATGAGATCACGCGAGTTTGTTGGGTCAGCCGTGCTGGCGTTTACGCTGGCCGGCTGTTCCGAACCGGCCAAAACCGATAAAGCAAAAGAAGCGGCTAAGCCGCCGGAGGTTCTAACAGGGAGACAAGCGTTCCAAAGAGTTTACCCGCAAGCGCGCGCCTGGGCGCCCGACGCTCAGCCTTTGCAACTCAGAAGCGTCCGATTGTCGCAGGTTTCTGCCGAGCCCGGAAAATCAGGCGCCTGGGAAGTAACGATGGTGTCGCCTTCCTTAGGCAAGTCGAAAACATACACGTATTCCGCCGTCGAAGCAGAAGGGAATCTGCATGAAGGAGTGTTCGGCGGCCTGGAGGACTCCTACTCCGGTTCGCTTGGACCGCAGTTTCCGTTCCCCATCGCAGCCATCAAAGTGGACTCCGATGAAGCCTACCAAACCGCGGCCGCGAAAAGCACGGACTACATGCAGAAGCATCCGGACGTGCCGATTTCGTTTGTGTTGGAGCAAACCAACCGCTTCCCAGATCTAACGTGGCGCGTGATCTGGGGCGAGTCAGCTTCCGCGAGCGAATACTCGGTGTTCGTGGACGCCTCAACCGGCAAGTTCATCGAGAAAGTGCACTGACGCGCGAGCCGTCCGCGTTATGCCCGGCGCTCTCTGGAGCGCTTTGATTCCCGATGGGAATCCTTCGGTTCTCGCGGCCGCTGTGTTGCTTCCGCCGGACGCGGAACCACCGAGTTCATCTGAATTACTGGAATCAGAGAGCGCTTCTGGTCGGCGACGGGCGTTCGTGCGCGTGTGGCGAGCTCCTGATTCAGCGTCGAGACGAACTCTTCGATCTGCTGCTGCATGGCCGCCATTTTTTCGCGCATGTTGAGGATGATCTCGACCCCGGCCAGGTTCACACCCAGCTCGCGCGTCAGTTTTAAAATCACTTCCAGGCGCTCGAGGTCTTCGTCCGTATAAAGCCGCGTGTTACCCTCGCTGCGCGAAGGCGCGAGTAATCCCTCGCGCTCGTACAGGCGCAGCGTCTGCGGATGAATCTCGTATTGCTCCGCGACCGCGGAGATCATGTAGGCTGCTTTGGACCGTGTTTTCGCCATGACATCCGCCTAAATCTTCGTCCACATCTCCTTGCGTGGATCTTCCGTGTTCACTTGCGACAGCTCGCGCAGCAGTTCCTTGGTGCGCTCGTCGTGCACGTTCGGCGCCTGGATCACCACCTCGACGATCTCGTCGCCGCGCGCGTTCTTGCGCGTGTTCATGACGCCCTTTTCGCGCAGGCGGAACTTCTGGAGGTTCTGCGTGCCCTGCGGGACTTTGAGCAGCGCTCGCCCGTCGATAGTCGGAACCTCAATCTTCGCCCCCAGGCCAGCTTCCGACACGGTGATCGGAACCTGGATGTGAATGTCGTCGCCTTCGCGATGAAAAAACGGATGCGGCTCCACGCGAATCGTGATGTACAAGTCGCCCGCGGCCGCGCCATTCCGTCCCGCGTTGCCCTTTCCCGCTACCCGCAGACGCGATCCACCCTGCGCTCCCGGTGGAATCCGGACTTCTACCGCTTCGGGCTTTGACAGCTGACCGTCGCCGTGACAGGTTGGGCAGACATTTTTCAGTCGGCCTTTCCCATCGCATCGCGGGCACGTCAGCGAGAACTTCATCGCCCCAGCCATTTGAGTGACGTTGCCCGTGCCGTCACATTCCGGGCAGATCGTGGAAGCACTGCCTACCGATCCGCTTCCGCCGCACGTGTCGCACGTCTGTTGATGCACGATGTTCAGCCGCACTTGCGTGCCCCGGATCGATTCCCAAAAGTCGATGTTCAGACCGTATTCGAGATCCGACCCTTTTTCCGGAACGTTCGCGCGCTCGCCGCGCCGCCCGCCGAAGAACTGGCTGAAAATGTCGCTGAACCGGCCGGCGCCTTCGGGATGTCCGGCGCCCTGCTGCTGGTTCACGAAATCTGAAAAATCGAACCCACCGAAACCCGGTCCATAGCTCGTCCCGCCTCCGGGGCCACCCGCACCGCCCGGCGGGATGTGGTCGGAATAGAAACCGTGCTGATCGTAAAGCTGGCGCTTCTTCGAATCGCTCAGAACGTCGTAGGCTTCCTGGACTCGCTTGAAGCGTTCCTCTGCTGCTTTGTCGCCAGGGTTCAGATCGGGATGATACTTCCGCGCCAGCTTGCGATACGACTTACGTATGTCGTCTGTCTTTGCGTCGCGCGCGACGCCAAGCGTCTCGTAGTAATCCTGTTTGCTAGCCGCCGGCATAAAATTCCTCCGCTGCCTGCTCCGGCGCGAACCGAAACAGGCAGCGGTATAAATGATTTACTTACTTCTTGTCTTCTACGTCCACGAACTCAGCATCGACAACGTTGTCCTTGGGTTTGGCTTCCTCCGCGCCCTTAGCGCCGTCGGTCGGACCCTGCTGACCACCCGGAGGCGGCGTTTGGCTGGCCGACTTGTACATCGCCTCGGCCAGCTTGTGGCTCGCCGTCTCGAGCTTCGACGTAGCCTGGTTAATCTTGTCGATACCGCCTTCTTGCATCGCTTTCTTGGTCTCATCGAGCGCGTCTTCCACCGCCTTGGCATCGGCCGCGCTGACTTTATCGCGATGCTCCTTCAGCATTTTTTCGATGTTGTAGACCATCGCGTCCGCGCGATTGCGCGATTCGATTTCTTCCTTCTTCTTGCGGTCGTCTCCGGCGTGCGACTCGGCGTCCTTGGCCATCTTCTCCACTTCGTCTTTGCTGAGACCCGAAGAGGACGTGATGGTGATCTTCTGCTCGTTGTTGGTGGCCTTGTCTTTCGCCGTGACATTCAGGATGCCGTTGGCATCGATGTCGAAGGTCACTTCCACCTGTGGAATCCCGCGAGGAGCAGGCGGAATGCCCACCAGTTGGAACACGCCCAGCAGCTTGTTGTCGCCGGCCATCGCGCGCTCGCCCTGGAAGACCTTGATCTCGACCGAGGTCTGGCTATCCGACGCTGTCGAGAAAATCTCGCTCTTGCGCGTCGGAATCGTGGTGTTGCGCTCGATCAGCCGGGTGAACACGCCGCCTAACGTTTCGATACCCAGCGACAGCGGGGTCACGTCCAGCAGCAGCACATCCTTCACTTCGCCACCCAGGACGCCGCCCTGGACTGCCGCGCCCACCGCGACCACTTCGTCCGGATTCACGCTCTTATTTGGCTCTTTGTTGAACAGATCGCGAACCTGCTGCTGGACCTTCGGCATTCGGGTCGATCCGCCCACGAGCACAACTTCGTCGATCTGCGCCGGCGTCACGCCCGCATCCGAGAGCGCCTGCTTGCAAGGCCCGATCGCGCGATCCAGAATATCGGCCACCATCTGCTCCAGCCGCGCGCGGGTCAGCTTCACGTTCATGTGCTTCGGCCCGCTCGCATCGGCGGTCAGGAACGGGAGGTTGATTTCCGTTTCGAGAACCGTGGACAGCTCGATCTTGGCCTTCTCGGCAGCCTCTTTCAACCGCTGCAAAGCCATCTGGTCTTTCGAGACATCCACGCCGGTGTCGCGCTTGAACTCTTGCACCAGCCAGTCGATAATGCGCTGGTCGATGTTGTCGCCGCCTAGGTGCGTATCGCCGTTGGTCGATTTCACTTCGACCACCCCATCGCCCACTTCGAGGATCGAAATGTCGAACGTGCCGCCGCCGAAATCGTACACCGCGATGGTCTCGTTCTTCTTCTTATCGAGACCATAGGCGAGCGCAGCCGCCGTTGGCTCGTTGATGATTCGCATCACTTCGAGACCCGCGATCTGCCCGGCGTCCTTGGTGGCCTGGCGCTGTGAGTCGTTGAAATAAGCGGGAACCGTGATCACCGCCTTGGTGACTTTTTCGCCCAGGTACGCCTCGGCCGCTTCTTTCAGCTTGCCCAGAATCATCGCCGAAATCTCCGGCGGCGAATAACGCTTGCCGCTGATCTCGACGCGTGCATCGCCGTTTTCGCCCGCGACGACTTTGTATGGGACCAGCTTCATCTCTTCGCTGACTTCGTTGAAGCGCCGCCCCATGAAGCGCTTGATCGAATAGATCGTATTCTCCGGATTGGTAACTGCCTGACGCTTGGCGACCTGTCCAACCAGCCGTTCGCCGCTCTTGGTAAAACCAACCACCGACGGCGTCGTCCGGCCGCCCTCCTGATTCGGTATGACAACCGCCTGTCCACCCTCCATGACCGAAACGACAGAGTTGGTCGTCCCCAAATCTATTCCTATGATTTTGCTCATCTTACTTTAATCCTTTCGGCATCTCCGATATTTAGCCTTAAATCATTATCAAACTTTAGTGTGTTATTGTCAAGTTATACCCAGTAGAGGAACAGATGCCGTTGTTTATCAATGGTATACGTACGTGTCGAAAAGCTGCTTCAACGGGGTGTCCGTCACTGATTCCATTGCCCTCTGGAAGTCCCGGCTGGTCACCTGCTTCCCCCAGTTCTCCTTCGTGTAGACACGCAGACCGCGCCAGAAGGCCTCCTCGCCCACCTGCTGCCGGAGTAAATGCAGAACCCAGGCGCCTTTGTCGTAGGGCAGCCGGCCGCCCGCCTCGTTCGGTTTATTCCAGTCGTGAAAGCTCAGCGGCCGGTCTTTCCCATCCGCTTTCATCTTTTCGTAATTCTTATGGGCCGCCTCGATTTCCTTTGTGTAGCGCTCGGCGCCGAATTTCTCGCCGAGATAGACGTCCGCCAAAAACGAAGCCAAGCCCTCGCTTAACCAGAAGTCCGACCAATCGCGGGCGGCAATCCCGATCCCATACCATTGATGGGCAAGTTCGTGAACCAGAAGCCAGAGATCGTCCGGCTTCGCGAGCAAGGTTTCGCCATATTTTTCGGCCAGCAGCGTCAGTTCGGCCTCTTCCTGCTCCGGCCCGTTCTTCAGCAGCGCTTGCGTGTAACTCTTTTCAAGGTATGGCGCACCGGACTTGTCGACCAGAAATCGAAAGGCCGAGCCGGTCTCCTTGAAAATCGCCGGGAGATTCTTCGCCATGGCGGACGGCCCCAAAAAACGTAAGCGCGTTTTGTCTTCTTCCACGGAGCTTTCAGCCAAGTTCCCGATCGCGAACCCGAACACGAACGGCGGGACCTCGTTCGCCACGGTCCACTCGGAAACGCTGCGCGAATCCTCTCTGCGCGTGCGTACCAAACGGCCGCTAGCGGCAGTTTTCATTGCCTTTGGCGCGGAGATCGCAAGCTGCAGCGTCGCGCGATCGTCGGCGCGTTCATTCACGACCAGCCAACTGGAGGTGAAATATGCAGCCCAGACCTGGTCGTCAAAGAAGTTCAACCCGCGCGCCGGCGCCGCTTCATACCGAACGATGAATTTCCGCTGCTCGCCGATGCGAATAGGCTTGGCGAGATGCACCACCACCAAGTCGCCCTGGCGATCGAAGCGTTGGCTCGCGAAATCCTCAACCACCTCCGATATAACGATCGCAGGACCTGCATCGAACTCGATCGCATCGAGTCCGTCCGAAATCGAGTGCAGCTCCACCGTCTCCTGGCACCGCAGATGCTTAGCCGCGAAATCGGGCTCGATCCGCACATCGTAATGGTCGACATCATAAGGCCGCGCCGGCGGAGCCCCTAGGGCAGGCAGACACAGAATGGACAAGACAACGGCGCGCATGCACGCATGGTAGCAGCGCAACCTTGAACTACGGCTCGCGCTCAAGCTCGCGCAGCACCTGGTCGACGAGACGCTCCATCACTTCTTCACGGATCTGGTTCCACGTAGCCGGATGACTGCGCTCCCAGTCTTCCAAGATTCGTTCGGCCACGCGATCCACGACGCGCCGACGCAAATCGTCCAGGACTGGTTTTCGCCCTGGCGACGCCGGTGCGTTCTCTGTCGTCCTGCCGGAAAAATAGGCGTGGAGCTGGCGCTCGAGTTCGTCTTCGGTTTCTGAAGCTTCCGAGCGAGGAGAAGATTCGGCCTGCTGCACTACCTCATTGAGTCGGGTTTGCAGATCTTCGATGACCGACCGGGTACGCTCTGCCGCAGTCGCGATTGCCGCACCGGGTTCGGAAACCGGCGTCTTCGACGACGGCACGAGAACCTCCTCGCCTGCCCGAAGTATAACGGAACTACGAGTGAAGCTCAAGATATTGAGTGGACACTTGACAGGAGCACGCCTAATTGTGTATAAGTTGTCAGATCGTGGCCTCCCCCGCCACTTCCGAACTGATTCGGGAGTTGCGAGCCATGACCATGGCGAGGTCATCATGGCGCAGTCACAAACCGGCTTCGTCGATTCCACGCGCGTGAGTGGAGCAGCGGCGAACGCTGGCCTTTTGGATCAGGCAGTCAGCTTCCGGTTTATCGTGACGTGGTCGTGTCTGGCGATTGCGGCCGATCCGCCGAAGGCGCCCATGCCCGTGAGTTCCGCCGCGCCACGGGTCGTGCCGCCGCCTCCGCCGCAGTCGATGCCGGCCGAAGCTCCGCTGACTGCACCACTCCCGACACTGGCCGCGGTCGCTATCCCCGCGCCATCGCTGGCTCCGATCTCGACAGCATCCACGGCGCTCATCTCGACTCCCAAGAACTCATCGGCCGTCAGCACTCCCAAGAAAAGCGCCGGCGGCTCGTTTCAATGGGAGATGGTCGTCCCGAAAATGGTGCGGACCGTGAAAAAGGCCGCGCCTCGATCGAAGGCTCCGGTCGAAACGCCGCCGCCAAACCTCTATACAGCATCGTCCAGTCTTCGAAAATCGTTCAGTTTGAAATTGTGCGCCGCTGTGATCGCCGTCGCCGCGATCGTCGTCCCTGTTTGGAGACGCGCGGCGCACACTGGTTCCAGCGCAGTGCAAACATCGGTCGAAGGTGGCGACTGGCAGCGCGAGTCGGCCGTGGGCGGCGATCCCGGCGTGAAGCAGTCCCGCCAACTGGTTCTCTATCGCCCGGCGCTCAACGCGAAGGACGCACGGCTCGAATTTGCCTGGACGGTGGCGTCCGGTGACGTCGGCTTAGTTTTCCGCGCCAAGGATCTCGGCAACTACTACGCCGTCCGTTTGAAGCTCCTCAAGCCGGGGCCAACCCCGACGTTGTCCGCCGAGTATTTCAGCGTTTACCAATTTGTGGAAAGCCCGCACACCGAAAAAGTGCTGGTGTTTTCGAAGAACGATCCGGTACTGCTCGTGCGCCTGGACATTTTCGGCCCCTCGTTCACGCTGTACCTGCAGGACAACGCGACCGAGTTCTGGACCGACGCTCGAATGACGTCGGGCGCGCTCGGTTTCTTTGAGGAGGGGAATCGCTCGGCGGAAGTGCGCGGATTGCGGATGTCGTTTCCAGAACGCTCGCAACTGCTGCGCCAGCCGCTGGATGTGATTCGCATACCAAGCTTTCCATCAGGAGGCGACTAATGTCTGCGGCTGCCAGTCTCGCACGCCGATCGCAACTTGAAACCGCGCTCTCATTGCGCGCCGCTGGACGGCTCCAGGACGCTTTGGACGCGCTGTCGACCTCGAACGAGTACTCCTCGGACTCCTACACGCTGCGCGGCGAGATCCAGCTCGCAATGGGACGGTTCCAGGAAGCGGCAGGCAGCTACTTCACCGTAGTCGCTTCCGAGCCGGACAACATGTTCGCGCAGTTCAACTTGGCGGTCTGCTTGCAGCAGCTCGGCCGCTGGGCGGAAGCGGCGCTGGCGTTCCAAAAAGTGCTGGAGATCGACGCGCACCGCGACGAGGCGCGCCTCGGCTTGGGCGCCTGCCTTCTGCACCTGAATCGTGCCGAGGAAGCGCTGTCGCATTTCGATGGCTGCTGGTCGGATGCGGCCAGGGCGCGCGCGCTGTTCGGCAAGGCAGTCGCGCTCCAGTTGCTCCGCCACCACGACGAAGCTGAAGCCGCGTACCAGCGTCTCCTCAGAACCGACTCGAAGCCCGACGAGATCCTCGCCAACTTGCTCGCGCTTTCGGCCGAGCTGCAGGACTGGGACGCTGTACAGCATTATGCTACGCGTCTGCTCGAAGGCAATCCGCAATCGCTTCCGGCGCTTCAGGGCCTGGCCGCCGTCGCGCTAGAGCGCCGTCAATACGAAGCTGCCGTTCACTACTGCGGCCGCATCGTCGAGCACGCGCCCGAGTGCGTGGAGGCTTGGCACAACTTACGATTCGCTACCGGGCGGGTAATGTCGGCTCTGCACGGACCCACGGCGACACTGCCGACTAATCTGGGAAGGAAATAATCCATGTCGCGCTTACGTGTTCGGGTGGAATTGAATCGGGGAGGCGTCGGGGTACCGCTGCACAAGCTGGCTAGCGTGGTGCATGAAGCGCAGCGTTTCTTCGATATGTTGGCCGAAGACGTCCATATCGCCACCGAGGGCGGCGAATGGCTGGGGTTTGATTTCGACAATGAGTCGCTGAATTTCACCGCCGAGTTCGTCGGCCCGGTTTCGCAGGAACAAATCCAGGCATTCTACGCGGCCTTCGACGGGACCACGTCGCTCAGGCGGGCGACCATCGCGCAGTTTACCCAGATCACGGAAGCGATCGGCGAAGACGAACTCATCGGGTTCGGGCTGTATCAATCGGACCACGAGCCGGAACCGGCCGAGTGGCGCTGTCTGTCGCGCCGCGATGCGCTGCGAATCGCAGACGAGATGCAGTTGCTGGCTAGTGTGGCCGGGGAAGCGCGGCCGGAGACGCATCTTCCGGCCATCATCGATTCCAGCTCCGGCGCGAAATTTTTCAAGGATCGGACGCCGCGCGTTGGAGCATTGCCTGACCGCATGCCCGATTTGGTCCGCGAGATCGAATCGTCGCTGTCGAAGCGGATCACGCGGATCGAAGAAAACATGGAATCGAACACGCAGGCCATCAAAGATCTGCGCGAGAGTTCTGCCGCGACAGAAGAAAGCTTCAAGGGTCTGCTGAACGCGGTGGAAAATTTCTGCGGCCAGGCGACCCGGCAGCTCGAACGGCTCTCGCCGCAGACGGTGGAAATCCCGAAAGCCATTGCGGCTCCTGTCCACGCGACGCCGGTCGCCGAGCAGTCCTCGCCGGTGGTTGAGCGCGCATCGCCAGAAAAACCGCTGGTCGCCTCCGCGGACAAACCAGCTGCAATCTCACCGGAAAAGCCCGTTGTGACGTTGCCGGAAAAGCTGGCCGCGGTCGCCGCGGAAAAGATACCGAGCACCGTGCCGGAGAAAACGGCCACGCCCACTCCGCCGCCGGAGGTGAAGCCGATCTTTCCCGAAAAACCACGGCGCGGCTGGCGCGGGATTCTCGTAGCGGCCGCCGCGATCGTTGTTCTTGCCACGGCTGGCCTGGTGTGGTGGCCGCGCTCGACCGATTCTGCGGGTCAAGCCCAGGTCGGCGGCACGCCTTCGTCGGTGATCGCATCCAGCCAACCGGCTGTCTCTCCGCAACCCAAACTCGACACAACTGCATCCCCCACTCCCGATTCCCAAAAGCCATCGCCGATCGTGCCCGCCGGACGTGTGGTCGCCCGGCCACAGCGCAGCGCGCCCGCCACGGAAGTCCCGCCAGTATCGTCCTCCGCCGATACCGCAGCTGTCGCAATGCAAGTGGAGATCGAAGCTGACGAGCCGGCCTGGGTCATGATCACTGACAAAGACGGTCGGATTCTGATTGCGCGAACTCTCCAGCCGAACGAGACCCGCACGCTCGACATAGGCGACAACGCAACACTGAGAACCGGCAACGCGGGCGGATTGCACGTGCGCTTGAACGGCAAGGACCTGGGACGCCTCGGGCCCGCTGGCAAAATTCGCGACATTCAGTTCAAGTCCGGTGAATTTAAGGTGATGACGCCCGACGCCGACTGATCGGACTCTTCGCGCTAGCTATTCGTACCCGCCCGCTACAATGAAGCCATCCTTATGGCCACCGTCCAACGTGTCTCGCTCGGCGATCTCGCCGCGCGCCTCGGGTGCGAGCTGCGGGGCGACCCGAACATCGAAATTACCGGCGTCGCGGGCCTTGAGCAGGCCGGTCCAACAGAGCTGACGTTCCTCGCGAATCCCAAGTACGCGCCTCGCGTGAAAGACACTCGAGCCGCCGCGGTGCTCGTCTCCGAGCCGCTCCCTTCCACGACGCCGGCCAGTCTGATCTCTGCGAATCCGTATCATGATCACGCCCGCGCTCTCGCGATGTTCTATGTGGCGCCGCGCCCTCCGGCCGGTGTCCATGCGCAGGCCTCGATCGCCAAGACAGCCCGAATCGGCGAGGGTGCATCCATTGGCGCATTTGCGGTGATCGGCGAGCGCGCCGTCATCGGGAAAAACGCGGTGATTCATCCGCACGTTGTGATCTACGAAGGCGCTCAAATCGGCGACGACTTCTGCGCGCACTCGCATGCCGTCGTACGCGAATTCTGCCGCGTCGGCGATCGAGTGATCCTCCAAAACGGCGTCGTGGTGGGCGGAGACGGCTTCGGCTTCGCCAAAACCGCGCAGGGCACGCATTTCAAGATCGTCCAGGCCGGCGTGACGGTGATCGAAAACGACGTGGAAATCCAGTCGCTTTCCTCGATCGACCGGGCGTCGATGGGCGAAACGCGCGTCAAACGCGGCTCCAAGATCGACAGCCTGGTACAGGTGGGCCACTCCTGTGTGGTCGGCGAGGACAACATCATCTGCGCCCAGACCGGACTCGCAGGCAGTTCCATTCTCGGCAAGAACGTCCTGCTAGCCGGGCAAGTGGGAATTTCCGGCCATCTCACGATTCACGACAATGCGGTGGTGTACGCGCAGAGCGGAATCGGCGGCGATGTTCCCGCCGGCGGCGTAGTGTCCGGCTCACCCGCCTTCGATGCCCGCGAGTGGCTGCGCGCCATCACGACGTTCCCCAAATTGCCGGAGTTGTTGAAGACAGTGAGACAATTGATAAAGCGCATCGAGCGGCTCGAAACCGCTCCCCGAACCTCGCAATGATGGAAGACAGCAGCAACGGCATCAGACGGCCGGTTGCCTATCTGAACGAAACTTTTCTCGAAAGCCCCGACGCGCGCGGCCTGCGCATTCTGTCCGAGTACCTTGAACCGTTGTCGCATTTTCGCGATGAGCAGGTTCAGGACACGATCGTCTTTTTTGGATCGGCACGCATCACTGAGGATGGGCCGCTCGGCCCGTACTATCGCGACTGCCGTACGCTCGCGCGGTTGATCACCGAATGGTCGAGCAAGATCCAGCAGTCGTCCCATCGGTTCGTGGTCTGCTCGGGCGGCGGGCCGGGTATCATGGAGGCCGCCAATCGCGGCGCGGCCGATGCGGGTGGAAAAACGATCGGGCTGAATATCGGGCTTCCATTCGAACAGCAGCCGAATCCGTACATCACTCCGTCGCTGGTCTTCGAGTTCCATTACTTTTTCATGCGCAAATTCTGGTTTGCGTACCTCGCTAAGGCGCTGGTGATTTTTCCGGGCGGCTTCGGAACGCTCGACGAATTGTTCGAAATTCTCACTCTGGCCCAGACGCGCAAGCTGGAAAGTAAAATCGTGATTGTCCTGTATGGATCGAAATACTGGAAAGAAGTCCTGAATCTTGAAGCATTGGTGAAGCATGGAACAATCGATCAGAACGATCTGAACCTGTTTCAGTATGCCGACGATCCGGAAACCGCCCTGGCCATGCTTCAGGAAAAACTGACCAAGTATTTTCTCGAGCCCGAGAAGCCTCTGCCCGAGCCGGTCCTGGAAACTCCGCAGATCGCTAAGTCGCGTGTGTGAAGATCGACCTCAAATCCCGCTGGAAACGGTTTGGCAAGGTGGAAAAGATCTTCGCCATTCTGGTGGTGCTCTATTTTATTTTGCTGCTGGCCGCGCCAGCTAGCGGATTCACAACCTTTCTGCAGTTCGCGGCGATCTTCTTCGGCGTTTGGTTGTTGTTGCGGCTGATTCGCGCCGGCCTTCGCAAAGCCATCTGGCGATTACGCAACCGCCTGATCGTTACGTACGTGCTGATCGCCGTCGTGCCGATTCTGCTGATTCTGACGCTCGCGTTATTGGGCGCATACATGCTGGCGGCCCAGTTGGCGGTGTATATGGCGCGCACCGAGATGGATCGCGCCGTGGCTTCGATGCACTCGGCCACCGATGTGTTGAAGCGCGCGGAGCCGAAGGCTTGGCCGGATGTGCTGGCGCGCACCGGCTCCGTGGATGCGGAACCTTATCCCGGAGTGACGTTGCTCATCGCGGACGGTCAACATGTGTTGCGGTGGGGCGACGACCCGAGTCTTGAGCCGCCGGCCAAGGCACCCGATGCCGCCAACGGTGTCGTGCTGCGCGAAGGGCGCTACTACGCGTGGTCATGCGCCAACCAGGATGGCGTGGAATTTCTGGCGATGACCCCGCTCACTCGGCATTTCCTGAGCTGGATGGTCCCCGGCCTTGGCGATGTATACCTGACGCGGCCTTTTGGCGCGCAAGGCCGGTTCGATTTTGGTCAACCGGATCGGGAGCCGGCCACGAGCATTCTCGCTCCGCCGGCGAATCGGTTTGATGTCACGGTGAATTGGTTCGCACTCACGCCGATTGCTGCTTGGAACGATCCTGCCCACGGCGCCCGCGCTTTGCTCGCCGTGCATACGCGGCCTTCTGCGCTGATGGGAGTTTTGCTCAGCGAGCGTGCCGATGAACTGCAAGGCTTTCTGCCAATCCTGTTTTACGCGGTCGCCATCGCGTTCCTGATCGTCGAACTGGTTTCCGCATTCATCGGCATTTCGCTCACGCGCACCATCACCGGTGCTGTGCACAACCTCTATCAAGGGACGCAGCGCGTAATGAGCAGCGACTTTTCGACGCGCATCCCAGTGTCTGGGCGCGATCAGATCGCCGACCTGAGCCGGTCATTTAACACCATGACCGAAAACCTGGAGCGGCTGCTCGCGGTCGCGAAAGAAAAGGAACGCCTGGAGACCGAAATCGAAATCGCGCGGCAGGTGCAGGAACAGCTTTATCCGAAAGTCGCGCCCACCCTCAGAACTCTTCGCGTGACCGGTCTGTGCCATCCGGCGCGCATGGTTTCAGGCGACTATTACGACTACCAGACCTTCTCGGACCACCAACTCGCCATCGCGATCGGCGACGTCGCCGGCAAAGGGATTTCGGCCGCCTTGTTGATGGCAACTATCCAGGCCGCTTTGCGCATGGATCTGCGCGCGGCGCTCGATAATCCCGGTTTGTCGAATGGGTTCGCTTTCTCCACGGCGCGCCTGGTTTCCGACTTGAATCAGCAGCTCTATGCCACCACGTCTCCCGAAAAATACGCTACCTTCTGCTTCGCCCTCTACGATGAAGCTACGAGCGTGGTGACTTATACGAATGCCGGGCATCCGCCGCCGATTCTGATTCGCGCGGGCGCCGCGACGCAGTTGGACGTGAACGGAACCGTGGTCGGTGCGTTTCCGTTTTCAAAATACAGCGAAAGCCACGTAGCGATGCAGGGCGGCGATCTGCTGGTCTGGTACACCGACGGCATAACTGAACCCGAGAACGCCTACGGCGAAATGTTCGGCGAAGAGCGGCTGATCGAGCTGGTGGCGAAGAACTCGGACCGCGCCGAGAGACAGATCATCGACACGGTGATGGATTCGGTTCGGCAGTGGACCGGTTCACCGGAATTATCCGACGACATGACCGTAGTGCTCGCACGGCGCCAGTAGCGCATGCACTCGTGCGTGGAGTGTCGACAATCATGTCGACACTGTGGTCGGTTGCGAGAAAGTGTTCACCCGAGTGTGAACACGGCACGCACGAGTGCGTGCGCCACAAGCCCAAGTAAAATAACCACAGCATGGCTCGCTTCCGCAACCGGCTGATCCTGATCACGGCCGCACTCATCGTGATCCTGACCGGCGGAACGCTCGGCTTCACTCTCATCGATCATTACCCGCCGTTCGACGCGTTCTACATGACGCTCGTCACCATCAGCACGGTGGGATACGAAGAAGTCCATCCGCTCAGCCACGCCGGACGGGTCTTCAATTCTTTTCTGATATTCTTTGGCGTAACCATCATGCTGTTGGCCGTCGGCGGCATGACGCAGGCTATCATCGAGCTGGAGCTCAACCAATATTTTGGAAAGCGGCGCACTCGGAAAATGATCGACGCCTTGCACGAGCACTACATCGTATGCGGCTTTGGACGCGTGGGCCGCGGCGCCGCGAGCGAACTGCAACGCGCTGGCGTGCCATTCCTAGTCGTCGACAAGAACGAGGATCGTGTGGACTGGGCCATCAAGCTGGGTATGCTGGCTGCGCTTGCCGACGCTACCGAGGACGAAACACTCGCCAATGCCGGCGTGATGCGCGCCAAGGGTCTCATTGCGACGCTGCAGAGCGACGCAGACAATCTGTTCGTGATCCTTTCGGCGAAGGCCATGAAGCCGTCGTTACTGGTTTCGGCGCGGGTCAACTCCGAACAAACAGAAAGAAAAATGCGGCTCGCAGGCGCCGACTACGTGTTCGCGCCTTACGACATGACCGGCAACCGGATGGCTCAAGTCATGCTGAAGCCGCACGTCTTCCAGTTCATCGATTTCACCACCAAGGGCATGGGACTGGACGTCGGTATCGAACAGGTCCGCGTGCCGTCACAAAGCGATTTCGTCTCGAAAACACTGCTCGATGCGCGCATTCGCAAAGACACCGGAGTCATCGTGCTCGCTATCCGCAAAGCTGACGGCCGGATGCAGTTCAATCCTCCCGCCGAAGCCTCCATCGAGGCCGGCGATCACCTGATCGTCATGGGCGAGGCGCAGCATCTACGGCGGCTCGAACAGGTTCTGTCTGAGGTCCGTGCGTGAAAGTTCTCAACGCCGCGCAGATGCGCGAGGTCGACCGCCGCACCGCGGAGCTGGGTATTCCCAACATCGTGTTAATGGAAAACGCAGGCCATCGCGTGGTCGAGTTGCTCGAGCGCCGCTATGCGCCGCTCGCGTCGCAGCGCATCGTCGTATTTTGCGGCAAGGGCAATAACGGCGGCGACGGGCTGGTGGTCGCGCGCCAATTGCACACGCGCATCCATCCGCGATCGCTGCATGTGGTGATGGTCGGCGATCCCGCTGAAATGCGGGGCGATGCCGCGGCCAATTTCAAAATGCTGCAGGCGGTGGGCTGCCCTGTCGAGCGCGATCTCACGCCGGAAATGCAAACCGCGACGCTGGTGATCGACGCGCTGCTCGGCACCGGAATTCACGGCGCTGCAACTGGACGATCAGTGCAATTGATACGCGCCA
>DASQJA010000022.1:0-9183 GCA_035631275.1 Bryobacteraceae bacterium
AACGAAGACCGCTGAGGTGATCAACAACGTCAACAAAATATCGGTCATGAACTTCCGCGCCATCGAGTGAAACAGCGAGTTGCCGAGCAGCAGCAGGACACCCGACGCCGCCGCCAGCACCGGCAGGCTTCGGCGAAGCCAGGCGTAAACCACTACGCAACAGAGGACCGCAGCCCCGATCGGCACAATCCGCAATGCCACCGGATTCATGCTGAAAACGCGCATACCAAGCGATCCCAGCCACATCAGCAGCGGAGGCTTGTTCAACATGAACCGGTGGAGAAATTCCGGCGTCAACCAGCTTCCGGTACGAACCATCGCTGCGGCCGCGTGTCCATACACCGCCTCGTCCTGCGCGCCCGCTTTCAGAATCGGGTCCACATAACCGCTTGCAACGCCAGTACTCTGGATGCCGAAACCGAGCACGGCCGCGGAAATCAGGGCGACGACGGCCAGTTCCGCGCGGGGTGTTCTTCTTTCCATCGAACGTCCTGCCACATTGTACCGACGCTTTGAAAAACTCGCGACGGACTGGCTGATTCTTGCATCTGATGTAACAATCGGGGAACAATGTGATATGCCCGGCCTAAAGATACTTGCAGGAGCATCAATTCTGGCGGTTTGCGCGATCTGGGCGCAGCAAAGCATTCCGCCGGCGCCTTCCGCGAACGCCATGCCGATCGATCTAGATCGGGGTGCGGCGGGACTTACGCGCTCGCTCCATGCTCTCCGTACTCGCGCCAGCGTTCTCATGATTACCGCGCATCCGGATGATGAAGACGGCGGGACGCTAGCCTATGAAACGCGCGGCTTGGGCGCGCGCGCCGCGCTGCTCACACTCAACCGCGGCGAGGGCGGCCAGAATGCCATGTCGTCCGACATGTACGACGCGCTCGGTCTTGTCCGCACCGAAGAGCTGCTGGCGGCGGACCGCTACTACGGCGTCGATCAATATTGGACCACCGTGGTCGACTACGGATTCTCCAAGACCCGCGAGGAAGCGCTCGAAAAATGGGGACACGATCGCGTGTTGGCAGACGTAGTTCGCGTGATCCGAATGACGCGGCCTCTCGTGATCGTTGCCACCTTCGTCGGAGCGGCCAGCGATGGCCACGGCCAGCACCAGGTCTCTGGACAGATGGCGCAAGAGGCGTTTCTCGCTGCAGGAGATCCAACGAAATTCCCCGAACAGGTCCGCGCCGGCCTCAGGCCCTGGTCGCCGCTCAAGATGTATGCGCGCGTCCCATTTTTCGACGTCACCGACAAAGGCATGTACGATTACGCGATCGACAAGTACGTGCCCGTGCGATTTTTCGACTACATCAAGCAGACCTCGTCGAGCGAGAAGCCGTCCACGACGCTCGAAATAGAAGAGGGCGACTTCGCCACCGCCGCTGGATTGAGCTATCTCCAGATCGGCCGCGACGGCCTCGGCTATCAGAAAAGCCAGAACAATGGTGTCTCGATTCCTCCGCCATCGCCCCAGTCGAGCGCCTATCATCGCTACGGCTCGCGCGTACCTGCAGCAGATCACGAGGAATCTTTTTTCGATGGCATCGATGCTTCGGTGCAGGGCATTGCCTCCCTGTCCCCGGACGCGCCCGACTGGCTGAAGAGCGGCCTGGCAAATCTTGCCCAGCTTGCCGATCAGGCCAACGCGCAGTATCAGCCCGATCGTCCACAAGGCATCGCCCCAGCGCTTTCCGATGGTCTGCGCGCCACACGCGCACTCATGGAGCGAGTCCGAACGAGCGCCATCGCTGACACCGGTAAGAGCGACGTCCTGTTTGAACTGACTGCAAAAGAAAGCCAGTTTGAACGCGCTCTTGCCGATTCGCTAGGTCTGTCGCTCTTTGCCGTGGTTGCACCGGACCGCGAGTCGGCGCGCCAGGGACCGTTTCCGCAATCCGGTCCATCTTTCACCATCGCGATTCCCGGCCAGACCTTCTCTCTGCGCGTGGATCTGATGAATCCGAGCCAAGATAACGTGACGGTCGATTCGATCGCCCTCGCAGCCTCCGACGGTAAACCCTGGACCTTTTATCCCAAGGGCGATCTGCCGAAAACGATCGCGCCCCGTGCCCTGGGCCAAGCGCGTTTCTCGGTTGCCGCGCCTCAGGACGCCGCCATTACGCGCCCCTATTTCACGCGGCCAAACGATGAACAGCCGTACTACGATCTCACGAATCCCGGCGATCGCAACTTGTCGTCGGCTCCCTATCCCCTTGCGGTGAACGCCGCGGTTTCCTATCGCGGCGTTGCGCTGCATCTCTCAGAAGTGGTCCAGGCGATGCAGCGCGTGCAGGGTCAAGGTGTACTTCCACAGCCTTTGATCGTCGCTCCGGCGATCTCAGTAGAAGTCTCGCCGGCTGCCGGTGCAGTGCCACTGGGCGCCAAATCGTTTGAGTTCTCTTGCACGGTTCACAGCAATGTGAAGGGGCCTGCCCAGGGAACGGTTCGTCTCAAACTCCCTGCCGGTTGGCGATCCACGCCCGAATCGGCTGATTTTGCAATGGCTCGCGACGGTGAAGACCAAACAATCAGCTTCACCGTTCTGCCCAGCGCGCTGGAGGCGGGCGAGCGCCGCATCACGGCGGTCGCTGAATATCAAGGAAAAG
Organism: Bryobacteraceae bacterium; assembly: GCA_035631275.1. Lineage (GTDB taxonomy): Bacteria > Acidobacteriota > Terriglobia > Bryobacterales > Bryobacteraceae > Palsa-89. Next base: position 2,619 of record DASQJA010000022.1, read on the forward strand.
CCTATGAGGAAGGATATCGATTGACAGGCTACGCCGGCCTGCGATCCTATCCCTACTATCGTCCCGCCGTGTATCGCGCCGTCGCCGTCGACGTTACAACCGCGGACGTTCGCATCGGCTACCTGCCTGGTACCGGCGATGAAGTCCCGCGCGCACTAGAGAACCTCGGCCGCTCGGTTCGCATCCTCGCTGCCAGCGACATTTCGCAAGGCAATCTGTCCGGCTACGACGCCATCATTCTCGGAACCCGCGCCTACGCCGTGCGCGCCGAATTGAAAGCCGCCAATGGCCGTCTGCTCGACTATGTCAAGAACGGAGGCGTGCTCATCGTTCAATACCAGCTTCAGGATTTCGATCAGAACTACGGCCCCTACCCCTTCACGCTCGGCTCGAATCCGCAGAAAGTTGTCGACGAATCCAATCAGGTTCGTTTGCTGAAGCCGGACGATCCCGTGATGACCTGGCCGAATCGCGTCACCGCCGCGGACTTTTCGAACTGGGTGGAAGAACGTGGGCATGGATTCATGCAGACCTGGGATCAGCATTACTTGCCCCTGGTCGAGACGCACGATCCCGACCAGGATCCGCAGCTCGGAGGATTGCTCTTGGCTCGCTACGGCAAGGGCGCCTACATTTACGACGCATTCGCGCTGTACCGGCAGCTGCCGGACGGCGTGCCGGGCGCCTATCGGATTCTCGCGAATCTGGTGAGCCTCGCAAAGAATCCTGCCTTCACCGCAAACGCGACCGCAGCGCGCTGATCTAGCTCGCGGCTTTCTTCGCCTTGGGCGGTACGATCGCGTCTTTCACCGCCTTGGCTACGCGGAATTTCACTACCTTTTTCGCCGGAATATTGATCGTTTCACCGGTGGCTGGGTTTCTGCCGACGCGTGCCTTGCGATCCACTCGCACCAGTTTGCCTAGCCCGGGCAGCGCGAACACGCCGTTCTTCTTCACTTCTTTCACGGCCGTTTGTGCCAGATTTTCGAGCATGGTCTTCGCTACTTTATTGCTGACGTCGTTATTCGTGGCGAGCAGCTTGACGAGTTCACTTTGTGTCATTCGACATCTCCTTAAACGGGATGGTTTGAGGTACGCGCATTATGATATGCCTGCGAACAGCGCTGTGCAAGGGTTCTAACGGCATTTCTAACGGTTTTTTACGCGGCGTGGCCCACCGCCGCCAGCTCTTTGACGATGCTCGCGATGAACGCCTTGGCATCGCCGAACAGCATAATTGTGTTCGGCATGTAGTACAAATCGTTGTCGATTCCGGCAAATCCAGGGTTCATGCTGCGTTTGATCACCATCACCGTCCGAGCCTTGTAAGCCTGAATAATCGGCATGCCGGCGATGGGGCTCTTGGGATCGGTCTCCGCCGCGGGGTTCACCACGTCGTTCGCGCCGATAATCAGCGCCACATCCGCGTTGGGCATCTCTGGGTTGATATCATCCATCTCGCGCAGCTTGTCATAGGGGACGTCCGCCTCGGCCAGCAGCACGTTCATATGCCCAGGCATGCGGCCCGCCACCGGATGAATCGCGAACTCGACGTTCACTCCGCGCTTTCCGAGCATATCGAACATTTCCCGCAGCTTGTGCTGCGCCTGCGCCACCGCCATCCCATAGCCCGGGATCACGACAACGGTTCGGGCCGCGTCCAAAATCGAAGCAGCTTCTTCTGCGGTGGCGGAGCGATAAGGCCGCGCCTCGGAAGCGGCGACGGTGGTCTGCAATTGCCCGAACGCGCCAAACAGGACGTTCGAGAACGACCGGTTCATCGCGCGGCACATGATGATCGCCAGGATGAACCCCGAAGATCCATCCAGCGCTCCGGCCACGATCAGCATTTTGTTGTTCAGCACGAACCCCATCGCGCTGGCTGAAAGTCCGGCGTACGAATTGAGCAGCGCGATCACTGTGGGCATATCCGCGCCGCCGATCGGTATGATTAACAGCACGCCAAACAACAGCGCCATCACCGCGAACACTGGAAACAACACGGCTCGCTCCGGCGCCACGATCAGCGTCAGCCCGATCCCGGCTGCCGCCGCGAAAATTCCCAGGTTCACGAAATTCTGTCCCTTGTACGTGATGGGCCGCTGCGGCAGAACTTCCTGCAATTTCCCGAACGCCATCAGACTGGCGGTGAACGTCAGAAAGCCGAGCAGCGTTTCGACGACCAGCGCAGTCATCACGGTACCGCTGAGCCCGGTTCCTTGATTCACTCCCTTGTAGTATTCAGCCGTTCCAATCAGCGCCGACGCCAGCGCGCCGCACGCATGCGAGAACGCGGTCCGCTGCGGGACCGCTGTCATCGGCATCATGTAAGCGATCGGAATTCCGGCCGCCGTCCCGAGTACAAACGCCACTAAAATCCACTGGTAGTTCACCACCTCGAAGCGCAGCAGCGTCCCGGCGACTGCCAGAATCATGCCGATCTCGCCGACGATCACGCCACGCCTCGCCGTCGCCGGCGAGTTCATCCACTTGATGGCGAGGATGAATCCCATAGCCGCGAGCATGTACAGAAAAGGAAGCAGTGTATCGTCGAGTTTCATTTCTTTTCGGGCTCCCTGCGCTTGAACATCTTCAGCATGCGGTCAGTGATCAAATACCCGCTCACCGCGTTGAGCACCGCGAGAAACACAGCCGAGAAGCCCAGAATGCGCGACAGCGCGCTCGCATCCTTCTCGCCGGTGATCAAAATCGCTCCCACAACCGCGATGGCCGAAATCGCATTGGTCAGCGACATCAGCGGTGTGTGCAGCAGCGGCGAGACACCGCGAATCAATTGAAAGCCCAGAAAGGCCGCCAGCATGAAAACCCACAAATCAAATTCGTATTGACCCATTTCCTACCTCGCTCCTCCTGCCTGCACCGGCGTCATGCCCAGTCTTTCGCTCACGCGCGCGTTCACCACCTCGCCGCCGTGCGTGACCAGAGTCTCGCGAATGATCTCGTCTTCCCGATTGATGCTCAGCTCTCCTTTGTTCACCATTAGCTTCAAAAACGCCGTCACATTCGACCCGTACATCTGGCTGGCATGATACGGAATGGTCGAAGGTAGATTGAGCGGCCCGAGGATCTGGATGCCGTTGTGCACTACCGTCTGGCCCGGATGCGTGAGCTCACAATTGCCGCCGCGCTCGGCCGCGATGTCCACGATCACTGACCCGGGCTGCAGCGCGCTCGCCATCTCCGCCGTAATCAGGATCGGCGCCTTCTGCCCAGGAACCGCCGCGGTCGTGATCACCACATCTTGCTCCCGCAGAACCTCGGTGAGCAACTCGCGCTGCCGCCGGTAGAACTCTTCGCCCATCGCCTTGGCGTAGCCGCCCTTATCCTGCGATTCACCCGCGTCGATGTTCAGAACGACGAACTTCGCGCCCAGACTCTCGATCTGCTCCTTCACCGCGCTGCGCACATCGTAGGCCGACACCACCGCTCCAAGCCGGCGTGCGCTCGCGATGGCCTGCAAACCCGCGACGCCCGCACCCAGTATGAAAACCTTCGCAGCCGTCACCGTGCCCGCCGCTGTCATCAGCATCGGAAACATCTTCGGCAGCGTCGAGGCGGCCAGCAGTACAGCGCGATAGCCCGCGATGGTCGCCATCGCCGACAGCGCGTCCATGCTCTGCGCGCGCGTGATGCGCGGCATCAACTCCATCGCGAAAAAGGAAATGCCGGTGCGCGCAAGCTCGGCCACCTCTCGCGACGCCGTCAGCGGCTCTCCGAACCCGACCAGGATCTGCCCGGCACGTAGCAGGTTCAAGTCTCCGCGCCCAGCGTCGGGATTCGCTCCCAAAGCCCGCACTTGGACGACTATATCGGACTGCTGGAAAACCTCGCCGCGGCTGCCCACTCGCGCCCCGCGCGCTGCGTATTGATCGTCCGGAAATCCCGCTTCGGCTCCGGCCGATTCCTCCACTATCACGCTCGCGCCCAACTTCGTCAGGGCCTCGCAAGTTCGCGGGATCAGCGCCACGCGACGTTCTCCGGGGAATGTCTCACGTGGCACTCCTATAGTCACAGCCAAAGCGTCACCTCCCTTGGAGGGTTGTACCGGAAGCTGGGTACTGCGTCACGAACCAATCCACAAAGCGCCAAGGCTTCGCGGCGTCGAGCTGCGGCCTAAGCTTCCAACAGCCCACTAAGATCATACTCTCATCGATGCAAATATGGAGAACACCGTTGCGGGATTGCAGTGAATGGTGAATTCCTCGTGCTGAGTGTTACACTTTATCGTGTCGGCACCCGCGGCCAAGCAGGTTTATTCGCGCGAAGAGATTTGCAGGGTGCTCGGCATTTCCTCGCGGCAACTTCGAAGCTGGGAACGTCAGGATCTGGTAACAACGTCCGGCTCGTTTGGTTTCGCCGACATGCTGGCGCTGCGGACGTTAATCGGCCTGCGTGCTGAAAAAATCCCTCCGGTGCAAATCCGCCGCGCGTTGCATGCGCTCCGCGACAAGCTCAAGGAAGTCGGCAATCCTCTCACCGAGCTCAAAATCTATTCGCAAGGCCGCAAGATCCAGGTCCAATTCGCAGGCCGCAAGATGGAGCCCATTTCGGGCCAGCTTCTGCTCGACTTCGACCAGGAAGAAATCAACAAACTCATGTCGTTTCCGGCGCGGGGCGCCGCGAAAACCGCGCCCAAAATCCATCAGGCCCGCCGCGAAGCCGAACATTGGTTCGAGAAAGGCCTGGAGCTCGAGCAGTCCGGCGCACCTGTGGAGGAAATCATCAGCGCCTACACCAAAGCCTGCGCGATCGATCCCAATTCGGCCGGCTCGCTCGTGAATCTCGGCACGGTCTATTTCAATCTTCGCGATTGGCGCCGGGCCGAGCAGCATTATCGCCAGGCGCTTGAGGTGGACCCCGAGTACGCGCTCGCGCACTTCAATCTCGGCAATTTATTCGACGAGCGGGGCGACCGCAGCGGCGCGCTCACGCATTATGTGGCCGCGATTCGCATCCATCCGGGCTATGCGGACGCGCACTACAATCTCGCACTGCTTTATCAATCGGTCGGGCAGCCTCTCAAAGCCGTGCAGCATTGGAAGCTGTATCTGAAACTGGACCCGGGAAGCTCCTGGGCCGCCATCGCGCGCCGCGAACTGGCCAAGCTCAAGGACACCATCGTGCGCGGTCCGAAAGACTAATGACAGCGTGGCGTACGCCACTCGGTGCGAGAGACTCGTCTCGACGTAAATACCCCGCAGTGGCGACGCGCTACTAATTCGCCAGTGCCTGCTTGCAGTAGTTAAAACATTTCGTCACCTCCGCGAACGTATCCATCCCAGGCTGGTTGTATTCGTACTCGATCATCGCCGGAATCGGATATTTCTTTCGCCGGAGCACTTGCAGCACGTCGTGGATGTTGGTTTCTCCCTGGCCCCACGGCATGTTCGGCCCGTGGCTCTTCTTCCGATCCTTCAGATGCAGGGTGAGAATCTGCGCGTGATGTTCCTCGAGAAACGTCAGCGGATCGAAGCCGGCAGCGGTGAAATGTCCGATGTCCAAATTGATCCCGATGTACTTTGACCGGCCCTCCATCGCCTTCTTCCAATCGTCGGGCGTGGAGAATTCATTCGGCTTCATGCTGTCGTGATTATGAAAGCCGACGTAAGTCTGATATTGCTGAGCGAACTTGTCGACGCGCGCCGAGATGTCAACATTCGACGAGGCGGTGATCTTGTTGGTTCCGAGCGCGCGCGTCACCTCGAAGCCTTTCTCGATCTGCTCGTCCGTCCACTCGTCGCGGAAACTGTAATTCACCGCGTAGATTTGAATCCCAGCATCGTCGAAGCTCTTGCGTACGCTCTTGACTTCGTCCATTGGCGGGTTCCAAAGCCAGGCCTTCCGCTTTTCCGGATCCGGCGGCAGCATCTTGTCGATCCAGAATTCCGCGTAGCCCAAACCGATATCGTGCATGCTGCTGATGCATCTGTCGAGCGGCAAATCGCGGAAGCTGTACGTCTGTGCGCCGATTATGACCCCGTCGATCCGCGAGGTGATTCGAGCAATTGCGGGTACCGAAAGCACCAGCGGAGCGGCCGCGCCGAGTTTCGAGAAAGTTCTTCGCGTCATATTTTAGATTGTGACGCCGAACGCGAACGAATGCACGTCCGCTGTCGGAGGCTCGCCCACCACGCCACGATACAATTCAGGTTTGGCGCTGAAAATCACGATTTCCAAGGAGAATTATCTCAAGACCATCGCCGAAGCCGAGAGCGAAGGCGAACCCGTCATCGCCGCGACGCTGGCGCGCTGGCTCAATGTTTCGCCGCCCGCCGTCACCATGGCAATCAAGCGTCTTAAGCGCGACGGGCTGATCCGGGCCGGGCGCGAAGGCCAGCTCTCGCTCACGTCGGCCGGACGTGAAATCGCCAATCGCCTCCTCAACCGGCATCATCTCATCGAGCGCATGCTTACCGAAGTTTTCGGTATGGAGTGGTACAAAGTCCACGACGAAGCCGAACAGCTCGAACACGCGGTTTCAGAAGACTTCGAACGGAAACTCGCTGAACGCCTCGGCACCGGCGAGGCCTGCCCGCATGGCAAC
>DASQJA010000023.1:0-3316 GCA_035631275.1 Bryobacteraceae bacterium
CACTTCAGCTGCGCCTGGCGCAGCCGCGCGGTCAGCGATGGTTTGGATTGTTTCGCTTTGGCCGCGGCGAGATTGGCATTTTCCCGCAACGTGTCTTCGATGGGACGTTTTCGCGCCACGTCAGAACCTTCATTGCGGCGCCCGTCCTTGCCCGTCGGTGCGATATTTTCGAGCCGCTGACTCAACGGGTAGTTTTTCGAGACGCGCGGATAAAACATCGCAACCAGCGCACACAGCACCGCGCCACCGCAGAGCAGGAAGACGAAGACTATCAAAATCGCGTGCGACATAGTTCAGTCGAGTCCAGTTAAGATGTTTGCGCGCTAGTTACTGTCGCTTCGTCGAGTGCGGCGGCGAGCCGGCGCTCCTCGCCGTAGTATTGCGCGCGCTCCCAGAAGCGCGGCCGCCCGATACCGGTGCCGCGGTGCTTACCCATCAGCATGCCGTTACCGTCCTCGCCCTCAACGTCGTAGACGAGAAGATCCTGCGTGGTCGTGACATCGCCTTCCATGCCCAAAATTTCGGTGATGTGCGTTATGCGACGCGACCCGTCGCGCAGGCGTTGGGTCTGGACGATGACATCGATCGACGCGCTGATCATCTCGCGGATGGTCTTGGCCGGGAGCGTGAACCCGCCCATTAAGATCATGGATTCCAGGCGCGCCAGTGCATCGCGCGGACTATTGGCGTGCAAGGTTCCCATCGAGCCGTCGTGACCGGTGTTCATTGCCTGCAGAAGATCGAACGCCTCATCGCCACGAACCTCGCCGACGATGATGCGTTCCGGCCGCATACGCAGACAATTGCGCACGAGATCGCGCATCGTGATCCGTCCCTCGCCTTCGAGATTCGGAGGACGCGTTTCCAGGCGCACCACGTGCGGCTGCTGCAGCTGCAACTCGGCGGCGTCCTCGCAGGTGACGATGCGTTCGTCGGCGTCGATATAGCGCGTGAGGCAATTCAGCAGCGTCGTCTTGCCGGAGCCGGTACCGCCGGAGACAAGGACGTTGCAGCGAATTCGCCCGATAACCCTTAAGATTTCGGCACCCGCCGGCGAGATCGAATCATACTCGATCAGCTGATCCAGCGTGAGCTTATCTCTCTTGAACTTGCGGATCGTCAGCGACGTGCCATCCACCGCGAGTGGCGGCACGATGACGTTGACCCGCGAACCGTCCGGTAGCCGCGCATCGCAGATCGGCGAGGATTCGTCGACACGGCGGCCGATCTGACTGACGATACGTTGGCAGACGTTGAGAAGCTGGGTATGGTCGCGAAAGCGGATGTTGGTTTCGCGCACGCGGCCCTTCACTTCGATGAAGATGTTCTTGTTGCCATTGACCATGATGTCGGCGATGTCGTCGCGCGCGAGCAGCGGCTCGAGCGGGCCATAGCCGAGGACGTCGTTGCAGATGTCTTCGATCAGGTCCTGGCGCTCGGCCAGCGACATCGGGACTTTCTTGACGACGAGGATCTCGTTGACCACATCGCGGATCTCGGCGCGCGCAACGGCCGGATCCATTTTTGCAATTTGGACAACGTCGACGATTTCAATCAGCGCGTTGAAAATTTCCTGCTTGATCTCGTAATATTCGTTCGATTTGATTTCATAAGGCTGCTCAGCCGGCGGAGCCGCGTGCGCTGATTTGCGCGTGCTGGCGCTGGTGCCGGTCGACGCTGACGAGGGCTTGAGCGACTCTGCCTTGCGCGTCGGCAGAGCGACGATGTTTTCTTCGAGATTTCTCCTGCCGAACATGGGAGTGACTCTGTGTGTTTCAACCCGACGAAAACACCCGGCTCGAAGTCGCAGCGCTCGGCAGAATTCGAAGGTGCAGGCGCCATGCAGCCGCCGATTTATGAGTCTACAGCGGCCGCGCGGAATTCCGTGAGAAGGTCCCAGAGTGCTTTACGGCTGGCTGCAGTGGCAACCAGCCGTAAAGTCGAATCGTGCGAACCCTCTCTATTTCAACTCACGCGGCCGGGAGCGCACCCGCGAGGGCGGCGCCGATAGCGTTATAAACAGCCAGCAGCGACTGGCCGGCAGCGGTCATTGCAGCGATGCACACGACCGAGATCAGCGCGGCGATCAGGCCATATTCAATGGCGGTCACGCCGGTTTCGTCTCTGAGGAAACGGGAGAAGAGGGTTTTCATCGCATTAGTCCTTTGGTTGGAGCTGACAACTTTCGGATGGCGCACTTCCAAGGACACCATCGTGATTCTCACCATATTGAAATCGGCGCTGTAATCCATTCGTCCGGATGGACTAGATCGGCGAAACAAGCAAATAGGCTAAACGGTCTATTGCCGCTTCAACAAACGATCCAGCAGTTCAAATTTGAACAGCTCGTGAAACTTGCCGCCGCGATTTGCAGCCTTTCTGCCGGTTGTTATTTCCGCGATGTTAATCATGTGCTTGATGACCGCAGACTTCGGCGCCGCGTCCGCGATCATCTGCCCATGATTACCGGCGGCAGCGACGGAAATATCGAACGGAACGCAGGCGATCGGCCGGAGCTTTAGCCCATCCACGAAGTGCTCGGGCTTGAGCTCGGCCCGCTTCGGTACGCCGATCTGATTCAGGACGAGCTTCGGCGGCTCATCATTGAGCCGCCCCTTCTTTAGCAATTCCATTAGGTTCTTTACGTTTCGGAAACTGGCGAGGTTCGGCGCGGCGGTAATAATGACCTCGTCGGCCGTCAGGAGCGTCTTTCGCACCCATGACGTCCAGACGTGAGGCACATCGAGAACGACGACTGAGGCGTTGGCCTGGGCCACGTCCAATACGCGCTCGAATGCATCTTCCGTCAAGTCATGCGCCTGATCCAAGGTGCTCGGGGAGGTCAGCACGTGAAGATGCTCTTCTTGTTTCGTGAGCAGGCGCTCCAACAAAATGTCGTCGAGGCGGCCGCCGTCGTTGAGCGCCTGGGAGATCGTTTCGTTGGGATTGAGGTCGAAGCCGAGCCCGGCGGTGCCGAAGGGCAGATCCAAATCGGCAAAAATGACACTGCAGCCATAAGACCGTGCGATGGTCGCGGCGACGTTTTGTGCGATGGTTGAGGAGCCGACGCCACCGCTGGCACCGATGAACGCCAATATGCGGCCGAATCTGCTGGTGTCACTCTCCTGATAAGCGCGCGAGACCAGCGCGATGATCGCAAGCGGATCAAGCGGCGCTACCGCATAATCGCTGATTCCCCTGAACAAAAGCTCGCGGTAGATCGCGACATCGTTGTCATTGCCGATCACGATGACCTTTGTGCCGGCGACGCAGACATCCGCGAGCACTTCGAGCTGGGAAAAAAGTTCGCCGATCG
>DASQJA010000024.1:0-2863 GCA_035631275.1 Bryobacteraceae bacterium
TGGTGACCACGATGCCCGAAATCGGTGAGGAACGCAGGCCCTCTCGCGGACGCAGCGCGGGTGTCGACTCGATCTGCAGGCGCAGGTCGGGTGAAGCGTTCAGCACAAACCAATCGCGCCGGTTTGCCGTTACGGCGAGCGAGGCTTGGGTTCGCGGCTTGGCGCCCGCATCCCCCGCTCGCGCGCGTCGGCAAGCCGGCGCGTTGGAATTCCACTGCGGGAAACCCCCGCCCGCCGCAGACCCGAGGACAACCACGTCAAGCATCGGTGGTCTCGCCGGATCCGCCGGCGTCGGAACGGAGGAGCTTACTTGACCTCGGCGCAAGCGTAGGCGTTGATCTCCAGCCCGACCGCGATTTCGATGATGACCGGCGTCTTCCACTTCATGGCCATTTCCCTTGGTTCAATTCTTCCTCGGCGAAAATTATGGTTACGGCGACGCGCTGTCAACCGACAGCCTCCGTGGCTTGATCTGCCGCTCCGTTTCGCCTCCTTGCATTGGTTGGCCGTCGCCCTTGCGATGCTCGGCGCACCCTTCGAGCGCACCGCCGCAGCGGAAACCGTCGATCCCCGGTTCACGGTGCTGGTGTTTTCAAAAACGACCGGCTTTCGCCACGACTCGATCCCGCAAGGAATCGCCGCGATCGCGGCGCTCGGCGCCGCGCACGGGTTTGCGGTCCACAGCACCGAGGATGCCGCGCGTTTCAACGATGCGAGCCTAGCCCGATACCAGGTCGTTGTATTTCTCAACACGACCGGAGAAGTGCTCGACCCGGACGAGAAAGGCGCGTTGGAGCGATACATTGCATCGGGCGGCGGCTTCGTCGGCATCCACTCGGCCAGCGACACCGAATATAAGTGGCCTTGGTATGGGCGTCTCGTCGGGACCTATTTCGCGAGCCACCCCGCGATCCAGCGCGCGACCGTCCGCATCGCGGATGCGAGCCACCCCTCGACAGACGGCCTCCCGCAATCCTGGGAGCGCACCGACGAATGGTATAATTTCCGCAGCAACCCGCGCGGCGCAGTCCATGTCCTGGCCACGGTCGACGAGTCCACCTATTTGGGCGGAGTGATGGGCGCCGACCATCCGATTGCGTGGTGTCAAACGATCGGGAGCGGCCGCAGCTGGTACACGGCTATGGGCCACACCGCGGAATCCTACGCCGAGCCGTTATTCCGGCTGCACTTGCTCGGCGGCATCGAAAGCGTGACAGAGTCGGCAGAAGGCTGCGCGACGAGCAGGCAAAATAAGGATTAGGTCCATTATTATTATTCATACTTCTTCAATATTGCTAATAACTAAGCGATTCTCTACGAAGCCAAGTCTATAAATTCATGCGCTTTCTTCGCCCTGACCGGAACAACAGGCGGTTTTAGGTGTTGGCGTACATTCTTCCGCGAACGTTTTTTGGATGCGGCCAATGCGACGCACTGGGTTGCTGGTCTGTCTTCTTGTTTTATTTGCGAGTCAGGGCGCCGCCGCCGATTCGCAGACCGTCGTACCAAAATCGGAAGCTCGCGGATCGGGGCAAACCGCGCCCCAGATGCGTCACGCGATAAGAGACGAGGTAAATGCTGGGCTCGTGGGCGTCATATCGCGGGGTATGGAAGGCACGGAACTCTGGGAAGTCACCGGATCTAGCAGCTAGCCTTCGTGCACCAAAGGACCGCTGACATATACTTCCAATTGCCGGCGAAGGCGGGCTGCAAAACGCCACCGACATCGTCTTCGCGCGCGGCGTGGATGGCGGCATCGTACAGTCCGATGTGCTTGATGCGCTCAAGCGCGACCCGCCTTTTCCGGGGATCGAGAAATATCTCCAGTACATTACCAAGCTGCATGACGAGGAGCTTCACATCCTTGCAGGTCCAGACATTCACTCGATCGAGGATCTAGCTTCGAAAAAGGTGAATCTCGGGCTAGCCGGCAGCGGAACGTCTATAACCGCGACCGCCATTTTCGGTGCGCTAGGAGTCACGGTCGACGCAACGGGCTTTCCCCAGCCTGTCGCACTCGAGAAGTTACGGCGGGGCGAGATTTCAGTTCTGGTTTGTTTGACTCCTAAGCCAGCGCGGCTTTTTCGAGACATCCGGCCCGATGAAAACCTCCATTTCCTCTCTATTGGGGCTACCACCAATCTGCCTCAAAGCTATACATCGGCAACGCTCACCGCTCAGGATTATCCTGAGCTCATCGAGGCAAATGCGCCAGTTGCTACCGTCGCGGTGGGAACCGTTCTGGCTGCATACAATTGGCCCGCCGGATCGGAGCGGTATCAAAACGTAGCGCATGTTGTGCAGGCGTTCTTTGATCTGCTGCGCGATTTCCAAGCGCCGCCCCATCATCCCAAGTGGCGCGACATCAATGTGGCCGCATCCCTTCCGGGTTGGACCCGCTTCGCCCCAGCCGAGGAGTGGATCAAGAAAGCGGGTCTCGATAACCGAGAGCAGATCCGTCGCGCTGGCCTCGACGACGGTGTGACGCAAAGTCGGACGTCAGTGTTCAGTTCCCAGGAGCGCAACGCCATCTTCAACGAGTTCGCCGCATACCAGAAACAGCAAGCGCAAGGGAAAAGTAACACCGTTCTGAACCCGCAGCAGCGTGACGCTCTCTTTAAAGAATTCGCCGATTATCAGAAACAGTTGGCTCAAGGAACGAGGAACCCCGCGCTGGACCCGCTACAACGCGATGCCCTCTTTAAAGACTTCGCCGATTCTCAGGAACGACTCGCTCAATGGACACGTAACGTCGTGCTAGACCCGCGGAAGCGTGATGCCTTTCTTAAGGAGTACGTAGAATACAGCGCCGGCAAATTCTTGCAGTAAGAGCGCGGGCCGAAATACCAGACTGACAGCGGTG
>DASQJA010000025.1:0-3239 GCA_035631275.1 Bryobacteraceae bacterium
TGCTGTTAGCCGTCTTCACGACCTTCGCCGCCAGCAAAAAGGAATCGTTGGCGGACATGATCGGGCGGGTTCATGACGGCTTCCTCGCGGCGGGCTTCGGCGAACCATCAGTTCGCTTCACCCTCGCCGATCCTCCCGGCAGCCTGGAGGGGAACGCCGTGGCGGCTCTGACCGGCATTAAGCGTGTGTCCAGCGTGGAGCGCGTGCTGAAGCGCTGGCCGCTGTTGGAAAGGTTCGTCCGCGGGGCGAGTGCGGCGGCAGGCCCCCGTGCCGCGCAGCGGTTGATCACGAACGTGTCGGAATCCGGCGCGTTCGAGCCGGTGGAGTTCGCAATCCTGCGGGAGATCGCGCAAGGCGTTCCGAAGTCTTTCCCGTTTCACTCGATCACGCTGCATTTCTCAGCACCCGGATTCTCGGATGGACCGGAGATTCCCATAACCCCGGATCCGCGGAGGCTCGGCGCGTTGATGCGCGCAGGCGTGGATATCGGCGCCGGACATCCGACATCGCCGGGGGTCAACGTCAAGGACTCTTGGTGGGTCAATGGGCGGGAACGATACCTCGCGGCGATGCGCGTGATCGAAGCCGACCCCGCGGCCAAGAAATTGCCGCCGCCCCCGGCCATGATCGCGTCCCTATTCGCCGCCTGCGGCAAGGTGAGAAAGACGGCGCAAGTGCCGCTCGTCGCCGGGGCGACGCCGCAACAACGCAATATCGGAGCGGCTGGTCCAGAGATCACCGACGCGCTGCGGGCTGTCGTGCGCGATTATCGTTCACGCATGAGCGAGGTGGTTGAGCGGGCCGCTCTGCCACACGATCTGCCGCCCAACCCGGAAGCCGCTGGGCCTCCTGGCGTCACCGCCGGGCCGAGGAAGCCCGAACTCCTGCGCGCCTTCACTCCGCTCGGCTATGACTGCCGGGGCGAGTCGGGTACCTTCACGCTGCGGCGTCGCACGGCGGGCAATCTGACCGCGGAACTGATCCTCGATGTCGGCACCTGGAGCAACATGATCATGACCCACTTCCGCGTACTGGGTCTCGTCAACGGCGTCGGATTCAAAGCCACGCTCATCCTGCCGGTTGGCCGCGGAGCGACGATCGGAGCTCAATATCCGATCGGCGGCCCTGAAAGATGGCGGCAGATCGTTGAGAACCTGGCGGCGCTGGTCGCGGAACTCGATCGCAGCTTCGTTCCCGCGATCGAAGCGATCTCCGGTCCGGCGCCGGACTGGTATCGGCCCGAGAACTTTAAGGGCGAGCCTGCTGATTGGCGATAAACGAGTCTCTAACGGCTCAAGTGGTAATGAGGGGCTTCGAAATGCACTATCGCCCAGGCTACGGCGAGCGCAAGCAAAGCATAAAGAATGAATGTGACTATTCGGTTTATTCCTGGATCCTCGCTGATGATTGTCCCATCCAATTAAAGACCAGGTCAAGCCTGGACGAACTCTCCCATCGGGCGCACCAGAGAAAAGCTATCCGGAGAGACTTAAATAAGGCACGGTTTGCGGGCCCTGAGGCAGGACGCACAACGTTGACTTCGGGCCGGCTGCCTTCAATGCTTCCCGTACAGCCGCTCCAATATCTTCGATAGGCTCGAATTGCGCGGCCCGAAGTTGTTTTTCGGATACTCCTGCGGCTTTCACCAGCACTTTCGCTTTGAGTTGGATCTGCGCCTGAACCTGCGCCTGCCATTGATCCGGACGAGAAAATCCCGGCGACATGATCATGTCGAGCAACTCGCGAGGCGATGGCCGCATCGTCAGCAGTTCCCCATACGTCCCATGATTCGGAATGCCGTCCCGGCACTCGGCAGCGCAAATAATCGTGCCATTGTCTTTCACGATCTTCACCGCGGCCGACATTCCCTTCACCGCTTGATACAGATTCTGATCCAGCGGGTAGCCGGAATTCGTGGTGAGCACAACGTCGAAAGGCGCGTTGACCGCGCGCATCGCGGTGTGGCGCACAGAAGCGCATGCCATCGCATGCTCCTCAAACAGGTCTCCGGCAAAAGCCGCCGTGATCATCTGATCGCGATTGAGCGTAACGTCGAGGGCGAAGTCGACTCCGGTCATGCGCGCGATCTCGCGGATGTCCTGATGAATGGGATTCCCTTCGATCACTCCGAACGTGGCTTTCGGATGAGCGAGGCGCTCGGCGTTGTGGAGCGTCATGACGGTATCGAGACCGGCCAGGCCCGGCGCCACCATCTTCGGCCCACCGCTGAAGCCGGCGAAGAAGTGCGGCTCGACGAAGCCCGTTGTGATTTTGAAGCCCGACTCGACCCATCCTCTATTTAGCAGAACGCGCACGCCGGTCTTTGTATTCCCAACATGAACAAGCGACGCGCTGTCCCGGGCGTCGTGACAAACAACCCGGCAACTTCGCGCGAACTCGGCGCCAATCATTTTCTCGATTTCAGCCGGACTATTGCGCCGATGCGTCCCGGTCGCGATAAAAATTGTGACATCTTCTCTTCGAATGCCTGGCATCTCCCCAAACAACGCTTTGAGCATCAACTGGCGCGGCTGGGCGCGTGTGATGTCGCACACGGAGATTGCAATCTTCTGTCCCGGTCTGGGGAGCGTTCGCAGCGGCGGTTTTCCGATGGGGTGTGCGATGGCCTTTGTTAAACTTTCGGCTGGATTCGCGACCGCCGCTACCGGTACCGGCTCGATCACGGTTGTCTGCTCGCCCGGCAGATCCACCGTCAAACCATCGCTGCCATAATCCAGTTTCAGTTTCACACCAACTTAATTAACACAGATTGAATCTCCGGAAAGCATGGGCGGTCGCTCTCCCTGCGGTCAAAGACCAGTAGAAAAAATATGATCCCTCGGTGGACGGAGGCTGACAGTAAAGAGAGTTCGAATCGGCGCGTGCCCTGTCGATTTGCGCTAGCCGCGCAGCATGCCAATGCGCCGCGCGTAGCCTTGCTCGCGCTGCTGGATCTGCCGGCGGCGATCCTCGGCGCTGAACAAGGGGGTATCCGCCGGTAACTCATTCATCAAGCGCGAGAGCTTGACGAGTTTGCTGTCGATGATGCCTTCCATCGCTTTGGGCGCGAAGGGCAGCGACTGCCATCGTACCAACATTCCGCCTCCGTGCAGCCTTTCCGTATCGACCCAGTTCTGGACACCCGGATCGGTTGGCGAAATAACCAGGCGGTAGTTACCGTCGTTGTCGAGCGCGGCCTGCGCATGATTGAGACTACCGGTGGCCGAGACGTATTCCAT
>DASQJA010000026.1:0-2557 GCA_035631275.1 Bryobacteraceae bacterium
CCCTTGCTCAATCGAGTGTGCCTCGAAAGCTACAACGATCCCCTCGCGGTCTATGAAACACTCAAGCGCCGCGGGATGGACTTCGTCACCATCACCGATCATGACTCCGTCGGCGCGGCCGAATCCTTGCGGCGCTTCCCCGATTTTTTCCTAAGCGAAGAAATCACCTGCACGACGCCCAGCGGAACAGAAATTCACGTCGGCGTTTACGGCATCGAAGAGCGGCACCACATCGAGCTCCAGCGGCGCCGCACCGATGTCCCCGCGCTTGCCGCCTACCTGCGCGAGCAGCGCTTGTTCTTTAGCATCAACCACGTCTTTTCGAGCCTCACCGGCCGCCGCATGGCGCGCGACTTCGAGCTTTTCGAAGACGAATTTCCGGCAATGGAGACCCTGAACGGACAGATCCCTGGGTGGAACAATCGCTCGGCCGCCGAGCTTGCGCGCGACTGGCTGAAAGCGCCGGTGGGTGGGAGCGACGCGCACACGCT
Organism: Bryobacteraceae bacterium; assembly: GCA_035631275.1. GTDB lineage: Bacteria > Acidobacteriota > Terriglobia > Bryobacterales > Bryobacteraceae > Palsa-89. The sequence goes on from DASQJA010000026.1 coordinate 492, forward strand.
CGAGTCGCTCGGGCTCACTTACACCGAAGTGCCGGGAGCTGACACCATCCAGGATTATCTGAGTGGCTTGCGGCTAAGCCAAGGACGCGTTGAAGGAGCTTCGGGCGACTACTTGAAGCTCACGCGCGCGATTCTCGAAATCGGGTCGCGCCTGGTAGGCGACTACCGCTGGGCGATCACACTAGCGCCGCTGCTCCTGATCGTGCCGTTCATCACGCTGGGCAATTACTTTAGCGAGCTGTTTTTCGTTTCGAAATGGTCGCGCTGGCTCGCGGAAGACCGCATGCCAGGAGACCCGCTATTGGAAGCGCCCGATGCGGCCGAATAACGCAGCCTTGAACCGTGCGGGTGCTAATCGCTCTTGGATTTGCCGCTTCCAGCCGGTTTTGATTCGGCCGGTTTTGCCTCAGACTTGCTCTCTGTCTTGCCCCCAGCGTCCGAGGATGAGTCCTTACTGGCCGATTCGCTCTTGGGGGAACCGTTTTCTTTCTTGCCCGCGTAATCCGTCACATACCAGCCCGAGCCTTTGAACTGGAACGCTGGCGGCGAGATCAGGCGCTCCACCATGCCGCCACAATTATCGTGCACGCGCAGCGGCTCGTCTGAAAATTTCTGCCTAATTTCGAAGACGTCGCCGCACTTATCGCACTTGTACTCGTAAAGCGGCATCGGGCTAATGCTGCTGGTGCTGGGGTACGTTCAGCGGCGTCATAGCCGGACGATCGGGCGTTCCGGCCGCGCCTTGCGAGGCAGCAACATCCGTGCGTCCCTTCGTCACCACTTCGATCGCTTTCTTCAGCAGCAGGTCCTCTTTCGGTTTTTGCGGCTCGCCGCCGATCTGGTTGCCGTCGTCATCCACCGCGGCCTGCTCGGTTTCCACTACCGGTACGCTCGGCGTGACCCCGGTGTCCTGAATGGCCTTGCCGCTCGGGGAATAAAATTTCGCCACCGACAGGATCACAGCCGACCCGTCGTCCATCGTGAGGGTCTTGCGAACGGCAGCGTCGCCATAAGTCTTCTCGCCGACCACTTCGGCGCGCTTGTCATCCATCAGCGCTGCCGCGGCGATCTCGGCGCCATCGGCGGTGCCGCGATTCACGATCACAACCAGCGGCAGATGATTCACGGCCGCTCCATCGGCGGTCACGTCAGCGCGCGGGGATTTCTGGCCGAGCGTGTACGTGATCTCCTGGCCCTTATCGAGGAACAGATCTGCTACCTTCTCGCCGTCCTCAGGACTGCCGGTGGCACAATGCCGCAGATCCAGCACCAGGCGCTTGGCGCCCTGCTTCTGCAGGTCCTGCGCCTTCGCGGCCACTTCTTGCGCGTTGTGTCCTTCCAGGCTCTCTACTTGGATCAATCCGACTTGATCGTCCAGCATCTTCGCCGTCACCCCGGGATACGTAACCACCGCGCGCGTCAGCGTAAGCTTCTGAGGCTCAGGCTGCCGGAATCGCAGCACACCCACGTCGACGGTCGTACCCGGATCGCCCTGCAGCAGCAGCTCAGCGAAGGCGAGCGGCATGTCACGCGTTGCGACGCCGTTGATCGTTTCGAGAACGTCCGTAGTGCTCAAGCCGGCCTTCGCCGCCGGCGACCCCGGAACTGCATCGACGATTCCGACATAGCCAAACTTCTTCGAGAGAATCAGCCCGACGCTGGCCTTCTTTTGATCTTTGCTTGCTAGCCACTGCTTGTACTGATCGGCGTTCAAGTAGCTGGCGTACGGATCGATCGATTCGAGCAGACCGTTCACAGCGCCCAACGTGACGCTCTTCATGTCCGGCTCCTCGACGTAATCGCTCTTGATGCGCGAGAGCACTTCGGTGTAAACGGCGAGATGGCGGTAGGTGTCCTCAGGCGAGGCGCTTTTGCCGCGCATGGCTCCGAAAAGAAGCACAAAAACGAGGCAAGTGGAACTCGAAGCGACAAAAATCTTGATACGGCTGGTCATATAATTTTGGCGCAGGGCCGCCTAATCCAGTATAGCGTGGCTTGGGAGCAATCCTCGCCGGTTGCCCCGGCCCGGCACGATGACATACAACTTGGGATGCCGGAACGCACCC
>DASQJA010000027.1:0-2074 GCA_035631275.1 Bryobacteraceae bacterium
CTACCGAGTTGCGTCGTACGAGATTTCTTCTACTTGGGATGCGCGACACTGGCTGAATGAGACCCGTTCTGATTATGCTGGCCGCGGTGTCGACGCTCTGCGCGGAAAGCGGGCGCTTCACGATCCACATGATCCTGCATGCGATCGGCGAAGAGCGCTACGAAGTAACGTCCTCGGGTGAAGGGCTACAGCTGGACAGCACGCTGGAGTTAACCGACCGCTCCAACACCCGCACGACGGTAACGGTTATGCGGTTGAAGAGCGACTACACACCCACGAGTCTGCAGCTGGCTGGACACAGTACATCCGATTCAGTGACCGTCGACACGGGTCAGGTGGTAGTGAACGAAAGCTGGGCGAGCCGTACTTTCGCGGCGCCCGAGCAATACTTCACAGTGTTCGGACCGGCGCCGTTTGCTGTGCAGAGCATATTGATGAGGTATTGGAAAGCGCACGCGAAGCCGGCAAAGCTTCCGATGTTGCGCGCGCGTGATGCGGCGCCGATCGAGATCGGACCAGCCGGGCGTGACTCGATTGTAGTCAACGGAAAGTCCATCGAACTCGAGCGGTACACCATTGCGAATCTGATGTTCGGACGCGAGATCGTGTGGACCAATGCGCAGGGCGATCTCGCGGCGGCCATGACGTTCGCCGGCGGGTTGCCAATGGAGGCCGTGAGAGCTGAATATGAGCCTGGGCTCGAGCAGCTCTACAGAGGTGGAGTTAAGCAGGAAATGGCGGATCTCGCGGCAATCAGCCGCGAGGTTCCGCCCAAGCTCTCGGGGACGTTTGCGATCGTGGGCGCGATGCTGGTGGATGCGACTGGAGCAGCACCTGTAAAGGATTCGGTCGTCATCGTGCGGGATGGGCGGATCGCCGCGGCGGGGCCGAGATCAAAAGTGCAAGTTCCGCCTCACATAGCGACAGTGGATGCCAAGGGACAGACGCTGCTACCCGGGCTGTGGGAAATGCACACTCATTTTTCGGGAGTCGAGTTCGGCCCCGCGCTCTTGGCGGCCGGAATCACGACTGCACGCGATTGCGGCGGCGAGTTCGAGTACCTCGTCGCGCAAAGAGACGCAGCGGAAAGGGGTGCGTTGAGTCCGCGATTGTTACTGGCGGGTCTAGTCGACGCAGGAGGGTTGAAAGCGTTCGGACACGTTACGGCGGAGACACCGGAGCAAGGCCGTGCGGTGGTGGATCGTTACCATGCCGCGCGGTTCGAGCAGATCAAGTTGTACACGTACCTCCAACCAGACGCGATTCGTGCGATCGCAGCGGAGGCGCATCGGCTAGGAATGAGCGTAACCGGCCATGTGCCGGAGGTCTTCAACGCGATGCAAGGCGTCGAGGCGGGAATGGACCAGATCAATCACTTGTTCTACGCATCCGACATGATGCGCCCGGCCGAGAGCGCTCCGGTGGAGGTGAACTCCGAGCAGTCGAAGAAGGTGATTGCGTTCCTGAAAGAGCATGGCACTGTGGTCGACCCGACCGCCGGGTGGTCGGAGATGGCAGGGCACGCGAAGGATATGGACGTGGCGAGCTTCGAGCCGGGGATTCTGAATGCACCATTTGTTCTTGAGGCCAAGTTTCGCGCGATGAACGGCGGCGGGCGCAGCAATAACAGGGCGCAGAATCTCGCCGTGATCGGCGCGCTACACCGCGCGGGGATTCCGATCGTCGCCGGCAGCGACACCGGGCTGGTGGGTTATGGTCTCGACCGCGAGATCGAGCTGTATGTGCAGGCGGGCATGACGCCGCTCGAAGCGATCCAGGCAGCGACCATCGTTCCGGCACGCGCGATGAAGCTAGATGCCGATTCGGGCAGCATCGAAGTCGGAAAGCGGGCGGACATGATCCTGGTGGATGGGAATCCGCTCGAAAATATCAGTGATATCCGCAGAGTTTCGCGCGTCGTGGCGAATGGGCGATTGTACGAGGCGGGAAAACTTTGGGAGAGCGTGGGCTTTCGGCCTACCAGAAATAATTAGCGACAACCTTCGGTGAGACTGGCGTTCCGGCGATCACTTTCACATGCAGGACGAGTTGAAGATTTTTGTTCTGCCACCCT
>DASQJA010000028.1:0-2128 GCA_035631275.1 Bryobacteraceae bacterium
CGAGTTCGACGGCTGCATCGGCGGTTGGGATCTCGATGGCGAACCATATACCAACGCGCCGGGCACCACGTTCGACTGGTTTCGCGCGCGCATGCTTGGCTGCCGCACGAATCACTGGGGCCGTATCTCGCTTCGGTTCGGACCGTACGACTTCAAGCGCCGCAGCATCGACGGTCTCGGTGAGGACTGGCCGATCAGCTACGATGAACTCAAACCGTATTACGACAAGCTCGACCGGCTTGTCGGTCTGTTTGGATCCAACGAAAACCTGCCGAACGAGCCGGACGGCATCTTCCAGCCGCCGCCGAAACCGCGATGCTATGAACTGCTCGTGAAACAGGCCTGCGACAGGCTTGGTGTGACGTGCATCCCATCAAGAATGTCCATCCTCACGAAGCCGCTGAACGGCCGGCATGCCTGCCACTACTGCGGCGAATGCGGACGTGGTTGCAAGGTTCATGCGAATTTTTCGTCGCCGTCCGTTCTTTTGCCGCCGGCGCTCCGCACGGGCCGCCTGCGAATCGTCACCAACGCGATGGCTCGAGAAGTGATGACCAACACGGATGGCCTCGCCACCGGCATCTCCTACATCAACACGCGCGAGAATCGCGATTATCAGATCCGCGCGCGCATTGTCGTGCTCGCTGCCAGCGCCTGCGAGTCGGCCCGTCTGCTCCTGAACTCGAAATCGTCCCGCTTTCCTAACGGGCTGGCGAACTCGAGCGGAGTGGTCGGCCGTTATCTCACCGATTCGACGGGGCTGACGGTGCAGGGATTCATTCCGAAGATGGCCGGCACGCCCCCGCACAACGAAGACGGTATCGGCGGCATGCATCTTTACATGCCGTGGTGGCTCGAAAATAAGAAGCTCGATTTTCCGCGGGGTTATCACATCGAGTTGGGCGGCGGGCGCCGGGGGGCGCCGTCGTTCGGATTTATGGGCAATATCCAGCGCTACAACGGCATTGGCGGTTACGGCAAGGGGCTGAAGGCGGACTATCGGAAGTACTGGGGCTCCGTTGTCAGGTTTTCCGGCCGAGGCGAGATGGTCGCGAACGACAATTGCTATTGCGAGATCGATCCGCGCACTGTGGACAAGTATGGGATCCCGGTCTTACGTTTTCACTGGAAATGGTCGGAATACGAGATCAAACAGGCGAAGCACATGCAGGATACTTTCCGCGAGATCATCCATGAACTCGGTGGGACGCCACTCGATGCAATGCCGCCACAGGAACAGTTGTACGGTCTGGCGAACGGCGGACGCATTATCCATGAAGTTGGCACTACACGAATGGGTGACGATCCTAAAACATCGGTTCTCAACAAAAACTGTCAGGCGCATGACGTGAGGAACCTGTTCATCGCCGACGGCGGCCCGTTTGTTTCAAATGCCGATAAAAACGTTACCTGGACGATCCTCGCCCTGGCGATGCGGACCAGCGAATACATAGCGCAAGAACGCAATCGATTGAGTATTTGATATGAAACACATCTCTCGCCGAAAGGTTCTGCAACTCTTTACGTCGGCGCCCATCGCCGCGGCGATCTCATGGACAGCCCCTGAAGTAGAAGCCGCGCAGGCTCAAGCGCAAACCGCAAGACGGCAGGCGGCCGAGCGAGGAGCGGCGTTCCAGCCCAGGTTCTTCACGAAGCACGAATATGCCACCATCACGCTGCTTGCCGATTTGGTCATCCCGAAGGACGAGCGCTCCGGGAGCGCCAGCGATGCCGGTGTTCCCGAATTCATGGACTTCATGATGATCGATCAGCCGGCCCGCCAGACCGCGATGCGCGGTGGCCTGGCTTTCATCGATCATTTGTGCGACGAACGATTCGATAAGCTGTTCACCAGCTGTACGGACGCCGAGCGCCGAAGTGTCCTGGACGATATCGCGTATCCCGCAAAAGTTGTCCCGGCCTTGGCGCCCGCCGCCGCATTCTTCGACAGCTTCCGTGACCTGACGGCGAGTGGGTTCTGGTCGAGCAAGATGGGCGTCGAGGATCTGCAATATATGGGAAACAAGGCGCTCGCCGATTGGAAAGGCTGTCCCTCCGAAGCGCTCGAACATCTCGGAGTAGAGTACGAGGAGGGCAAAGGGGACTGATGCGAATCTTCTACACGCTT
>DASQJA010000029.1:0-28804 GCA_035631275.1 Bryobacteraceae bacterium
GCAGCGGACTCGTGGCAGCGAGCAGTATGTAAGGCAGGCCAATGGTGGCCGTCAGCAGCAGGAGAATGCGCGCTGAGGGATCGCCCGGGTGCAGGGGCTTCCAGTGCTGTGCTGGGAGCACGGGCAGCGCGGCGAGGCTGACGACAAGGAGCGCGATGTGGAGAAGCGCGCGGCCGCGTGGTTTCAAAAAGCGCGTGGATAGATGCGCGTAAAGATATCCGCCCAGCAGCGCTGCCTGAAAAAACAGAAGGCACGTGTTCCACACTGCCGCCGATCCGCCGAACCACGGAAGGATCATTTTGCCGATCATCGGCTGGACGGCAAAGAGCAGGAATGCGCTGAGAAAAACCGTGACGGCGTAGGCGAGAATCACTTCGAACAAGCAATCATCGCACAAGCGCGAGCAGAAGTTTGGAGGACGCAGAAGGGAGCCGGCATCCCAATATGGGACGCGGGCATTGTCCGTCGCGCTTATGATACGTTGAATCTAAAGTTATGCGATTTTCGTCAGCAATGAAACGGGCTTTGCTGAGTGCATTTGCCTTTACTGTATTGAGCGTGGCGGCTCAAGATTCTGGGAATCAGGCGGCCGAATCCAAGGGGCTGCCTCCGCGAGCGACTCCGGCCGATTATCAGGCGCAGGGGAAAGCAGGCTCCCTCACCATCGCGGCCGAGTTCGTAGGGCATTCTGTTCCTACACGCGAGGCGATCTACATTTCGGATGATTATGTTGTTGTGGAGGTCGGCCTGTTTGGACCGTCTCCGGTGAGCATAGCGCCAGGCAATTTTTCGCTGCGCATCAATGGAACCAAGAAGACTCTGGCTGCGCAGCCCTACGAGATGGCGTTCAAGACCATGATGGACCCGGAATGGCAGCCGCCGAAGCAGGAAGAAAAACCGAAGACCAGCTTCGGAGGAGGGGGACAAGGCGGGCAGGATTCGGGGCCACCGCCCCCAGTTCACATGCCCATGGAAATCCGGCGGCCAATGGAACAGCGGGTGACGCGTGCTGCGATGCTCGAAGGCGAGCTTCCTCTGCCGCGCGCCGGCCTGGTGTTCTTCGAATTCCACAGCAAGGCGAAAAACATCCGGTCGGTGGACTTGATTTACTCAGGCGCTGGAGGGAACACGACCATCGCGCTGCACCCCTAACGCATTTCATTCGCCCGGTTCGTATTTTTCGAATTCCAGCTGATCGCCTGCTACGGTTTCGGTGGCGGCCGCTGCGCCGCTGGGAAGCTCGAGTACCGAATGCGCGAAGAACGATCCCGAGAAGCGCCAGCGCGGCATCGCGGATCTAACCTTGAGCACGCGCCGCTTCTTATCGAGAAAGAGCACATCGATGGGAAACTTCATGCCAATGGTGTGCACAGCTTCGCAAGGCACGATCCAAAGCCCTTCGCCCGCGACGAGCTTGGTGTGCTTCAACAAACCAGTCTGCCGTTTGGGGCTGGTGTCGGCAATATCGGCGCGGTCCGCCAGGATCGTGCCTCGCGATGTGTTGCGGATGCGCAGCTTCGCCAAGATGCCGTTGGACCTCGTTCAGGTTCTATTATGGCGACTATGCAGCGTTGTCACTGGGCGCAGGGAGATTTGAACATCGTTTATCACGACGAGGAGTGGGGTGTGCCTCTGCACGACGACCGAAAACTTTTCGAGCTCTTGATTCTCGAGGGCGCACAGGCGGGGCTGAGCTGGAGCACAATCCTGCAGAAGCGCGAGAACTATCGCAAGGCGTTTGACCGGTTCGATCCCAGGAAAGTCGCTTGCTATGACGCGCGGAAGGTTGTGCAGTTGCTCGAAAATCCCGGGATCGTGCGCAACCGGCTGAAGGTCGCAGCTGCGGTTCTGAACGCCAAGGCGTTTCTCGAAGTGCAGGATGAATTTGACGGATTCGACCCGTACATCTGGAGATTCGCCGGCGGCCAGCCGAAGGTAAACCGATGGAAGACCCCGAGCGAAGTTCCGGCTCGAACCGCCGAGTCCGATGCCATGAGCAAAGACCTCTCCAAGCGCGGGTTCAAGTTCGTCGGATCCACCATCTGTTACGCGTTCATGCAGGCCACCGGGATGGTGAACGATCATCTGCGGAACTGTTATCGCTGGAAGCAGCTCAGCTAGCGCGGGGAAGGGGCTGCGAGCGTTTAAACAACGCCTCGGTCTCTGGTTTTAGCAGAACCCACAGCCCGTAAATCCCGAGCGCGGTTCCGAAGGGAACGCTGAGCAGCTCGAACGCCGAGAGAACGATGGTCAAAATGCGGGCCCATTCCTTAAACGCCAGCAGACCGAATCCGGCGATGATTCCAGGCAGTGAAAGCAGTAACAGAAAACAGAAGACGCCGAAGCCGATGAGCATGAGAATCGGGGGCGCAACTTGCGTGTCCGAGTAACGGTCACTGGACCCGATGAAACCCGCGATGCCGCCCATCACCACCAGCACCACCACTCCAGCCAGGAGCACCAGGCCCGCGTAAATAATGTGCAGGATCCCGAGGATTTTGATGTGTTGCGCCATCGATCCCTCCTATGAAATCGCGCCACAACGACGGGCCGCGGCAGCGATTTCTTTTCCAGCTTGGAGGCCACAGCCTCCTGTGGTGCGCTCCGAATTGTCCAGCACTCACTATACGAGAAACGCGCGGACAAGGTTCCGGCCTGCTAGGCGGAGGGAATGCAGATTATTTCATCGACCAGGGCTTAACGCCGAATTCTATGTGAAGGCGGAGGCTCCCAACCCACACCGGCCCGCGGTCGTGATTATAGGCGGGGTTGTTGTAGTGCAGGCCGTCGAGCGTCACGTAAAAGCCGGGCGCGACGCGAGTGCTATAGTAACTTTCCCACAAGTACTCCGGCGCGTAGTTCAGCTTGCCGTCTCCGATCAAGAAATCGAGACCCCCCATCGCAAGATAGAGCGCATGCACACCGGAGATTCCGGCCGTGCTGAAGGCAGTGCCAAAAACATCATCTGGGCGCTTCCATCGCGCGCCCTTCACAACAACCCCGAGTTCGGCCAATCGATCGATGGCCGTAAAGGCGAAGTCCTGCGTCTTGCCGTCATTCCATCCCAAGCGCATGAACATGCCGATGTTCTTAGTGAGCTCCTGATCGGCGCTAATACCGAAACCGTACTTGAGCGTGCCGGCCTTATGAACAGCGTTTATGTCCGGCGTGGTTCCGGTCTGCTCGCCACGGCGGATCGCATCGGCGTAGCGGCCGGAATCGGTGCGGTTCGTGTATTGGAGCACGCGCACGGTGCCGGGATGAGAACGGATGATGAAGCGCCGCTCCTCCTCAAAAGCATCGCCCTGATCGACGAACAAGCGCCGATCGAACCGCGGTCCGTTAGGCACTCTGGGTTCGGCCGCGCTGCCCAAGCGGAAGGACCAGTTGCGAGTGTGAAACTCGTTCACGATTCCCCAGGAGTAACCGCGCGTGTCGGCGGGATAGTCCCAGGCGCCGTTGTACATAATCCCCCAGGCTTGGAATTGCGTACGGGGGTCGTGACTATAGGCGTTGACGTCGAAGAAATCGGTGACCGAGAAGCGGCCCACACTGATCGTGTAGCGGTTCATGGGCCGGTCGCCGGCCAGCGAGTTCTGCTCGCTCTCCACATGCTCCTTCTTTGTGCCAAAACCTACGTCATAGGCGAGGAACAAGCGGGCGATATAAGGTTTCGGAGTGGCGCCCGCAACGCGCGGAATTTCACCGTTTGGTGGATCAGCGAGACCGTCCACGTTGCTGAATCCTCTACCGCCAGCGATTTCGGGATTGAAATAGAACTGGAGGTTTTTACTCAACCGCAAGCTGAAGAACAGTGTGGTGGTGAGGGAGACGTCGCGCTCGACATTGTTTATCAGGCTGAGCGGTCCGGAGTAGGGGGCATTGAACGATCCATGGTAGTCGCCGATCGAAGTGGCTTGGTAGTAAAGATTCCAGCGCTCGGGTTCGTCGGTGGGTTTCGGGGGGGTGGAGGAACTGGTCGGGGAATTGGTTCCTAGTCCATCCTGCGCGACAAGTCGAGCGAAAGCAGCGAGCATGAGCGCAGTGCTCCGAATCATCCCTGTCTTTTTCCATTATGTAGGGTCAAACTGACTACTGTAGTGCGCGGGCTTCTTTTCGCTGTCATGATTCTGTCATGTGGTTGCCGGCGTCGCGTATCATAGGATGGAGTCATGAGCACCGCTACTCAGAGTCTGATGAAGGATCCCCAGCGCGAAATGCTGCGGCACGTTGTGGCGACGCTTGCGTATCGCGCAGGGAAGACTTTGCGCGGCGTTCCGGAGAGCTTCGCCGACTTCCGTGCGTCAGAGCACACCCGGAAGCCGGTCGAGATTCTCGCGCACATGGGCGATCTGGCGGACTGGGCACTCTCCATTGTCTCGGGCAATCAGAAATGGAATGACTCAAAACCGCTTCTCTGGTCGAAAGAGGTAGAGCGATTCTTCGCGGCGTTGCAAGCGCTGGATGCATACCTGGCGTCCGATAAACCGTTGCACGGCGACGTGAAGAAGTTGTTCCAAGGCGGGCTGGCCGATGCGCTCACGCATACCGGGCAGATTGCGTTGCTGCGCGGGATCGCTGGGTGTCCGATGCGGGGCGAGAACTACTACGCCGCGAAAATCGAGGCGGGACGCGTCGGAATCGAACAAGCGGCGCCAGTCCGGGAATTCTAGAGTCACCGGCGGCCGCGGCTGGTTCGTGCTATTCAATAGATCCTGGGGTTTTCGGTGGCAAATTCTGACAACGTGCGGGCGATCGAAGTGCGCGATCTCGTGAAGAGATACGCGAAGTCGAAGAATAACGCCGTGGATGGGGTGTCGTTCGACGTGGGTCGCGGGGAGATTTTCGGGTTACTGGGGCCGAACGGCGCGGGCAAGACGACTACCATCGGCGTGCTGACCACCAACGTGCTGCCGACGAGCGGTGCGACGCGGATCTTGGGAATCGACGTGGCGCACGATCCGATTGCGGTGAAGCAGAAAATCGCAGTAGTCCCGCAACAGAGCAATCTCGATCGCAGTCTCAAAGTGCGGGAGATTCTCACCTTTCATGCGGCGTACCACAGCGTTCCGCGCAAAGAGCGGGAGGCCAAAGCGGATCAGTTGCTCGAAGAGCTGGGGCTCGGCGAGCGGAAGAACGAAAAGGTGAGCCGCTATTCGGGTGGCATGGCGCAGCGGCTGATGATCGCCCGCGCGCTGATGCACTCGCCCGATGTTTTGTTTTTGGATGAGCCGACCAATAACCTTGACCCGCAGTCGCGATTGTTCTTGTGGGACCGGATTCGCGAGCTGAACCGGCAGGGTTTGTCGATCCTGCTTACGACCCACGACATGGATGAGGCGGATAAACTCTGCGAGCGAATCGCGATCATGGATCACGGGAAAATTCTCGTGAACAACACGTCGGCGGAGTTGAAGAAGATGATACCGGGCGGCAATACGCTGGAGATTCGAGCGTTCGTTCCGGATGATGCGGCTGCGGACGGGCGAGCGCGGCTGAAGGGGGCCTTGGAGTCGCTGCCGGGTGTGAGCAAGGTGGAGGAGATGGCCGCGCAACCAGCGCAGGCAGCCGCGGCCGCTGCTGCTCCGGCAGGTCCGTGGGCGAAGTTCGCGCCAGCGTCGGGCGGCGGAGGATCGCAGGAAGAACCGGGAATTGCTACCTACCGCGTTTATGCCGAAAGCGCGGGATTGCTGACGGGCGCCGCCGCGCAGGCAGTGCTCGCATCCGGATTTGAAGTGCGCGATCTGCATTTGAAACAGGCGACGCTCGAAGAAGTTTTCATTTATCTCACCGGGAGGCATCTGCGCTGATGCATACGAAATCGCGATTTTCGCTGGCGGCGAACGCGTTCTTGGCGATGCTTCGCCGCGATCTGGTGGTGACGGGGCGAGAATTCGTCTCGTTTCTCTTGCAGGCACTGATGCAGCCGCTCTTCTTTCTCTTTATCTTCGGGAAAGTCCTTCCTGGAATCGGTCTGGCCGCGCCGGCCTTTGTCGCGGTCATGTTGCCCGGCATCGTCGGGCTGACCACGTTAGTCGCTTCCATGCAGGGTGTCACCCTACCATTGGTTTTGGATCTGGGGTTCGCGCGCGAGATCGACGATCGATTGCTCGCCCCCCTTCCGATCGGATTCGTGGCGGTCGAGAAGGTGCTTTTTGCCGCGATCCGAGGAGTAATAGCTGGAAGCGTGATCTTTCCGCTGGCTTGGTGGATTCTGCGTGATCGGTTTGCGGTGCGATCGGATCACGTCGCAATACTCGCCGGCATGATCGTGCTGACGGCGTGCGTTGGCGCGGGGATCGGATTGCTGATGGGAACCAGCATCAAGCCGGAACAGATCAGTCTCATGTTCACTCTGATCTTCACGCCGTTACTTTTTACCGGCTGCACATATTATCCCTGGGGCGCGCTCACGAATATCCGCTGGTTTCAGGCGCTCGTGTTATTCAATCCCCTGACGTACGCGGCAGAAGGACTCAGATACGCCATGGTTCCGCCGGGGATTCAGGTCCCGACGTTGAATATTGCCTGGGTTGTGCTGGCGCTGAGCGCGAGCGTGATCGGCACTTTGGTATTGGGGAGCAAAACGTTTCGCGGGCGTGTAATTAGCTGACTTGGGAGAGTAATTACAGCAACCGTCATCATGACGAATGAGCAACTCTATCTGGCAATCGACATTCTATGCTGTTTAACGCCGTGATGATTGTGCTGTTTAACGCCGTGATGATTGGCATTCTCATCGCTTACATGAACACTAGATTTGGTGGAATCGACAAACGCTTCGACGATATGCGCGATCTTTGGCGCGCCGAGCTGCATCGCGTTGAAGAAGTTCTGGACGCGAGGCTGAGACACTTGGAAGAGCAGCTCTAGATCTTTCGCAGCGACTTAACAGCGGTTTTCAGCGATTGGCGCGAGCGGAAGAAATCCTCCCATGCGTCTGAGGTGGTCAAGCGCTTTTTGTAGTTACCTAGGTTGAACGTGGATGGGTCGAGAGACGGTTTCACGTCGCTCCAATCCAGCGGCATCGAAAACGGGGCTTTCGGATGGCGGCGAACCGAGTAGGGCGCAACCACCGTCGCGCCAAAGCTGTTCCGCATCGAGTCCAAATACATTCGATCGCCTCGCTTTTGAATGCGTGCTTCCACCGTGAGTGTGTCTGGATGAGCGGCGGCCAGGCGAGTGCAAAGCTCGCGCGCGAAGGTGAGGACTTCGTCGAAATCCGGACCGACGCGCAATGGGACGAAGACGTGGAGGCCGCGGCTGCCCGAGGTCTTAGGAAACGAAGTGAGACCGAGTTGGTCTAGCGCTTCCTTCACCCGAAGGCCGGCTCTTGCGGCGCCCGCGAATTCGCCAGTGCTCGGATCGAGGTCGAAGATCACCCAATCCGGTTTGCGCTCGTAGCCGGCGCGGCTCCCCCAGACGTGGACCGGGACACAGCCCAAGTTCACCAGCGTGAGCTGAGTTTCGAGCGATCCGCCTACGACGTATTGGACGTTGCGGTTCGAATGGTGGATCGTTTTCGTCGGTACCCCCGGCGGCAGGCCCTTCGGCGCTTGCTTCTGGTAGAAGCATTGGCCACGCATTCCGTTCGGGCAGCGCTCCATGGTGAGCATACGGTCGGCAACGTACAGTTTCAGCTTAGGAAAAACCGCAGCGTAGTAATCAGCGAGGTCCTGCTTGGTGTACCCTTCGTCAGGCCAGAAGATTTTGTCTGGGTTGCTGAGCGGCACTTTCAACGTGCCTCCGGGATAGTGACTTCCCGAGAGGACTTGTCGTCGCGAAGTCCTAGAAAAACGGGTTGGCGCAGCTTGCGATCGCTGGTCAGCTCTTCGTAAGAGATTTGGGCAACCAGACGCGGGGCGACCCAAGTGACATCGCGCTGGCGCGCAGGATCGGCGACGGCGGGCTTCGCACGAACGAGCGGTTGGAATTTCCGGTGGAGTTCGGCGAGCCTCGCGCGATCGAAACCCGTGCCCACTTTCCCTACGTAGCGGAGCGTGCCCTGAGCTTGGGCGGCTAACAAAAGAGCGCCGAAGTGAAGCCGCGACCTCTTAGGCGCGGTGAAACCGACGATCACGAATTCGTCCTCTTGCCGCACTTTGAACTTGAGCCAATCCCTCGAGCGGCCTTCCCAGTATGGAGCCGAGGCGTTCTTAGCCACGACACCTTCCAGGCCCTTGCGCTTGGCCGCTTCGTACGCTTTGAGTCCATGATCGGAGAGCCGTGCTGAGAGAATGATGCGGCCGGACCTCGGGATCGCTTGCTCGAGCTCGGCGCGGCGGGCCGAGAGCGGACCTTTTCTCAAGTCGCGGCCGTTGACGTAAAGGCAATCGAAGGCAGCGTACTTCGGTTCGCTCCCGAGCGTTTGCAAAAGCTGGAACCGGGAGACGCCGCGCCGGTCGAAAGCCACGACTTCACCGTCGAGCAAAAGCGTACGGGCCGAAAGCTTCCCGACAGCTTCAGCGATCGCCGCAAACGTTGCCGTACGATTCTTTTGGTTGCGCGAAAGCAGCGTCACTCGCGGCCCCTCTTTATACGCGAGGATGCGAAACCCGTCGTACTTTTCTTCATAGACCCAGCCCGGGCGATCGAAAGGCTCGCGGACCAGGGTGGCCAGCATGGGCTTTACGCGGAACGGAATAGGGTCGGTCAACGGGTCGCCGGCGGTGCGTCGGCTTTGGCGGCCTTCTCGACGTCGCCGCGATCGTCGCGCGCGATGCCGGCCATGAGCCGTTTGGTTGCGACCGAGCGAGGCCTTAGCGTCTCGATGTCCTCGGCAGAAGCGTATTGGTCGCGATGCTTGATGAGCAGCCACTGCGGCTTACGGGAGCCGCCGAGTTTGGTTCGGACCATGACCCACGAACCTCGGAGCTTTGCACCGTGCAGGGTGAACTTCAGCTCGCCATTCGCGAGCGCGGCGTCCACATCGGGAACCTCCGGCGTCCAAGCGCCACGATCCCAAAGCATCACTGTGCCACCACCGTACTCGCCCTCCGGGATGACGCCTTCAAAATCGCCATACTCCAGAGGGTGATCCTCCACCTGCGCGGCCAGACGTTTCACGGATGGATCGAGCGAGGGGCCCTTCGGGATGGCCCACGAGAGCAAAACTCCGCACCATTCCAGCCGAAAGTCGTAGTGCAAATGCGATGCCTGATGTTTCTGGATGACGTACAGAAGCTTTTTGCGCGGCGATCGAGTGGAGCGGCCAGATGGTTCAGGCGTGACTTCGAAGTCGCGTTTGTGCCGGTATTCCGAGAGCGGTTGTTTTTTGATCATGCCGTTTCGTTTTCGTGTTCGCGATTCGTCTTGCGATGCTCGGATTCCTCCTTGAGAAACTCGAGCAAATCGTAGTGCGGAACGGCGCGGCCAGGAATGAAACTATTGATAGCGTCGAGCTCTTGACCGTAGGTTTCGAACACGGTGTCAAGCTTGAGAACATCATGCAGCGCCGTGTGAGATGGAAGAACATTGAGAAGCACCAGACGCCCGCTGGCATTCACAAACTTTTGCGCCCAAAGGGTCAGTGTTCCTACCCCCGCTGTGTCGATCGCGGAAATCCCGCCTAGATTCACGACAACCTTGTTCTTTCCCCCGTCAAGCAGGGACTGAAGGGTCTGGCGGAAGGCAGCATCCTCGGGGCCGAGCGTAAGACGCCCACTCAGGTCGAGAATCACGACACCCTCTGTGTCCCGCTGTTTGATCTCGAAATCCATGTGCACAACCCATTTTTAAGATGCCACGGTGATGGGCGGAGTTTCAGCAGCCTTATGTTTCAAACAGAATTCGTATGAAACGGATGGTCTTGTCGCTTGGGTCCTCCGAGGGGGATCGTAAAGTAAAATGTCGAGCCCCGTCCGGGCTCTGATTCCACCCAGATTCGACCGCCGGCGCGCTCGACAATCCGTTGGCAAATCGCGAGACCCATTCCTGTTCCCGGGTACTCGGAGGCGCTGTGGAGGCGTTTGAAAACACCAAAGACTTGCTCCTTGAACTGCGGTTCGATGCCGATTCCGTTGTCCTGAACGGAAAACAACCAGTGGTTTCCTTGGCGTTCGGCTGCGACGTGAATCCGGGGCGGCTGCTCGCTCCGATACCGGATTGCGTTGGCAATCAGGTTCTGTAACACCTGCTCCAGTTGAAATTCAAACATGCGTACTTGCGGGAGGGCGCTGGTGGTGATGGTGGCACCATTCTTGTCGATGGCTACCTGAAGATTGAGCAGGGTCTTTCGCAAAACCTCACCAGCGTTGATCTCATCCGGCGGTTCCGCGCCAGCGGCGGACAATTGCGTATACATTCTGAGATCTCGAAGCAGGTGCTCCATTCGCATCGCGCCCTCCACCGTTTGTCTGAGGTACTCGTCGGCCTCCCGACCGAGCTGGCCGCCGAATTTCTTTCGCAGCAACTCGCTGTAGACCGAGATCATGCGCAACGGTTCCTGGAGGTCGTGTGAAGCAGAGTACGCGAATTGTTGCAGATCGTCGTTTGCGCGTTTCAGCGCGGCGTTGGCCTGTTCGATGGCCTGCCGGTGCTGCACGCGTTCTGTGATGTCGCGAGCCACCTTGGACGCGCCCATGACGCGCCCGCTAGCATCCTTGACTGGCGAGATGGTCAGCGACACGTTGAGGGGGGTTCCGTCCTTGCGCAAGCGAATCGTCTCGTAATGATCGATCCGTTCGCCGCGCCGGAGCTGCGCGAGAATTCGGGGCTCCTCGTCCTGGCGGTCCGGTGGAATCAACATTAGAATGGACCGGCCGATCGCTTCCTCAGCCGTGTAACCGAAGAGGCGTTCCGCGCCTCGATTCCAGCTCGTGATGATACCGTTGAGATCCTTGCTGATGATCGCGTCGTCGCAAGAATCGACAATCGCGGCCAGTAGATCGGCCGGAGAGACCAGCGCGCGCGCTGGACTATCCTCCGCGTTTTCCGCCGCCTCGCCGCACAGCTCGGCCTGGCGCCTGCCGCGGTTCGCCGCGTCCAATTCCGAGGTGTGAGAGGTGGCGTCGGGCTCCTCGATCGATTGAGATTGACTGACACTCATATGGCAAGTACAATGCGAGACTTTCCGGCAAACCAGGAGCATCCGTGCGAGCAAAACTGCTAGCCGAATCGATTGTTTGTCCGGACTGTAGACGCTCTAACGAGGGTTAACGCTTCGTGCTGGGTGTTAATTAGTTACGACGGTGCCTCATCTGACAGAGCGGCCCGCTGCAGTAGAGACGTGTATGGTTGACTGGATTGTCTCGGCGATCTGCTGATAGGCCTCGCCCGCTTGCGGCAGCGCGCCAGCTAGCGAAAAGAAAGGATGAATCATCCCGTCGTAGCGCGTGAGAGTTACTTCGACCCCGGTGTCGCGGAGGCGCTTGGCGTAAGCCTCTCCTTCATCACGGAGCGGATCGCATTCGGCTGTGATCACTAGCGCGGGAGGCAGGCCACGAAGATCGCGCGCCAGCAGAGGCGAGGCGTGCGGATCCTGCGCGTCGCTGGGATCGGCGAGATAATGAGTGCGAAACCAGTCCATCAGGCTTCGGGTCAAGTAGTGGTCTTCGGCGAACTCGCCGTACGAGCCGGTCTCAAACGAAGAGAGATCCGTAACCGGATAAACGAGGACCTGGAGCGCGAGCTTGGGGCCGTTCTCGTCGCGGCTCTTGATCGTTGCGACAGTCGCTAGATTCCCTCCGGCGCTGTCGCCGCATACGCAGAGTTTGCCAGGGTCGATATCGAAGCGATGTGCGTTCGCTGCAACCCAGAGCAACGCGGCGTACGAATCATGGACGGAGGCGGGAAATTTGTGCTCAGGCGCCAAGCGATAGTCGACTGCGACCACAATCGCGCCGGAGCGACGCGCAATCGAACTGCACGGCACATCGTGAGTGTCGAGATCGCAGACCACCCATCCGCCACCGTGGAAATACACTACGCCTGCGCCATTGCCGCCGCCTTCCGGTGTGTAAACGCGTATGGGGATATCGCCGTTCGGCCCGGGGATTCGGAGGTTTTCGACGGAGCCCATCGGTTCCATCGGACCCATCAGCGCATCGAGATTCTCGCGGACGCGTGCGCGCGCTTCGGGGGCGGTGAGACCTTCGAGTGGTGGCAGATTCAGCGCTGCGATCGCTTCGAGCAAGGTGCGGACATTCGGATTCAGTTTCTCGCTGAACATAGGCTAACTTGCTTGTATCCACTCCACAGTTTTGGTAGCAAGCCAATCGAGGGCCGCGACCGATAACTCGAGATGCTCTTCTTTGGTGTCCTCGATCTTGTTATGGCTGATCCCGCCCAGCGATTGGACGAACATCATCACCGTCGGAATCCCGGCGCGTGAAACTTCGGCGGCGTCGTGCAAGGGACCCGATGGCAGCTTGTGCGAGGTCCCGGCGATTTCGCGCACAGCCTGTTCGCAGCGCTCGATCAAAGCCGGATGAAACGCAATCGGCTCGATATTCCAGATCCGCGACCACTCCACGGAGCAGTTTTCTTCACGGGCGAAGCGCTCGCTCGCCTCTTTAGCTTCACGTTGCATTTGGGCGAGCACCTTCGGGTCGAGATCACGCTGGTCCAGGGCCGTTTCGCAGCGGCCCACTACCGCAGTAACGATGCCGGGAAAGGTTTTGACGCTGCCGATCGTGCACACTGCGTCGGGGTGTTTGCATGCAATGGATCGAATCTCGAGCGCGAGCTTAGCGGCGGCCGCGAGCGCATCGCGGCGTACTTTCATCGGAGTGGAGCCGGAGTGCGCCTCTTGTCCATGGAAAGTGATGGCGTGCCGTTCGACGCCTTTTGTGCCGAGCACTACGCCAAGCGGCAGGCCCATGGCTTCCAGCACCGGGCCTTGCTCGATGTGCAATTCCAGATAGGCGGCGGCGTTTTTCTGCTCGCGCTCGGCTTCTGGAAACCGGTCTATTTCGACGCCGCAGCGGCGAAGCGCGTCATCCATGCGGATGCCGTCCCTGTCGGTACGTTTCCGATCCGCAGCGATCGAATGAGTGCCTGCGAACGCGGAGGAGCCGAGGAGGCTGCGCCCGAATCGAGCACCCTCTTCATCGGCCCAGTCGACGACGCGAATAGTGACTGGAGGACGGCCGTTGAATTCGATGGCGAACCTGCGCAGCACTTCGAGCGCGGCCATCTCGTCCAAAGCGCCGTCGAGCCAGCCTCCGTTCGGCACGGAATCCAGGTGACCGCCGAGCAGAAGCGCCTTTTCGGAAGCGCCCGGAAGCGTGACCCAGCCATTACCGGCGGCATCGTAGTGATGCTCCACCGGAAGGCCCTTAAGCTTAGAAGCGAACCATTCACGCGCCTTCAGCCATGTATCGGTCCAGGCAACGCGTTGCGCGCCGTTTTCATCGGCGGTGAGAGCTCGCAATTCTTTCAGTTCAGCGACGGTTCGTTTCGGATTAAGGCTCATGTGCGGGCCGAAATCGGCCGGACAAGACTATAGCATGTCGCGCGAAAATCGCGCGCGGGCGGAGGTGGGTGAAGGCTACTGCTTACCCGGAATTTTGGTGTTTTGGATCTGCGCGATCGGTTGCAACTCGGCGGCCCGCTTGAAGTCAGTGTTCGCGCCCGCGCTGTCGCCGGAGAGTTGTTTCGCCACGCCGCGAATCTGATAGGCATTGATGTAGGATGCATCCAGCTTGATCGCCTCCGAGCAGTCAGTGATCGCGCGATCGTACTGCCTGAGGCGGAGAAACGCGTAGCAGCGCGCGTTATAGGCGAGCGTGAAGTTGGAATCGAGTTGGATAGCCTGATCGAACAGGGGGACGGCCTGTACGAAGCGTTCCTGTTCGGCGTACTTGCGGCCGTCACGATACAGGTTCAGGGCTTGCTCGGACTTGCCTGAACTGCCGCGCGGCACGGCCACTTGCGGCAGTGTGTTCTTGACAGGAGCGACGGGCACCTGAAGGTCGACCAGCTTGGGCGCGGCAACCATGGCTTCGGCGGGTCTCGGCGCCGCTGCGGGAGCCGGTGCCAGAGCCGCCGGCGGATTCGCGGAAGATTGCGTTAGCGTTCCGGGCGAAGGCATTCCCGCCGGAGGCAGCGCGACGCTGACTAGGGGCGCGGCGCTTGCAACTGGGGCCGGCGCCGATGCCGGAGGTGCAGAAACCGGGGCTGTCCGTGCTATAGGGGCAGGCGCAGCTTCTATCGCCGGAGCTGGCGCTGGCGCATGTGCTGGTGCGGCCATGGTCGCAGTCACAACCGGCTGCTGCGGAGGTTGAGGCGGGGCAGCGGTCTTCATTTCAAACGCCTGCTTAGCAGCAGCGAGCAATGTCGCCGCCTGCGCGGGATTCTGACCGTTCATCAAAGCCTGGTTGATGTCCGCGAGTGCGGGCTGCGGTGCGCCGCTTGCGATATAAAACTCCGCGCGGCAGAGGTACGCCGCTGGATCGGACGGACTCAATTCGATCGCCTTGTAGCAGTCCTTTACGGACGGGACCAGTTGTCCGGAAGTGCGCAGCAACGTGGCCCGGCCCAAGTACGCCTTCTCGGATTGCGGGGCTGCGGCGATCGCCTGGTTGTAGTCTTCCAGCGCTGGCTGAACTTCACCCGCTCGCTGATGCAGGGTTGCCCGAAGCAAGTAGTTGTCGACGTTGGTCGAATTGCGGCGGATCGCCTCGTTCGCGTCGGCTATGGCGGCCGCTGTCTGTCCGCCCGCGGCGAGGTCCGAGGCGCGCAGTGCATAGGCCTGGGAATTGTTGGGTTGCAATTCCAGCGATTGGGACAAGTCCGTGATCGCGTCGGCGAAGTTTCCTAGTTGGCTGCGGCACGCGCCGCGATGCAGATAAGCGGAGTCGTTCTTGGGATCGAGCTCGATGGCCTTGGTGAACGCTTCGATAGCCTGCCCGCACAGCTTCTGATCTTCGAGGCCCTTGCCGCGATCATAAGCTTCCTGCGCGCGCTGCCATGTGGACATGGGCGCGGCGCTGGCCGTACCGCTGGAAACGTTCGTTACTGAGCGCATGGCGACCGCCTGCTTTTCGGTCTTGGCGATCTTCGACAGCTGCGTCACGGACGCCCGCAGGTCTTTGATCTGATCCTGGATGGATGCCAGAGATTGCTGGATGTTCTTGATAACGCTCGCCAAGTCGGGCCGTTCCAGGTCGTCGCTGAACAGCCAGCCGGTGAAAATTACCATCGTAAGCACCGCGCCGATCAGACTCTTACGTAGCATTCTACGCCTCGTTTCCCAGGATTTCCCAAGAACACTTACCAGTACTAGTGATGGAAATCGGAGTATAGCACTTCCCGAATGCAGTATAGAAGAACAATCTCGAAAGAATCCTTCGGTCTTTTACCTTAGTTCGGATTGCAAAAGAGCCCTGTCGTGATATGATCGGGTTTCTTACGTCGGGGAGCATAATCTCAAAAGAAAGAGATAGTTATGGCGGGTCATGCGATCGAAACCGGGGTGAGGACGCGAGCGGCGGGCGGCATCGAACAGTTGGCTCTTTCGCTGGTGCGTGTGGTAGAAGCGGCCGCAGTGGCGTCCGCCCGCACGATGGGGCAAGGCGATGCCAAGGGCGCCGACCATGCTGCGGTGCAGGCTATGCGCCGCGCGTTCGAGGAAGTTCCCATCGCGGGCACTATCGTGATCGGAGAGGGCGAGCGCGATCAGGCGCCGATGCTTTACATCGGTGAGCACGTTGGCTCGACGCCGCCGGATGCCATGGAATATCCGGCTGTCGACATTGCCGTGGATCCGCTCGAAGGTACCAACCTGTGCGCAACAGGCGCGCCCAATTCGATCGCGGTTCTAGCAGCGTCAGACGCAGGCGGGTTGCTGCATGCCCCCGATTGCTACATGGAGAAGATCATCGCCGGGCCGGCGGCGCAGGGCGCACTGGATATCAACGCGCCGGTGTGGGACAACCTCAAGGCGATCGCCAGCCGACTAGATCGGCAGGTGAAGGACCTAGTCGTCATCGTGCTCGACCGACCGCGCCACGAGAAGCTTATCGAGGATATTCGAAAGGCGGGCGCGCGTATTCGGCTGATCGGCGATGGGGATCTCTCGGCGGGTATCGCAGCGGCAGTACGCGGAACCGGTGTCCACGCGGTGATGGGAACCGGCGGCGCGCCCGAGGGCGTGATCACGGCCGCGGCGCTGCGCTGTCTGCACGGTGAAATGGTTGGGCGGTTGGTGGTCGACAACGCTCAACTCGAGAAGCGCATGGAGAAGATGGGCATCGCCGATCCGCACAAGGTTTATCGAGCCGAAGATCTCGCTCCGGGCAAAGAGATTATATTCGTCGCTTGCGGTGTCACTCCGGGCAGCTTGCTGCAGGGCGTCCGGTTCTTCGGCGACGGTTTCCGTACGCACTCTTTGGTGCTGACATCGAACCCGAACAGCGTTCGATTCCTCGACACGGTTCACGTGGCGCGAAAACCGGGCCCACGCGGCGTCCGGTTGTTCTAGACATTTTGACTCACATTTGTTCTAAACATTTTGACTCACATTCAGGAGGCTCTATGCCGGCTACCGGCGCTGTACCCGAACATCTGCCCCAGGCCTTGATCATGCAAATGGCGATGGGCGCGCTGGTCACGAACGTTATGGCGGAAGCGACGCGGCTCAATATTCCGGACTTGGTCAAAGGCGATGGCCCAATGACGGCGGAGGAAATTATCGCGAAAGCCGGAATCACTGCGAACACGTGCGCGCTTGAACGCGTCCTTCGAGCCTGTGCCTCTGTGGGAGTCTTCAGCGAGGATTCGGCCGGGCGATTCGGTCCGAACGAATTGTCCGATACCCTGACGGCCGACTCGCCGGTTTCTGTGAAGAAGGTCGTCGAATTGTTCGGAGGAATGATCTCGCGGATGGCTTGCGAGGTGGGGGGAACGGTTCGGACGGGCCAACCGCAGTTCAAGGCAGTGTTTGGCCTGCCGTTTTGGGACTACTTGCACGCCAATCCGAAGGAACTCGAAGAGTTCGGTGAAGCGATGAAGTCCAACAGCCTGAACTCGCTGCGTGGTGTTTTGGACAAGTGCGATTTTGCAAACGCGAGCCACGTGGCCGATGTGGGCGGCGGATTCGGACATCTTGCGCTCGCGCTGATCGAGAAGTATCCTCATTTACGCGCGACCGTCTACGATCGTCCCGAGGTGGTCCACATCGCGGGGCAGCATCTGGCGGTGAAGGACTCGAGTGTTGCGGCCCGGCTGGAATACACAGGCGGCGATATGTTCGAGTCAGTTCCTTCCGCTGACGTGTACATCATGAAGCACATCATTCATGACTGGGAGGACCTGCGATGCGTTCGGTTGCTCGAGAATTGCCTCCGCGCGATGCACGGTGGTGGCCGTGTGATTTGCGTCGACACCGTTCTGCCGTCAATGGGCGACTCAAGCGGCACACCGGCGAAGTTGCTTGACATCGTCATGCTGACGCACATCACAGGCAAAGAAAGAACCGAACAGCAGTGGCACGCGCTCTATCGCTCGGCCGGTCTCAGGGTTGAGCGCATTACGCCAATCCAGGACAACTTCGGGACCAGCATCGTGGAAGGCGTGAAGGATCGCGCTTAGAAGCCTTTGGCCCGGCTGAACTTGCGGGTTCGAAGCGGGGTGTATCATGTCGAAAGCAGCATGCCCCTTCCTGCGGGATCCCTGTTAGGTCCGTACGAAATCCTCACGCTGATCGGCGCTGGTGGAATGGGCGAAGTTTACCAAGCGCGTGATACGCGCCTCGGACGTCTGGTTGCGCTCAAAGTAGTCTCGTCGGACCGGTTGACCGACGCGCGCGGCAGGTACCGGTTTGCGCAGGAAGCGCGTGCCGTCTCGGCGCTGAATCATCCGAACATTGTTCAGCTTTACGATTTTTCGCAAGACTCCGCCACTGGCACGGATTTTCTTGTGCTCGAGTACGTGCGGGGCAAAACTCTGCGGGAGATCATCCCGGACTACGGTCTCCCATTGAGCGAAGTCTTGAATTTCGGCGCGCAGATCGCTGGCGCGCTAGCGGCCGCGCACGCGGTGGGCATCGTGCATCGCGACATCAAGCCGGCAAACGTGATGATCACGCCGGGGTTGCAGGTGAAAATCCTCGATTTTGGCGTGGCAAAACTCGCCGCGATGGCGGTGGCGAGCGCAAATGGCGAGACCGCGCAGATGGAATATACAGCGCCGGGAATTCTGGTCGGTACAGCCGCCTACATGTCTCCAGAGCAGGTGCTCGGAGAGCCAGTGGATGGGCGCGCTGACATTTTTTCGCTGGGTTGCCTGCTCTATGAAGCGGCAACCGGCCGTCTTCCGTTTCCCGGATCGAACATGGTGACGATCATGCGCGAGATCGCAACAGTCGACCCGCCTCCACCCAGTTCGCTGGTCTCCGGGTTGCCCGCGGATTTCGACCGCGTCATCGCACGGGCGCTGGTCAAAGAGAAGGACCAACGCTATGCAGCGGCGTCCGACTTCGCCGATGCGCTCGATTCGCTTCGCGACTCGAATCGAAGCGGTCAAGCGACTGGTCATTCTTTGCGCGATCAAAACACTTCTCTCGAGATTGGGCGCGCACGTTCTGGCGCGTCCGAAAAACCTGGCGAGAAGGCCAGGCGTCCGGCGATCGAGGCGCTGCGCCGCTGCTGCTGTCCATGGGGGATCAAGGCTTCGGGACGCCGGCACGGCCATCATCAGATTTGGGCGCGTGACAGCATGATCACGCTGCTTGGCGCGCGGTTCACGGAGGACGAGCGCATCCAATCGGCGCTGCGCACCAGCTTGAGCATCCTGAAAGAGCACCAGTCGCCCAGCGGTGCAATTCCGAACAACGTGGATTGCGAGACGCAGAGGCCGAACTTTCGTGCGTATGCCGACGGCGGGCTGTGGTGGATCATCGGCAGCTCACTCGTGGCGCCGGATATCGAAACATCGGCGAGAATCCTGCATTGGTATGAATGCCAGGATGTCGACCAGAGCGGTTTGCTCAGCATGCATGAGGCTTCGGACTGGCACGATCTGTTCTGCACGCGAGGTAAAGGCCTTTATGTGAACTGCCTCTACGTGCTGGCGCTGCGCGCGGTTGCCAGGCAGCTTGCAACGACCGATCACGCGCGCTCGGAAAGATACACGGAGCGCGCCGATGCGGCCGCAAGAAAGCTGAACGCGCTCTTCTGGTATCAGGGCGATGGGGAACTGCTGCCTCACATCGCCCACACCTTCAGCACCGAAAACCGGCGCGATCAGGATGCGCTCGGCCGCAAGCGCTGGCTGCCGGTGAAGAAGCATCTTTCCGACGAGCGCTACTATCTGCCTTACCTGGGGTTTCGCGCGGTCGGTGAGTGGTTCGATTCACTCGGAAACCTACTCGCGATTCTGGCGGGCGTCGCCGACGAAGAACAGACCGGCACAATTTTCGACTTTATCGCGCGCCACGAGCTGGATCGGCCGCCGCTGTTTAGCCTCTATCCAGTGGTGCAGCCCGGTGATCCTGACTGGCGCGACTATTACGGTACTCGCAATCTGCCGCATCACTATCACAACGGTGGAGTCTGGCCGTTCATCGGTGGATTCTACGTCGCTGCGCTGGTGAAGGCCGGGCGAATGGACGCTGCGGTGGTACAGCTTGAAAAACTTACGAACTTGAACCTGAGAGGCGAGTTCAACGAGTGGTATCACGGCGAGACGGTCGAGCCGATGGGTGTGCAAGATCAAGCCTGGTCGGCCGGCATGCAGATTTTCGCCACCGAATGCGTTAGTCGCGGACACGTTTCATTGCACTAAGCCTTACCTGCGAATCGCGGATAAAATGAAGGCATGCGCGCGAGATGCAAGGTTTATGGGCTGCCAGTTGTGCTTGCCCTGGCGGTGTTTTCCATTTTGAACGCGCGGGCGGAAGTCGAGTTCACACCCTGTAAGAATCATTTTTCGCCCGAACAGCAGATCGAGCTGGGCGAAAAGGCCAAGCAAGTGGTGTATCGCCAGATGCCGGTTCTTTCGGATTCGAGCGCGGCGACGGAGTACATTCGGCAGCTCGGTGCGAAGCTGACCGCAGTCGCTCCGGGTTACAAGTGGCCGTACAATTTTCATGTCGCCAATGTCGCCGATGTGAACGCGTTCGCGCTGCCGGGCGGAACAGTGTTCGTCAACGTCGGGGCGATTCAGGCGGCCGAGAACGAGGCGCAGCTCGCGGGCGTGATGGCGCACGAGATTTCGCACGTCGTGCTGCAGCATTCTGTATGCAACGCGGAGAAGGAGCGTCGCGTCGGGCTGCTGGCGGGGCTCGGGCAACTGGCGGCTGGTGTGGTTTTAGGTGGAGCGGCGGGCGACATCGCGGCGCAGGGCATCGGACTAACGGCGGGGCTCGGGTTTTTGAAGATGTCGCGCGCGGCCGAGCGTCAGGCCGACCTCGAGGGTGCCAAGATCGCTTACAATGCCGGATTCGACCCACGCGGGCTGGCTCAGTTCTTTGCGACGATCGAAGCCAAGTACGGCGCGCGAGGATCGCAATTCACGAGCGATCATCCGAATCCGGGAAACCGGACGGAATACGTTGAAAAAGAGATTGCGTCGTTTCCGCCGCGCTCGGATTCGATCAAGACAAGTCCTGAGTTCGAGCGCGTCAAGGATGCTGTGATCGTGATGCATGCCTATACTGCGCGCGAAGTCGCGTCGGGCGTCTGGCGAAACCAAGCTCCTTCACATTTGGACAGTACGCGGTAATCTTACGCCTCCAGGCGGTTTTCGAGAATCAAGTCCGGGTTGAAGCGTGACCATACTGGATCGCGCGACGCGGCGTCCTCGATGGCCTTTCGCGGGACCAGACCAACGTACTGGACACCCATGATCTCGATTTTGCACGCGGCCGCTTCACGGCGCACAGCGGCGAGAACAGCGTCGAGCGGCGTGTGTCCAAAGTCGGTGAGGTTCATCGCGACCTGCACGATGTCGCGGCTCGGTAGGGCGACGCCAATCGCCTTGAGCTTCGCGAGACCGCCAGAGGAAGCGCGAATGTTTCGAGCTATTGAGCGAGCGGCGGCGAGGTCGTTGGTCTTCAGATCGACGTTGAACGCGATGAGCAGCTTGCGCGCGCCGATCACGCTTGCACCGGCGCTGGGATGCAGGGCTGGACCACCTAGATCAGGCGCGAGAGCGGGATGCTCGAATCCGCCCCTGCGAACATTTTCGAGCGGAGCGCGATCGGGCGAAGCCGCGGCGGCCTCGTAAAAGTACACCGGAACGCGCAGTTCGTTCCAGACGCGTTGGCCAGTACGGCGAGCGATCTGCGCACATTCCGCTAACGTTGCATCTTGGAGAGGCACGAACGGGACGACGTCCGCCGCACCGATCCGGGGATGGACGCCGGTGTGGCGGCGCAAATCGATTCGGCCGGCCGCTGTTTTGATGCCTGCGAAGGCGGCTTTCGAAACGGCATCCGGCGTGCCTGCGAAAGTGATGACAGAGCGATTGTGATCGGGATCAGATTCCGAGCGGAGAACGCGAACGCCCCGGACGGCGGTGATCGCCGAACGGATCGCTTCGACGGCGGCTTGATCGCGTCCTTCGGAGAAATTCGGGACGCACTCGATCAGTGGGCCGGCCACCGCACCTCGGATCGCCGCGCCAGAATTTCTCCGTTGGCCATGACCAAGTCCACCAGGTTGACTCCGAAATGATAGGGTAGCTCGCGATAGTCGGACGCGCCCAGGACCAGAAGATCGGCGTGTTTGCCGCCACTCCCAGCGAGCCGACTTCGGATGCGCAGCGGATGGCGTGAGCGGCGTTGATGGTGGCGACGGAGATTGCCTCGGCGGGAGTCATATTCATCGAAGAGCAGGCCAGGGCCACCGTCATTTGCATGTTTTGAGATGGACTGCTTTCAGGATGATAGCCGGACGCGATGGCCACGGCCGCCCCTTGGTCGATCAGATGCCGCGCGGGGGGTAGCGCGAGGTGCCGACATAAAAAGGCTCGCCGGGCATCAGCGTTGCGACGATAGCGGACTGAGCTAAGGCCGACGGGTCGGCACCGCCTGGGTCGACGATATGGTCGACGCTCGCTGCACCGGACTCAATCGCGATGGCCGCGGCGCCGGAATCCGGGCCAGGCGGGGACACGCGTGTGGATTCCTAGACTGCATTTAGCACCGAGGAAGCGGGCGGTCTGCGAGGGGCTGAAGCCATCCGTTTCCAAACCTATTGCAGCGCAGTCGGCGAACTTGCGCGCTTGATCAAAGGCAGATGGTGCGTCAGCGAGTCGATAAACTCGTCTGCGCGATTCCGGAATCCAGGAGCGGTTTGCGCGCCCAGCCGTGTCGAGACTGCGGAGACAGGCAGCTTTCGAAGCGCTGCATGCACGCGTAGGATCTTCATTTCGCCAACTTCGGTCAGCCCGAACCCTGACCGCAGTTCGATGGGTGGTGGAACCGTGGCGCACGGCGTCTTCGAGCGATCTTAGGGCCAGCGATTCCAAGGCTCGGGAGGAAAGCTCTTCGATGGAGCGCGCTAGCCCCGTTGCGCCGTTGCCGTTTCAAAGAAATGTCAGGCGGTTGTGCACCGCCGAGCCTGATCTCGTACGCGCCGAGGCGCGCCGGCCCGGAGGCGAGATGAGTGCAGCAATCGACGAAGCCCGGCATGACGACACAGCCACTAGCGTCGATTTCTTCGGCGCCGCGGGCTTGCGCGAGATTCTCGATTCGGCGGCTGGGACCAACTTCGCGAATGACACCGCCCGCGATAAGGACCGCGCCTTCCTGGATCAGGCCGAGGTTTCTGAGGTCGACGCCACGGCGGGGACCGACCGGGCCGCGCAATGTTAGCAACTGGCGCGCGCCACGAACGAGAACTACATCGGGCATCAGCCTGTTGTTTTCAGACTACACGGCGTTGAGTGGCTTGTTAGCCTGGATGGCGATGAGAATCTCGCCCGGGAAGCGGCCGCTGAAGACGCTGGACCGTGTGTTATCTAAGGCCGGCGTGGGATCGCGGACGGAGGCGAGGAAGTGGATTGGATCGGGGCGAGTAAAGGTGAACGGGCGCGTGATTCGCACGCCGGATCACTGGGTGGATTTGGAGCGCGACTCAGTGACGTTGGACGACCGGCCGATTCGCGCCGGGCAGAAAGTTTACCTGCTGTTGTACAAGCCGAAGGGCTACATCACAACTTATAAAGATCCGGCCGGGCGCGCGACCGTGTACGATCTGATCCGCGAGACGGGGAATTGGCTCGTTCCTGTAGGGCGGCTGGATCAAGATACGAGCGGGCTGTTGCTGATGACCAATGACACGCAGTTTGCCGAACGCGTTACCAACCCCGATTACAAGGTGCCGAAGACTTATCTGGTGAAAACATCGACGCTGCTCTCTGACGATCAATTGAACGAGCTACGGCGCGGCGTTGTGCTAAGCGATGGGCCGACGCAGCCCGCAGTGGTGACGAGAGTGCGCGAGTCGGCGCGGTCCACGTTCGTCGAGATCACGATTCGCGAAGGGCGCAACCGGCAGGTGCGCAGGATGATCGAGGCGCTGGGCAGCAAGGTGCTGAAGCTCGTGCGAGTGGCGATCGGTGGGTTGACGATTGGGGATCTGCGGATCGGCAAGTATCGCGAATTGACCGCGGCGGAGGTTCGGGTGCTGATCGGCAGTCAGGGGCGCATCCGGCGCTCGATCAGCTCCGCGTAGATTACAGCCATTTGGTTCGCCGAGGCTTGGAAGGAGAAGTTCTCGCGGATGCGTCGGATGGCAGCCGAGGCAAGGCGCTCGCGCAGAGCAGGATTTTGAATCAGAAAGTCGAGAGCCGAAGCGAGCGCCGGCACATTTCCAGTTTCAAATAGCAGTCCCGTTTCATTGTGCGCGATCAGTTCGGGATTGTCGCCGACGTTGGAGACGAGCGCGCAGCAGCCGCAGGCCATTGCTTCCATAAGCGAGTTGGAAAGTGCTTCCTATCGCGAGGGCAGTACAAAGATATCGATGGCGCCGAGCCAATGACAGACGTGCTGCGTGGCCGGTTCGAAGACACAGTGAGGGAGGATACCGAGCGAACGCGCGAGATGGAGCGCGCGCTATTTCCGGCCCGCTTCCTACAATTGCGAGCGTGGTGGCGGGATGAGCGCAATGAATTCGGGCGAAAGCGTCAAGGACGTCGGCAGGCTCTTTTCCGGCCGGATCGCGCTGACCGCGCCGATGATCAGTGAATCGCGGGGAAGTTGCGGTGGGCGCGGAGAATCGCCGGGCTGAACTCATCGAGATCGATGCCGTTATAGCAGGCGCCGATACGCGCTGCAGGGACGTGCTCGTCGCGCTCGAGATGAAGCCGAACGGAGTCGCAGTTTACAACAATGGCATGGGCCGGCGGTCGGTGAGGTGGGTCCAGCGGCGATAGCGCGAGGGAATGAGGCCGCGGTGGGAACGCTGGCTTGAGACCTCTGCCGAGCCAGTGAAGATGCGAGTTACGGGGATCGCGAAAGCGGTGAGCGGATAGTCGAATGTATGCACAAGGCGGATGCCGCGGGTACGAATGAATTTAGCGAGACTCCAGGCGCCGGATAGAGCGGCGGTAGAGGCGAACGAATAGACCGGAAGTTGTTTTATCTAGACACCGGCGTCTTGGAGCTGCGGCCACGTAATCGGGCCGGACGAAAGCATCCCACGATAGGACTGAAATTGACGCGATCCAGAGTTCGGGCGAGGATGGTCATCTGGCGCTCGCTTCCCCCTAGATCGAGCTCGCGAGCCATCAGCAAAACCGGCCACGGCAATGCGGCAGCTATGAATCGTAGCACTGCAACTGTTCCGGCGCGCGGGAGCCACACCACGATGGCCGTGGCGCACCGATTCAATTATGAGTATTTTGCCTTGCGCCTCTATTCGTTGCCGACTTGTAAAACTCTTGTAAAAGGGGCCGCAACACATTTCGAAACAGCTTGTTCAGCGTACAATCTCGGGTACAATCGCGATAGCTGGCAGGCATGGAAACGGTTCTGGTCATCGACGACGATCTCACAGTGCGCGACACAGTGGGCGTGATGCTGGAGCAAGAAGGCTATCGAGCGGTGCTCGCCGATGACGGAATAGCCGGGATGCAACAGGCGCTGGCGTTGAAGCCGGAGCTCATTCTGGTGGATTTGCGGATGCCCGGAATGAACGGCGCCGAAGTGTGCCAGCAACTCCGAGCCACCGGAATAAAGACACCCGTGATCGTGCTGAGCGCGGCTGGAGCCGAGACGGATAAAGTTCGGCTGCTCGAGATTGGCGCTGACGATTATGTGGTGAAGCCGTTCGGCGCGCGGGAACTGCTGGCCAGGATTCGGGCGGTGTTGCGGCGTTCGGCGCCGGAGGATACGCGGCAGGTGGAGTTCGGCGACGTCCGCGTAGACCTCACGCGGCGGGTTGTGAAGCGGGCGGGAGTGGAGCTGAAGCTCACGCGCGCTGAATACAATCTGCTCACGTACTTCTTGCAGAATGCCGATCGTCCCCTGACTCGCGAGATGATTCTCAATTCGGTGTGGGGCTACGACTGGCTTCCGCATACGCGCACCGTCGATGCGCACGTGGTCAGGCTGCGACAAAAGCTGGAACCGGATGCGAGCCGGCCGCGCTATTTCCTCACTGTGCACGGCGTGGGGTACCGTTTTCTTCCCTAAGACCGATGATGCGGAACGTTTTGATCGTCGAAGATGCAGAGGTCTGCCGAGACACTCTGGAACTGGCCTTGATGAAAGCCCCGAATCTGCGGGTGCGGTCCGTTACGACCGCTGAAGAAGCCCTACAGTGGCTGGACGCAAACGAAGTTTCGGCGCTGGTGACCGATTTGCGCCTGCCTACTATGGACGGCTTTGAACTGATCGAGACCGTGCGGGCCAGGCAGGCGTCGCTGCCGATTGTCGTCATCAGCGGGGACAGCGACCCGAAGATTCCCGCGCACGTGGCGGGCCTCGGAGCCAACGCGTATTTCGCAAAGCCGTATTCGCCGGCAGCCGTTTTGACCAAGATTGAAGAATTGATCAGTGCGCCGGCGGAGTAAGAGTGGCGGCAGGTAAAGATGCACCACGCTGGACTGGTGCAGTAATAGACTTGCGGATGTTCACAAGCGGGGCCCGGTCGTTGAACTTGACGGCGCCGTGATCCATTTCCACTCCGAGACGTTTCCAGAGAGCGTTCAAGTCGGTTTGGACAGGAGTGTCTTTCATCTGGTTGTAGAGATCCTCGAGCACTGAGCAGCCTGCGGCTTTGTCGCCAATTTCGAGCACGCGCTGGATGGACCAGTCGTGATCCAGCGTGCCGCCCGCGTTCATGATCGCGCTGATCGCGGTCTGAAGGCCGTTTTTGTTGCCAGTCTCTTCGTGAATTTGAATGTCGGCAAGGAGCCAGAAGATCGCTCCGCCCCAGTAGGTCCGCCCCCAGGTATGGGTATGATCGAGCCCTTCATCGCCAGCGCGAGGCAAACCTTGTGGCATGCCTTTCGCCATGTCGGCCCAGACGCGTTCGATGCTGAGCTGGCCGATTTGCGCACGCGCGATAGGCTCGATATACGTGGCCATGCCTTCCTCGATCCAGTGGTGGTCCCGGCCTTCGATGTTGGGGAACGCCATGTGGACCAACTCGTGCGTCATCATCCAATCGTCGTCCAGATCTGCTTGAGTCGCGCGCTGGCCGATCGAGATGCGCGTGAATGCGTCGGCGGACCGGCGATTGCCCCAAGTAGTTCCGTTAAAGACACCACTGCGTCCTTCGACTGGCCGGATCAGTATACGCGCGCTCGCGACGGGGAACCGGCCGAAATAAGCGGCGACTGCGTCGGCGGCGTGAGTGATCCAGTTGATGATTTGGGCTTGGGGGAGATCGAACTCACCGGAGCCGAAAGTGACGTCGATCGTGGAGGCGCCGACGTGGATTTGCTGGGACGGAAGTAGCACCTGCGACTGCGCTCGCAACAGTACCCCGGCAGCGGAGATGGTCAGCAGGACACGCGCGATCATGTTAACTCATCATATTCGACGAGCGAGATGGCGCGAGGTTTCTAAGGAACTCGCGCAAAACGGAGCGCGAATCCATCCGGGCTGCCTCTCGATGTGCACGCCGCACCCTTTGCGCTTCTGTAAAGTTTTTGGACGGAGATGTTAAAATGCGTGTAAATGACAGGAGAAATGGAGCAGGTCACGCGTCTGCAGTCTTTGGACCTGCGGATTGCGGAATTTGAACGGGAAGTTGGCGCTCTTCCCAAACACATCGCACAGATCGAAAGGGCGTTAGATTCGCACTTGCGGCGCTTGGAGGCGGATCGGGCGGCGCTGGCCGCCAACCAAAAAGAGCGGAAGCGTCTGGAAGACGACGGTAAGGCTGAGGGCCAGAAGATTTCCAAGCTGAAAGATCAGATGCTCGGCGCCAAGACCAACGAACAGTACCGGGCGTTTCAGTACGAGATCGACTTTTGCGAGCAGGCCATTCGCAAAGCCGACGATCGGATTCTCGATCTGATGTCGGAGGCTGAGCCTTTGGATGCCAACGTCAAGAAGGCCGAGGTAGCGCTGAAAGAAGAACAGAAGCAGGTGGAGTCGGAGAAAGCGCGTGCGCGTGAGCGAACGGCCGCGGTTCAAAAGCAACTCGAGCAGTCTAAAGCTGAACGCAAGAGTATGGTTGGCGCGCTGAAGCCAGCGACGTATTCCACCTACGAGCGCATCAGGAAAAAATGGCATGGATCGGCAGTTGCGGAAGTTTTGGAGGGTCGCTGCACCGCTTGCCAAATCCAATTGCGCCCACAATTTTTCCAGGATTTGCGGCACAGCGAGCACATGATGCAGTGCGAAAGCTGCGGGCGAATTCTTTATTACAATCCTCCAGTGAGTTTCGAGCACGATCTGGCGGCGCCGCAGCATCCGTAAACGCTGCTATCCGATAGAATCACTTAGCGTCACTCGCGTGCCTGCTACTATTTGGTCATGGCCCGCGTTGTCCTCGCGTTCCTACTTGCGACTTTCGCGCTTCCCGGTCAAACCATAATTCGGATGGGCACTTTGGTGCCGAAGGACTCGCCCTGGTACGAGATTCTCGTCAAGATGGGCGAGGACTGGAAGAAGGCCTCGGGCGGAAAAGTCGAGCTCAGAATTTATCCCGGCGGCGAGCAGGGCGACGAGCCCGAGATGGTCCAGAAAATCCGGATCAAGAAGCTCCAGGCCGTCGCGCTGTCGGGCGCCGGGCTAAGTGGAATCGATTCGGCAATCACGTCGCTCGAGATCCCGATGATGCTGGCGTCTTACGAAGAGCTGGATTACGTGCGCGATCATATTTCCGATCGGCTCGAGAAGGGGCTGGCGCAGCGCGGGTTTATCGTCCTGAACTGGGGCGATGCCGGTTGGGTGCATTTCTTCACCAAGCAGCCAGCTTCGCGTCCGGACGATATCCGCAAGATGAAGTTGTGCGTGCTGCAAGGCGACAACAGCACGTTTGAGCTTTACAAAGTGAACGGGTTTCATCCTGTGGCGCTGGCAGCGACCGACGTTTTGACTGGACTGCAAACCGGCCTGATCGATGCATTCCAATCGCCGCCTTTGTTCGCGCTCAGCAACCAATGGTTCGGCGGCGCGAAAAACATGCTGGATATTCCCTTCGCGCAGTTGGTTGGCGCGACGGTGATCGATAAGGGTGTGTGGGAGAAAATTCCAGGGCCAACGCAGAAGGAGATGCTCGATTTAGCGCGCAAGGCTGGTGTCCGGCTGCGCGAGGAGATCCGGAAGGCCGAGGCGGGATCAATTCCGATCATGCAGCAGTTTGGCCTCAACGTGGTGAAGCCCGATGCCAAGGCGACGGCGGAATGGCGCCAGTTGTCGGAGGGCATCTGGCCGAAGCTGCGCGGGAGCTTAGTGCCG
>DASQJA010000030.1:0-14250 GCA_035631275.1 Bryobacteraceae bacterium
CCGCGCTCACATGTGCCGAATGCCTCGCGCAGACGTCATACCGCGGCATATATTTGTCGATCAGCACGGTGGCCCTCAGCCTGTTTCCGCGCCTACTTCAACTACTAACCGGTCCAACGCCTCCCAATCGGTGAACTCGTAGTCGCGCGACGTATGGGTGGGCGCGCCCGCCTTGCTCGAGGTCCTGGGCATCACGAACCGAACCAGAAAATTGTATTTTTGCAGCGCCCCCGCTACCGCGCGAATGTGGCGCGGATGCCAGCCCGCCTCGTCCAAGAAAGCCTGGATCAGCCCCTGGGCATCGGCAGCGGCACGCGCCCCATCTTCGGCCGATTTTCGACCTATCCTCCGCGCCCGCTTCCGACAAACTTACGGAAAGAAGCACGGTGGGCATCGCCTCCAGCTCCGCGCGATTGCGCTTGACGAAACGAACCATCTCCGCTTCGTGCTTCTGCGTATGGACCGATGCTGCCAGAACCGCCCCCGCATAAGACGCCAGTGAAAAATCCGCCGGCAACATGGAACAATCGATCACCTCTAGCCGTGCGCCCGTGCGTCCGCACTGTCGCTCCTAGATGCTCGGCGATGGGCAGCGTTTATCCCTCGCGCGTCGCGTAGAGAATGCCAATTGGTTTCATATCTCTCTACGCTTTGGGATCTACGCTTTGGGATGAGCTTTGTCGTAAACCGCCATCAAATCGGCCAGCGAGACTTGCGTGTACTTTTGCGTCGTCGATAGCTGCGAATGCCCCAGCAGCTCTTGAATCGCCCGCAGATCCGCACCATCCGACAACAAGTGGGTGGCGTAAGCATGCCGGAGACTGTGTGG
Organism: Bryobacteraceae bacterium; assembly: GCA_035631275.1. Taxonomy (GTDB): domain Bacteria; phylum Acidobacteriota; class Terriglobia; order Bryobacterales; family Bryobacteraceae; genus Palsa-89. The sequence goes on from DASQJA010000030.1 coordinate 830, forward strand.
ATGCAAAGACGAGTCTCCCGTAATCATGCGCGCATAAAACTTCACGATGCCCCGCGCGCCGCGGTCCGTCAGGCGCCGCCCGCGATGATTCAACAGCAGCGCGCGTTCGGTCGCCACTGCCGGCTGCCGCGCGTCTAGATACCGCTCGAGCGCCCGTGCCGCTTTCCCCGGTAGCGGAACCTGCCGCTCCTTCCGCCCCTTCCCCCGCACACGCACCCAGGGCTCATTGAAGTCGAAATCTTCGAGATCCAGCCCCGTCAGTTCGCTGATGCGGAGCCCGCAACCATACAGCAGCTCGAAAATCGCAAGATCGCGCGCCGGAAACGGACGCTCCAGCTTCTCAGCCGCGACCGGCACGCCATCCAGCATCTGATTGGTTTGCTCGGCCGTCATCACAGCCGGCAGCGTCTTCGGAGTCTTCGGCGTCCGTACCAACCGTGCGACGTTCGTCATCACCAGGCCCTCTCGCAACAGAAACTTGAATAAAGAACGCACGGCCGCCAGCTTCCGCCCCATACTCACGGCGCTCAGCCGCTGCTGATACAAAAATCCCAGCCACTCGCGAATCGCCAGCGCGTCGACATCTTCTATTCGCGGCCGCGGCCGATCTCCGACTGCAAAGTACGCCACGAACTGCTCGAGATCCGAAGCGTAATTGCGAACCGTGTGTGCGGACGCATTCCGCCGCTTCAACTCCTCGACGAATTTCTGGACTGCCTCCGCCAGATCAGGCATACACAGCCCGATACTCGTCCAACTTCTCGAGCGCTCGCCGGCAGACTTCGGCATGGCGCGCACGTTTGTCATGACGGAATCGCGCACGCGTCGCCTCGTCCAACGCCGGCAGCAAATCGAACGTGATGTTCGCCGGTTGATAATCCCGCGCATCGGCACCCGAAACATAAGCGCACAGCGATCCAAGCGCCGTCGCGCGCGGCATCGGACGCACTGCTTCACCTATCGCCAGTTCCGCCGCATGCCGCCCGGCGATCAACCCCGTCGCGATCGATTCCACATATCCTTCCACGCCGGATATCTGTCCCGCGAAAAAAATCCGCGGCTCCGCGCGAAGCTGCAGCGTCGGCTCGAGCAGCGCCGGTGCGTTGATGTATGTGTTGCGGTGAATCTGCCCATAGCGCAAAAACTCCGCCCGCTCCAACCCGGGAATCATCCGGAACACACGCCCCTGCTCGGGAAATCGCATGTGATTCTGAAACCCCACCAGGTTGTAACTCGACGCCCGCTGATTCTCCTGCCGGAGCTGGACCACCGCGTGAGGCCGCCGCCCGGTGCGGGGGTCCGTAAGCCCCACCGGCTTCATTGGACCGAAGCGCAGCGTGTCGCGCCCCCGCCGCGCCAGCACCTCGATCGGCAGACAAGCCTCGAAAAACGGCGTCCGATCCTCGGGAATGTGCGCTGGCACCGCCTCAACTCCGAGCAAGGCGTCGACGAATCGATCGTACTGCACCCGATCGAGCGGGCAATTCAAATAATCGTCGCTGCCATCGAGCGACCTCCCATACCGCGACGCCCGGAACGCGGTCGCGAGGTCAATCGAATCCGCATCTACTATCGGGCTGATCGAATCATAAAAGAACAATCTCTGGGACCCGGTGATCCCGGCGATTTCCTGTGCCAGCGCATCGCTCGTCAGTGGACCGGTCGCCACAATCGTAATCGTGTCGCGGGGAATCGACACCGCTTCCTCGCGCCGCAGTTCGATTCGCGGATGCGACTCGATCGCCTCAGTAGCTTCGCGCGCAAAAACGTCCCGATCCACTGTGAGGGCGTGCCCGCCCGGAACGCGCGACCTCTGCGCGATCCGCATCAGCAGCGAATCCAGCCGCCGCAGCTCTTCCTTCAAAAGCCACGGCGCGGTGTTCTCCGATTCCGATTTCAACGAGTTGCTGCAAACTAGCTCCGCCAGCCGATCTGTCTTATGTGCTGCCGGCGACCGCAACGGCCGCATCTCGACCAGCGTGCAGTCCAGGCCCGCACGCGCCACCTGCCATGCGGCTTCGCACCCCGCCAAGCCGCCGCCGAGAATCCGGATCCGAGGAGGCATTCAACAACCAGGATACGCTGTGTAGCGCACGCACTCGTGCGTGCCGTGTCGACAATCCTGCCGACACTGTGATCGCCGGAAGAAAGTATTCACATGAGTGTGAACAGGGCACGCACGGGTACGTGCGCTACGCGGCGCCCTAGTGGATGCTCAACCAGGCCCTCATTGTTTTCGACACCAGTTCGGGCGCGTCGTTTTGCACGAAATGTCCCGCGCTCGGGATCGTCACTATTGTCAGATCCTGGCCGATCCATTCCCAAGTGTTGTTCAACGCCCCCGCAAGCAACGCCGTGTCCTTCAGGCCGTGAAACATAAGCACCGGCATTTGTACTTTCACCAGCGGCGACGTATCTTCTTGGTACGGCTCGCGCGGATAGTTCGCCTTGTAGTAATTGAGCATCGCCTCGATATCGGACCGCTGGAATGCCTCCAAATATTTCGCGCGCGCTTCCGGATCCGCGATGCGCCGCGCCAGCCCTTCAGCCGTGACCTTCGCCGCCGCATCCGGCTGTTGGAAATTGCGCGCGTACTGGCTATTCTTCTGTTGCTCGGGATTGTGCGCCAATTCCCGAGACAATCCGCGCGGATGCGGTAGATTCAAAATGATGAGCTTGTCCGTCATCTCCGGATGCGCAAGCGCGAAATTCCACGCCACCATCCCGCCCCAGTCGTGGCCCACGATGATCGCCTTGTCGCGCCCAAGCGACTTCACCACCGCAGCGACATCGCCCACCAATAGCTTCATGGCGTAATTCTCTACGCCCTTGGGCTTATCGCTTAGGTTGTATCCGCGCTGGTCGATCGCGACGCACTGGTAGCTGTCCGACAGCGCCGCCATCTGGTCGCGCCACGAGTACCAGAAATCAGGAAAACCGTGAATCATCACCATCAGCGGGCCGCTGCCGGCGCTCGCGTAGTGGATCTTCACCCCATTTGAATCCGCATAACCATCTTTGACCTTCGCATCGATCGCAGCACCCCGCGCGGCGATCGCAAAAACCATCGAGAAAATCACGTTACGCATTTGCGCTCAGTATATCCTGCGCCGCGTGGCGCACGCACTCGTGCGTGCCGTGTTGACACTGATGTGAACCTAAGCTGGGACGGTTTACAGCCGACGCATTGAGCCTGAGCAGTACAATCAGGTTTCATGCCATCCCACACCCAGCTCTTCATCAATGGCGCCTGGATCGACAGCGTCACCGGCGAAACTCTGCCGGTCCTGAATCCCGCCACGGCCGAGCCACTCGGCACCGTCGCGAAAGCCTCCCACACCGACCTCGATCACGCCCTCGACGCCGCCGAAAAAGGCTTGCATGCCTGGCGCAAAATCTCCGCCTTCGATCGCTACAAGATCATGCGCAAGGCTGCCGACATCATCCGGTCGGAAGCCGATACTATCTCCCGCAACCTCACCACCGAGCAAGGTAAGCCGCTGGCCGAATCGAAAATCGAAACCATGCTCGGCGCCGATCTGATCGATTGGTTCGCCGAAGAGGGCCGCCGCACATACGGCCGCGTCATCCCGCCGCGTGCCGAGGGCGTCTACCAGCTTGTCGTCAAGGAACCGGTCGGGCCGGTCGCAGCGTTTTCTCCGTGGAATTTCCCCATCAACCAGGCGGTCCGAAAAATCAGCATCGCGCTCGGCGCCGGATGCTCCATCATCTTGAAAGGCCCCGAAGAGACTCCCGGACCCTGCGCCGCCCTCGTTGACGCTTTCTCGCGCGCGGGCGTTGTCCCCGGAGCGGTGAACCTCATCTTCGGCGTCCCATCCGATATTTCCGAATACCTGATCCCACACCCCGTCATCCGAAAAATCTCATTCACCGGATCCACCGCCGTCGGAAAAAAACTCGCCGCGCTCGCCGGCCTCCACATGAAGCGCGTCACCATGGAACTCGGCGGTCACGCCCCGGTCATCGTCTTCAACGACGCCGACCTCGACGTTGCAGTCAAAGTCATGACCGCCAGCAAATACCGCAACGCCGGACAAGTCTGCATCTCACCCACGCGATTCCTGATTCAGAAAGACGTCTACGATTCGTTCGTCGACAAGTTCGTGGTATCCAGCAAGGCAATCCACGTGGGTAACGGCCTCGAGTCCAGCACCAACATGGGCCCGCTCGCGCACGACCGTCGGTTGGACGCCATGCAGAGCATCGTTCACGATGCCGTCGAAAAGGGCGCGAAATTGGAAACCGGCGGCGGCCGCATGCCCGGCCAAGGCTACTTCTTTCCCCCCACAGTTCTCACTCACACTTCGGAGAAAGCCCGCGTCATGAACGACGAGCCATTCGGCCCCGTCTCCGTCATGGTCCCGTTCTCAGATTTCGATGAAGCTGTCGCCGAGGCCAATCGCCTCCCATACGGTCTTGCTGCCTACGCCTGGACGAAATCTGCGAAAACCGCGAACCGCATCGGCGCCGCTGTCGAAAGCGGCATGGTCTCCATCAACCATCTCGGCCTTGCGCTGCCCGAAACTCCTTTCGGCGGCGTGAACGATTCCGGCTACGGCTCGGAAGGCGGCATCGAAGCCATGGAAGCGTATCTCAACACGAAATTCATCTCGCAGGCTGGGCTGTAACCGCGGACGGCCGGTAGATCGGATCCAGGACCGCCCCCGATCCATCCAGCTTCCCGGCCACCTGCAGCCCCAATATCTTCGCGATGAATAGATACACGTTCACGTTCTCGAACGCGCCAATTTTGCCCGGCTTCACGTTCGGACCCACCGCGTAAAAAATCGCGTCCATCGTCTTAAATAACCGAGGATCGTAGCCGTGCATCCCGCGAGGCGGATTCCCGCGCCTCGGCTCCAGGGGCGCCATAATCTCCTGCCCCTTGGCGATCGCCACGAGATCACCGCTCCGCGCATTCTCGTTGTAGTGCCACGCCGGAGGTACTTCGCCGCGCTTGTACACGTCCAGCTTCGGGTTCTTCTTCAGCTTCTCGTACGTCTTCTCGATCGTCTCCGCATCCTTGCAATAGAGCAGCGCCACCGGACCGTCGATCACCACCTTCACGCTCGAACGGTCGAGATCTCCCAGGCTCACCTCGCCATCGACGTCCAGCATCCCGTGGTCGGAAACCAGAATCAGGTTCACCGGCAGATTCAGCGCATCCAGCCCCGCGCGCAATTTCCCGATCATGCTGTCCACCAGCTTCGCCGCTTCCGCCGTCTGCAGCGACTCCGGCCCGAACGTGTGTCCGGCGTGATCCACATCGCTGAAATACAGCGTGACGAAATGCGGCCGCCTCTCCGCCGGCAGCTTCAACCAATCGAGGACCTGCTGCACTCTTTTTTCGTCCGGAAAGCCACTGTCGAAGAGCTTCCAGTACGACGGCCGAACGCCTCGAATCTCCCCATCGCACATCGGCCAGAACATACATGCCGCGATGACATGCTGCTGCTCGGCCAACACCCACAGAGGTATGGCTCGCGCATCGATCCAGGATCCATCGGTCGAAGTCGTATGAAGCGTATACTCAGCCCGGCGTGCCGGATCGTAAAACTGGTTGCCGACGATCCCGTGATGCTCCGGATACAGCCCCGTCGCTATCGCAATGTGATTCGGAAACGTCAGCGATGGAAACGACGGAATCATCTCTGCCGCCGCCCCGGCATCGCGCACAGCCAGAATGTTCTTGGTGTTATACCGGTCCGCGAAATCGTAACGAAACCCGTCGACAGAAACCAGAACCACGTACGGCCGCTCGGCCTGCGCCAACAACCCAAACGGCACAAGAAGCGCGACCGCAAGCGCGAATCGAAAAGGTCTGCTCATCGGCGCGATGATAACATTCCTTCAGACCTGGACTTAGTTGGCCTCTGCTCGTGAGCATGTGGCGCACGCACTTGTGCGTGCCGCGTTCACACTCATGTGAACGCCGCGCCGCAAGGTTGCTACTGTTCCGAGACCGATCTGCATGTGCTCCACATGTTTCATATACAAAAACATGTCTAAGATGATCCAGATCCGCGACGTCCCCGACCGCGTGCACGGAACCCTCAAGTCCCGCGCCGCGCGCGAGGGCATGAGCCTCTCTGACTTCATCAAACCGGCACTGGAGCGCGTAGCCGAACGACCGAGCATGGCCAAATGGCTGGAAACCACCTCCCACGCCAAGCCCGTTGCCTCCAAAAGAACCGCTGCTCAAATCATTCGCGAATCGCGAAACCAGGGATGATCGTCCTCGACGCCTCGGTCGTAGTCGAGCTCCTCATCAACGGCCCACCGGACGATTCCATCAGAGACGAGCTCGCCTCGAGCACCGAGTCCTTTCCCGTTCCCCACCTGATCAATGTTGAAGCGTTGAGCGCTTTCCACCGGCTCACCAGCGGGCGACCGATCCTCATCGCGCTGCCCAATTCCTATCCTCCCTTGCAGCCCTGCCCGCCGAGCGTTACTCCCACCTGCCCTTGCTCGATCGCATCTGGGAACTGCGCCACAACATCACCGCCTACGACGCCGTCTATATCGGGCTCGCCGAAGCAACTGGTTCGTTCCTCTATACCTGCGACGAAAAACTACGCCGCGGTCACGGCGCCACGGTCGTGCTCTTCGCCACCCGAGGCGCCTGAGTAACGCACTCGCTGCTCCTCGCAGAACGCCCTCAAGCACGGGTTCACCGCCCGACCGCTCAGCTACCGGAACCAGGCGTCTCGCCAATCGTCCCGCGCCGCTTTCCGTACAAATCGAATCGATTCGTCGATGTGCCGCAGCGCCCGGTCGCGCCATACTCTCGCCGCAGGATTGTCCTCCTCGCGCTCGATGTCCCGTTTCGCCGAATACAGGAACTGCGCAATCGCGCGGAATCGACCCGGCCGATTCGGATACGTATCCACCGGCGGATTCTCGTTCAACGCCTTCCGGTCCCTCAGCGCCGCCTCATCCATTTCGACGGATCGCCTCGCGAGCCTCGCGCGCGGCGGCTCCGAGATCTCGCGCCACGTTTCGCTCCTCAGGCCACTCCATCAACCGTTCTGCACGACGCAGATCGCTCCGTGCGTGCAGATATGCCGGATGCCGCCCCGGCATGTCGGCCAAGGCCGTTACCGCCGAAAAAAGAACAACCGCTTCAACTACCGAATAACGAACTCGCTTCATCCCTAAAATCCCCTCCTACTGCAAGAACGGGTGAGCGCGGAGTTGCATGCCCGGCCACCGGCTAAGGGCACTTTAACCGAAACCTAATGTGAAGCTCGGTTCATCCTGGTCAGGCGGTTAGGCGCGCCTGGATGCTACACTCAAACCATATGGATCGCATCCGGGTGCTGGTCGCCAAGCCCGGCTTGGATGGCCACGACCGCGGAGCCAAAGTCATTGCACGCGCACTCCGCGATGCCGGTATGGAGGTCATCTACACCGGCCTCCGCCAAACCCCGGAAATGATCGTGAACGCCGCTCTCCAGGAAGATGTCCAGGTCATCGGACTCTCAATTCTCTCCGGCGCGCATAACGCCATCGTCCCGCGCGTGATGGAACTGCTGCGCGAAAAGGGCATGGACGACGTGCTGGTGACCGTTGGCGGTATAATTCCAGACGAGGACGCCTCAGAGCTGAAAAAGCTGGGCGTCGCGGGCGTGTTCCAGCCTGGAGCTTCGCTCGAAGAAATTGTTGACTTCATCCGGTCTTCTGTAAAGCAGACCGCTTGAAGCGAAATGGCAGGCACGCGTTGCCCGCCCGCAGGCTAGCGCCTGTGAAATTTGATTGACTAAAGAGAAACAATGCAAGATAAACTGAACATCGCCGTATTCGTAGACTATGACAACATCGAAATCGGCGTGAAATCCACGCTTCGGCGCGAGTTCGACGTATCGCTCGCGCTCGATGCGCTAAAGGAACGGGGTGATCTGGTCGCCAAGTTCGCTTACGCCAATTGGGGCCGGCAGGAGGGAGCCGCGCGCTCCATGGCCGAAAACGCGGTCCAGATGGTCCAGCGCCTGCCGTCGCCGCGTGGCGACAAAAACGGTGGCGACATCAACCTCGCGCTCGACGCCCTCGAAATGGCGTTCACTCACCCTCATGTAAACGCCTTCGCCATCATTAGCGGCGATAGCGACTTCATCCCGCTCGTCAACAAGCTCAAGGAATACGGCAAGACGGTCTACGTCGTCGGCGGTAAGGCTTTCACCAGCACTATTCTTCAGCAGAATTGCAACGAGTTTGTAAGTTACGAGTCCCTGCTCTCGGAGAGCGACCGCGGCGATCGTCGCGATCGTCCGCAACAGCAAGGTCAAGGTCAGCCGCGCGATCGCCAGCACCCTGTACATCGCGGCCGCCCCGAACCTCTCGATCTCGCCCAAGCCATGCCGCTCGTCGAACGCGCTCTCCAAGTGCTCGAACGCCGTGAAGTCCAACCGCAGCTCGGCTTGCTCAAGTCCACCATGCTCCAGCTCGATTCAGCCTTCACGGAAAAGGCGTACGGCGCCAATAGCTTCTCCGATTTCGTCGAAAAGCTCAAGAAAGCTGAGTACGTCAACGTCAGTGGCCAAGGCGGCCGCTACATCATCGAGCGCAAAACTTCGGCACAGCCTGAGCGGCCGACACCCAAACCCGAAGAAGCGCTGCCGCTCCTGCGCGATGTCCTTGAAACGCATCGCCTCGAGATGGAAAGCGGCGCATCAGCCGACGATCTCGCCGCCTGGGTCGAAGCCGAAGCCCCCAGCTTCTCTGCCGCTGCTTACGGCTTTCAGGAGTTTTCGGAATTCCTGAACTACGCGCAGGATAAACTCGTGGTCCGCGTCCAGCCCGACGAAGAAAAAGGCTTGGTCGTCTACCTGGGCGCGGAGTTCTACCCGCCTGCTCTTCCTGAAGCGCCCGTACAAGAGGTCCATGAGGACGAAGAAGACGAAAAGCAGCCGATCGTGGAAGGCCAGCCCTCGCTGCTTGAGCCGAACCCGCCGCCGCCCAAGCCCAAGCCGGTCGCGCGCCGCCCGCGCAAAGTCGCATCCGGCAACGTGTCCGATCGCCCGCGCCGCAGCCGCAAGAAGAAGCCGGAGCAGATTCACCACACGATGCAGTAAGAATTGTTGCAGCCGGAAAAATGAGCGCAAGCGCACCCATCCCTAAACCGCGCGGACCGTACTCGCCCTTCGTCCGCGCGGGCGACTTCATCTTCGTGTCCGGTCAGGGTCCGGTCGACCCCGCCACCGATCAACTCTCGCTCGGCGACATCCGCCACGAGGCTCGCATTGTGCTCGAAAACATCCGACGCATCCTCGCCCAGGCCGGGGCCACACCCGACGACGTCGTCAAGTGCTCAGTGTTTCTTGTCAATATGCAAGATTTCGCGGCGATGAACGAAGTCTACGCCGCCTTTTTCGGCGATACCCGGCCGGCACGCACCACCGTCGAAGTCGCGAAACTTCCTGGTCGCGACATGAAAGTCGAAATCGACTGCGTCGCCTACAAGCCGGTGCCGTAAGACCATGGACGCCGATCAGTTGCGCAATCTCCTAGAGGACGTGCGCGCAGGCGCGCTTCCTATCGATGCCGCGCTCGACCGGATGCGCCACCTCCCCTTCGAGGATCTCGGCTACGCGAAGCTCGATCACCATCGCAGCCTCCGCCACGGCCTCACGGAAGTGATCTTCGGCAAAGGCAAGACATCTGATCAAATCAACGACATTGCTGCGCGCCTGCTCGAAAAATCCCGCAATCTTCTCATCACCCGCGCTGATGCCGTCATAGCCGACCGCCTCCGCACCCTCTATCCGGAAACGGAATTCTTCCCGCTCTCAGGCGCCATCCGTATCTGGCGCGAGCGCACCATCCTAGGCAAAGGAAAACTGGCCGTTGTGTGTGCCGGAACCAGCGATATTCCCATCGCCGAAGAAACCAAAGTCACTGCCGAGATCATGGGCAACGAAGTGGAATCGCTCTACGATGTGGGCGTCGCCGGAATCCACCGGCTGATCGCCCACAGTGAGCGGCTTATGGCCGCGCGCGTGGTAGTTGTGGTAGCGGGAATGGAAGGAGCGCTGCCCAGTGTGGTCGGCGGTTTGGTTTCTGCCCCCGTTATCGCCGTTCCAACCAGCGTCGGATATGGCGCGAGTTTTCAGGGCGTGGCCGCGCTCCTCGGTATGTTGAATAGCTGCGCCAGCAACGTGGCGGTAGTAAATATCGATAACGGATTCGGTGCAGGCTATGTCGCGAGTTTGATCAATCGCTTGTAACCGGCGAGTAACTTACGCTACGGCAGCGCTGATCCGGGACCCGGACTCTTCCGCGTAAACGTAGAAGCCGAACATTGGCATCGCATCCGCCCGGCTCCAGCGGCTCATCTTCCAGTTCACGCGCACGAAGCGCACTTCAGGCACCGATGCGAGATTCAGGAGGATGGAGTAGATGCCGCAATAGAATTTAGGGGGGAAGATCGCGATGGGCTGGGCGCTCCATCGTTCACCATCGGGCGAGCCCAGGATCGATACTTCCAGGCTCTCCTGCTCGATGATGCGGGTGATACCCAGCGTAAGAACGAGCAATTTACCGCGTTTGGATCCGAGGTCCAGCTCCGGTCCAGTGCCATCGGCTCGCGCGATGCTTTCAGGCAACAGTAAAGTTGGCAGCATAGTGTCCTCCTTCTGGGGAACATGCCGGAACTTTCAAGTTTTGCTACCTGGCAGGCTTACTATCTGAGTAAGTCGTATTCCTTCTCACCTACAGAGTGCGAAGTCGGTTTCCCGCCTCTTCTAGGGTCTCATACTTTTTGCAAAAACAAAAGCGAATTAATGACGCGCCTTGACGAGAATCTTCAAAAAAACTCGAACCGGGCACCGCCGCCACACCACAATGCTCGATCATGTGGCGCACGAAAGTATGATCGTCCGGAAAACCGAAATTGCTGACATCGGTCATGATGTAGTAAGCGCCGTCCGGCTTGAAACACCGGAATCCTGCGCGCTCCAGTAGGCCGAGCAGAAGGTCGCGCCGTTGCTGATATTCGCTCGCAACGTTCGTGTAATACGAATCCGGTAGGTTCAACGCAGTCACGCCCGCTTGCTGCAATGGCGCGGCCGCGCCCACTGTCAAAAAATCATGAACCTTGCGTATCGAATCCGTCAAATCCGGCGCTGCCAGCACCCAACCGACACGCCAACCGGTCACCGAGTAGGTCTTACTCATGCTATTTACCAGGACACTTCGTTCCCGCATTCCCTCGATCGCCGCTATCGGGAGGTGAGACGCCGATCCATACAGAATGTGTTCATAGATTTCGTCAGTAATTGCAAGAACGTCGAATTCTTCGCAAAGTTTTGCGATGAATTCCAATTCTTGTTTCGCAAAAACTTTTCCGGTCGGGTTGTTGGGGGAATTCAGGATGATCGCCTTCGTTCTGTTCGAGAACGCAGCGCGCAGTTCATCTGGATCGAAGCTCCAGTCGGGCGGCCTCAGCGAGACCAGCTTCCGCTCGGCGTCGCACAGCAAAGTGTCCGGCCAGTAATTCTCATAGTAAGGTTCGAACACGATCACTTCGTCGCCGGGATTGCTCACGGCGAGCATTGACGCGATCATTCCTTCCGTCGACCCGCAGCATACCGTAATTTCTCTCTCCGGATCGTAATTAAGCCCGTACCACTTTCGATATTTCGCCGCTATTGCGTCGCGAAACGGTTTCGCTCCCCAGGTAATCGCGTACTGATTGAAGTTTTGAGCGATCGCCTCCTGCGCCGCTCGCTTCACTTCCTCGGGCGCGCTAAAATCCGGAAAACCCTGCGCGAGGTTCACCGCGTTTGCTTCCACAGCTAACCGCGTCATCTCGCGGATGACCGATTCGGTGAAGTAGCGCGTCCGGTTGCTCCGAAAGCGGGGCCTGCGGTTCGCAATCTGAGTGGGACGGACGGAGGTTTTCTCAACCGAAGGAGTCATACAACGAGCCTAGCACTCCAGCTCTCCTATAAAGACTTCTACGTACTCCGCCGAATTGAGTACTAGGAGATGTCGCTAATGCGAATCCGCTTCTGGATTATTCCGGGCTTATTCCTGTGTCTGCTGGCGCCCTCGGCAAGCGCGAAGCAACGCAAGCCCCATGCCGGCGGCAAACATCCCAAAGCCGACCACCCGATGTCCAAAGCAAGTAGGTCTAAGAAGCCTAAGATCATCAAGAACAAACGCTAAGAGGTTTTAGCGGCCCTGTTCCGCTTCCGGTGGTATGTAATACAAAAGAATTGATTTTCCGATCCGTTCGGTCGGTTGGATGAGATCCGGCCAGGTCTTTGCCGTCGGATCGTTCATCTGAAGCCCCAGCCGGTACAGCTTCCATTGCGTCATCTGCACCGCGTTCCATCCCGGCGCGGGGCCGTCCGGCACGCTGCGCGCATGTTCGGCCGGAAACCCGACCGCCGCAAGACTTATTGTGATCGTCGGCGTAAATGCGACCGGGGGCGCGTTGAGCTCCTTCAGCCGTTCACCTAGCCGCTTGATGTCCTGGCCCCAATCGAGATCCGAATCTACAACGATGCGCTCGGGATGATCCCCGGCGAGGGCGTTGAAGTAAGGAAGATAGTCCGGGTGGGCGGCGATCGATGTCCCGCACAGCCAGGCGAGCACGGCCGCGAGGGTCCAGACGGCCCACGATTGTTTGCGCGATGCTTCGGCGAGCCAGACGGCGCCCGCTGCGGCTATGATCGCGAGAAAAGGAAAAATCGGAAGAATGTGTCGAAGACCGATATTGATGCGTGCCGCCATCGCGACGGCGAGCATCCCGAGGGGCATCGCGATCACAATCGGGAAAATCCAGCCGTGCGATCGCAGCTTTGGGAATTTCCGGAGCCCGATCACGATCAGCGCCAGCATCGCCAATGGAAGCTTCACCGCCAGCAGTACCGGGAAGAAATACCACCACCCGGTCATTCTGAGATCGCCGAAGAGGTAAGACAGATGGCCCTCAGTATTGTGACCCCCCACCGCCTGAATTCCCGCAAAGAGCTCGGGAAACGGCGCGGGAAAGGGAAGATACGGATTCTTTCCCCACGAAAACCGGTAGCCAGCCCAAACGATTAAGAACGCTAGAACCGCCGACGGCGCCAACCACGGAACGCATCGGCTCGCTTTCGAAATGACCGCGCTCAACTGCGGACGCGCGATCCAATACCACGCTGCGAAGGCCAGCGCGATCGCGGCCGGAAAGTAAACTAACGCCGAGAACTTCGAAAGCACCATCAGCGCCATCGCCAGAGCGAACCATGCCGACGTTTTCACGTTCGGCTCTTCCACCAGCCTCAGCGACGCATAGAGCGCTGCCGCGATGCACGCCGTCACTCCCATATCGGTGGTCGAAAGGCCGGCGTGTGCGAGCACGGTCGGGGTCATGCTGAAGATCAGCACGGCAACGACGGCCGCCGCCGATCCCA
>DASQJA010000031.1:0-23325 GCA_035631275.1 Bryobacteraceae bacterium
CGTTGTGTCGGATGAAGTCAAGGTTCTAAATCCCGGCGACACCGATTACAAAGTGGGCGACATTCTGAGCCGCGCCGAAGCCGAATCCGCCAACCGGAAGCTGGCGGCCAAGAAACAGGCGGGCGAATACGAAGCCCACTGCGAGTACCTCTCGGCTTGGGAGGAGGACAAGTGGACCATCGCGCAGGCCAACGTGGCGCTCGACGAGAAGGGCCACATCGTGCCCGACCTGTGCAACGCGCGCCAGGCCGGCAACTTCGTGCTCAAGCCGAGGGACGAAATCGAATACATCGACGTCAGCCCGAAGCAATTGGTCTCAGTGGCCGCGAGTTTGATCCCGTTCCTTGAGAATGACGATGCGAACCGCGCGCTCATGGGATCGAACATGCAACGCCAGGCGGTGCCGCTGCTGCGCGCCGACGCTCCGTACGTGGGCACGGGCATGGAGTACGTAACGGCCCGCGATTCGGGCGCGGTGGTGCTGTGCAAGCGCGCCGGCATCGTGGACTCCGTGGATAGCGAGCGCATCATCGTTCGCGTGGAAGGCGCGGCGCACGAAGGCCAGCTCTCCCGCGAAGTGGGCGCGGACATCTACCAGCTCACCAAGTTCAAGCGGTCGAACCAGAACACCTGCATTAGTCAGAAGCCTATTGTGCATCAGGGCCAGCGGGTGAAAAAGGGCGACGTGCTGGCTGACGGCCCTTGCACCGATCAGGGCGAGCTGGCGCTCGGCCGCAACGTGCTGGTCGCGTTCATGCCGTGGCGCGGGTACAACTTCGAAGACGCGATCGTCGTGTCCGAGAAGCTAGTGAAAGAAGATTATTACACCTCGATCCACATCGAAGAGTTCGAGATCGAGGCACGCGACACCAAACTGGGTCCTGAGGAAATCACGCGCGATATTCCGAATATCGCCGAAGCGTTCCTCCGCAATCTGGACGAAAGCGGGATCATTCGAATCGGCGCCACTGTGCGTCCGGGCGACATCCTGGTCGGCAAAGTGACTCCGAAGGGCGAAACGCAGTTGACCCCTGAAGAGAAGCTGCTGCGCGCGATCTTCGGTGAGAAGGCCGGCGATGTGAAAGATGCTTCGCTCTACTGCCCGCCGGGAATCGAAGGCACGGTGGTGGATTGCAAGGTATTCTCGCGCAAGGGTGCGGATCTCGACGAACGCTCCAAAGCGATTTTGGAATTTCAGGTCGAGCGTCTGCACCGCAACCTGGCAGACGAGAAGCGCATTCTGAACGATGAGCGCGCCAAGCGTTTGAACGATCTGCTGGAAGGCAAGGAAGTCCTGGCCGACTTGCACGACGAAAAGACCAACAAGAAACTGATTTCTAAGGGCGTCCTGCTCTCGCGCGACGTGGTGGAGAAACTCCGCGCCCGCGATCTGAAACGCGTCAAGTTCTCTAACAAAGACGTCCGGTTGAACGAGCAGATCGACGAAATCGAGGAGATGACCTCGCGCCAGATCGCCGTTCTCGAAAAGATCACCGAAGAAAAGATTGCCAAGCTCCGCAAGGGCGACGAGCTTCCGCCGGGCGTGATCAAACTCGTCAAGTGCTACATCGCGATGAAGCGCAAGCTATCGGTCGGCGACAAGATGGCTGGCCGGCACGGCAACAAGGGCGTGATCGCGCGCATTGTTCCTGAAGAGGACATGCCATATCTGCCCGATGGCACGCCAGTCGAGATTGTTCTGAACCCTCTGGGCGTTCCGTCACGTATGAACGTCGGCCAAATTCTCGAAACGCACCTCGGCTGGGCAGCGCAGGCGCTCGGGCTGCACTTCGCCACGCCGGTGTTCGATGGAGCCACCGAGAAGGAGATCAAGCTGGAGCTCAAGGAGGCGAATCTGCCGAGTTCGGGCAAGGTTCAGCTCTGGGACGGGATCTCGGGGCAGGCTTTCGAGCAGCCGGTCACGGTGGGCTACATCTACATGCTGAAGCTTTCGCACCTCGTGGACGACAAGATCCACGCGCGTTCCATCGGACCGTACTCGCTGATCACGCAGCAACCGCTTGGCGGCAAAGCGCAGTTTGGCGGACAGCGCTTCGGCGAGATGGAAGTGTGGGCGCTCGAGGCGTACGGCGCGGCTTACGTTCTGCAGGAACTGCTGACCGCGAAGTCAGACGACGTCTATGGGCGCGCAAAAATCTATGAAGCAATCGTGAAGGGTGAGGCCGCCGCGGAGCCCGGCGTGCCCGAATCGTTCAACGTTCTGATCCGCGAGTTGCAATCGCTGTGTCTGGACGTCGAGTTGATGAAGAAGCCGCGCGAAATGGCCGACACGGCCCTCGCGGCTGACTAAGAACCTGTGTCGAAAGAATTGGACAAGGAGAAATAATGTACCGTTCCTCTCCCTACGACAGAGCAAATTTGATCGCCGATTTCGATTCCATCCGGATTTCTCTCGCATCGCCGGAAAAAATCCGAAGCTGGTCGCATGGCGAGGTGACCAAGCCGGAGACCATCAACTACCGGACGTTCAAACCCGAACGCGACGGGTTGTTCTGCGCGCGAATCTTCGGCCCAATCGCCGACTGGGAGTGCTTGTGCGGCAAGTACAAGCGCATGAAGCACCGCGGCGTAATTTGCGACAAATGCGGCGTCGAAGTGACGCTCTCCCGCGTACGCCGCGAGCGCCTGGGACACATCGAGCTTGCGAGCCCCTGTTCGCACGTGTGGTTCTTCAAGGGCCTGCCGAGCCGCATCGGCTACCTGCTCGACATCACGCTGCGTGAACTCGAGCGCGTGCTCTATTTCGAAGCGTTCGTTGTAGTCGATCCCGGTGAAGTGGCCGAGCTGAAGCGCGGCGAAGTGATCACTGACGAGCGCAAGCGACAGCTCGATCAGGATTTCCCGGGCAAATTCGTCGCCATGATGGGCGCCGAGGGAATTAAAGAGCTGCTCAAGAAAGTCGCGGTGGAGGATCTCAGCCTCGAAATCCGCGAAAAGATGAAGACCGAGGTTTCGCAGCAGAAGAAGCTGAAGTATGCGAAACGTCTGCGCGTGGTCGAGAGCTTCCGCAAGTCGGGAAACAAGCCCGAGTGGATGATCCTCGACGTGATTCCGGTCATTCCGCCGGAACTGCGTCCGCTCGTTCCTCTGGATGGCGGCCGATTTGCTACCTCCGATCTCAACGACTTGTATCGGCGCGTTATCAATCGCAACAACCGGCTGAAGAAGCTGATCGAGCTGCATGCGCCCGACGTGATTGTACGCAATGAGAAACGCATGCTCCAGGAAGCCGTCGACGCGTTGTTCGACAACGGACGGCGTGGACGTGTGCTGCGCGGCGCTAACAATCGTCCGCTGAAGTCTCTCTCCGACACGCTCAAAGGCAAGCAGGGCCGCTTCCGTCAGAACCTGCTCGGCAAGCGCGTCGACTACTCCGGCCGATCCGTGATTGTCGTTGGTCCCGAACTGCGGTTGAATCAGTGCGGTCTGCCGAAGAAGATGGCGCTCGAACTGTTCAAGCCATTCATCTATCATCGTTTGGAGCAGCGCGGCCATTGCACCACCATCAAGCAGGCCAAAGAATTGGTGGAGCAGCAGGACCCGGTGGTGTGGGACATCCTCGAAGAAGTCATTAAGGACCATCCCATTCTGCTCAACCGCGCTCCCACGCTGCACCGACTGGGTATTCAGGCTTTCGAGCCCGTGCTCGTCGAAGGCAAGGCCATCAAGCTGCACCCGCTGACTTGCACCGCGTTCAACGCCGACTTCGACGGCGACCAGATGGCGGTCCACATTCCGCTGTCGCCCGAAGCGCAGATCGAAGCATCGACGTTGATGCTTTCTTCGAATAACATCCTGTCGCCCGCGCATGGATCGCCCATCGCAGTCCCCACGCAGGACATGGTGCTCGGCCTCTACTACCTGACCAAAGCCCGTCCTGGCACTAAGGGCGAGGGCCGCACCTTCGCATCGACCGATGACGTTCTGATCGCACTCGAAATGGGTGAAGTGGAAACTCTGACGCCCATCAAGCTCCGCTTCACCGGCAAGGTGATCGATCTTGCTAAGGCGTTCGACAACCAGAACGTTCTGCACACCGAGCCGATCGAATTCAACAAGCAGTACATGGACACCACGGTCGGGCGCGTGATTCTAAACGACGTGCTGCCGGAAGACATGCCGTTCGTGAACGGTCTGCTCAAGAAAAAAGGCTTGAGCCAGCTCGTTCAGTACGCGTACCTCAAATTCGGCCTTCCGACCACGGTGCAGATGCTCGATGAAGTGAAGAAACTCGGCTTCCTCTATGCAACCCGCGCCGGCATTTCGATCGGTATCGACGATATGGTCGTTCCCGGCGAAAAAGCGAAGCTCGTGCGCGATGCTGAGAAGGCCGTCATCGAGGTCGGCAACCAGTATCAGGAAGGCGCCATCACGCAGGGCGAAAAGTACAACAAGATTATCGAAATCTGGTCCAAGGTTACCGAACGCGTCTCGGACGAAATGTTCAAGTCGATGGAAGAAGACGACCGGACCGGCCGCTACCTCAACCCGATTTACATCATGGCTGACTCGGGCGCGCGCGGATCGAAGCAGCAGATCCGCCAGCTCTCCGGTATGCGCGGCTTGATGGCCAAGCCCTCGGGCGAAATCATCGAGCAGCCCATTACGGCGAATTTCCGCGAAGGCCTCGACGTGTTGCAGTACTTCATTTCAACGCACGGTGCCCGAAAGGGTCTGGCCGACACCGCGTTGAAGACGGCAGACTCGGGCTATCTGACCCGCCGCCTCTGCGACGTGGCGCAGGACGTGATCGTTACCGAAACCGACTGCGGCACCTCCGACGGCATCTATGTCGAACCGATTATCGAATCGGGTGAAATCATCGAGCCCCTTCGAGACAGAATCGTCGGCCGCGTGGCGCTCGAAGACCAGCACGATTACGAAGGCAACTTAATTGTCGGTCTGAACCAGGAAATTACTGAAGACCTGGCCGGCGCGATCCAGGCCGCCGGTATCGAACGCGTGAAGATCCGCTCGGTGCTCACCTGCGAATCGAAGCGTGGCGTCTGCCAGCTCTGTTACGGCCGCAATCTGGCGACCGGAAGGATGGTGGAGCGCGGGGAGGCGGTCGGCATCATTTCGGCGCAGTCCATCGGCGAGCCGGGAACGCAGCTCACCATGCGCACGTTCCACGTCGGCGGTACCGCGACCGGATCGAGCGAACAGTCGAAGCAGGATGCGAAGTCCGATGGTTTCGTGAAGTTCCTCAACATCGTCACGGTTCGCAACGCCAAGAACGAGCTGATCGCGATGAACCGCAACGGCATCATGGCGATCATCGACGACAAGGGCCGCGAAAAGGAACGCTATCCGGTCGTCTATGGGGCGAAGGTTCTGTTCGAAGATGGAGCGAAGGTCAAGATCAACGACATTCTGCTCGAGTGGGACCCCTACACGTTCTCGATTCTGACCGAAGTCAGCGGCAAGGTGCATTTTAAAGATCTGTCCGAAGGCATCACACTTCAAGAACAGGTGGACGAAATCACCGGTATGTCGCAGTGGGTGGTGACGGATGCGCCCGACGAAAAGCGCGTTCCGACCATCATCGTGCGGCCCGAAGGCGGGTCGCGATCGGAAGAAAAGCGCTACCTGATGCCGACTCATGCCCACCTGATGGTGAGCCACGAAGACATGGTCCATGCCGGCGACGTGCTCGCTAAGATTCCGCGTGCGACCACCAAAACCAAGGACATCACGGGCGGTCTGCCGCGCGTGGTGGAACTGTTCGAAGCCCGCAAGCCGCGTGAAACAGCCATCATCGCCGAGATCAACGGCGTGGTGAAGTACGGTGAAGTGGCCAAGGGCATGCGCAAGATCTCGATCACAGCCGACGACGGGGAGCAGAAGGAATACGCGATCCCACGCGGTGTGCACATCAACGTCCAGGAAGGCGAGCGCGTGAAGGCTGGCGATCCGCTAATGGATGGCCCGCGTAATCCGCACGACATCCTGGCCGTGCTCGGCGAAAAGGAACTGCAGAAATACCTGGTGAACGAAATCCAGGAAGTTTACCGTCTGCAGGGCGTCAACATCAACGACAAACACCTGGAAGTGATCTCGCGCCAGATGATGCGCTGGGTCAAAGTCGACGACATCGGCGATACGGAGTTTCTGCCTGAGGAAGTCGTCGATAAATTCAAGTTCCGCGAAGAGAACGCGCGCGTGGTGGAGGCGGGCGGGCGCCCGGCGACCGGCAAGCCGGTGCTGCTCGGCATCACTAAAGCGTCGCTCTCAACCGACTCGTTCATCTCGGCGGCGTCCTTCCAGGAGACCACGCGCGTGCTGACTGAAGCCGCCATCAACGGCAAGGTCGATTACCTCCGCGGTCTGAAGGAAAACGTCATCATGGGCCGCCTGATTCCAGCCGGAACCGGCATGGAATACTATCGCGCGGTCAAGATCGCAGGCGAGGATGTGGTCGAAGAAGAGCCCATCGCAGAAGAGGTAGCGCTCGGAGGCGATCTCGGCGGTTACGAAGACGAAGCCCGCAGCATCTACGCCGGCGGATTGAGCGAGGAGCCAGGCGAAGAAACGCTAGCGGAATAGAGTTCTCTCGAGCCGGTCCCTCCTGAAAGAGGGCCCGGCTTTTCTTATATTTAGCTCTTTGCACGAGATTCGTGTTACACTGGAATCGTGAAAAATGTCACGGTCAGCCTCGACGAAGATCTCGCCCATTGGGCTCGCCGGAAGGCTGCGGACGAGGACATCTCCGTCTCAAAATTGATCGCGCGCCTGCTCGACCGTGAGCGTCGCGCTTCGGATTCCTACTGGCGGGCTTACGAACAGTGGAAGAAACTTCCGCGCGACCTCGGAGGGTCGATTGATGCTTCCAAACGCATGACGCGAGAAGAAGCTCATGAACGGCGACGATAGATACTTCGTCGACTCCGACGTTCTTCTCTACGCTCACGACACGCGCAACGAACAAAAACAGCGTCATGCGGAGGCTTGGCTGGATTGGCTCTGGCAGAGCGCCGTGCCGCACGTTAGCTGGCAAGTCCTCGAGGAATTCTATTCAAATGCAATTCTTAAGATGCGAGTTCCGCCGTATTATGTTCGCTTAGCGGTCGTTGCCTGGTCGGAATGGCATCCGCCGGACGTCACACTCGGACTGCTCGAACGCGCGTGGTTCTGGAGCGATCAGGCGAAGATCTCGTTCTGGGACTCGATGATAGTCGCCGCAGCCGAGCGGGCCCGCTGCCGCTGGCTGCTCAGCGAGGATTTTCAGTCTGGGCGCGAGTTCGGCGATTTGACCGTAGTCAATCCTTTCGAGCACGCCCCTGGCAGCCTAGGTGCGCGGCCTCAAGGAAAAGTTTAGTAGCTTGCCGTTTGGTTTTGCTAAATTGATGGACGCCGAACTTGATCAGCGATTTAAATAGCTATCGGAGCACCTGACGCAGTTGATTTCTAGTGTCAGTGAAAGTCTGCATAGAGAAATGCAAGACCGCTTCCGGCAGATGAACAAGCGGACCGAGGTTGTGGAAATTAGGGTGTCCCGACAAGGCGGGTTGCTTCAGACCGGCGCACGCTGGACTCACTCGAATGACAAAATGGTGCGAGGATACGGATCGGCTGCTGTTGGATCGCGACAAGCGGAATCGCCGACCTGGAACGGTGGGTTAGAGTCTCGAACGCAAGCAGAACGGCCACAATTAGTCGGGTTCGACATGGCTCCGCCGACCTAGGTGCGTGGTTTTAGATTCTTCTCGAATAAATCAAAAATTCGCTTGTATTCGTCCGCCCAGCTGGTCGGCTCGACGAAGCCGTGATTCTCGACCGGGTACATCGCGACACTCCAGTTCGTCTTCCGCAGTTCGATCAACTTCTGCACCAGCTCCACGGTGTCCTGGAAGTGGACGTTCGTGTCTACCATGCCGTGGCAGATCAACAGCGCGCCCTTCAGTCCCTGCGCGAAGTAAATCGGTGAGGACTGCTTGTACGCCTCAGCGTCTTTCTGCGGCGGGTTCAGGATGTTCGAGGTGTAGCCGTTGTTGTAGTTCGCCCAATCCACGACCGGGCGCAATGCGGCGCCGGCAGCGAACACATCCGGCTGCGTGAACATCGCCATCAAAGTAATAAACCCGCCGTAGCTCCCGCCGTAAATCCCAATCCGCTTCGGATCCACGCCATGCTGCGAAACCAGCCAGTGCGCGGCGTCTACTTGATCGTCCAGATCCTTTCCGCCCATGTGCCGGTAGACCGCCGTACGCCAATCGCGGCCGTAGCCCGCCGAGGCGCGGTAGTCGATATCGATCACCATGTAGCCGTGCTCGCGCAGCAGATTATGGAACAGGTACTCGTGCGCGTAGCTCGACGTCCAGGCGCGATGCACGTTTTGCAGGTATCCTGCGCCGTGCACGAAAATCACCGCCGGGCCGCCGCGCGCGAAGTTGACCGGTTTGAATACCCGCGCCCGGACCATCGCGCCGTCACGGGCCTTGAATTCGGCGATCGGCGCATCCAACCATGGATACTCCCAGAAGTCCGGCGCAGGCGATGAGGTCAGCTTCGCCGCGGGTGCACCCGCCCGCGTTTCCTGCACATACAGCTCAGGAGGCTTGGTCGTGTACGAATAAATGTCGGCGAACCAGGTGCCGTCGGGCGAGGGTACAAACGTGTGCCCGCCGGGCAGGGAAGTAAGACGCGTCCGCGGGCCGCCCTCGGCGTTCATCTCGTAGACGTTGTGCTCACCGGGATCGGCCTCGCTCGTTACTAAAAAGAACCGGCTCTTGTCGCGCGGCAGGGCAACGCTAGTTACTTCCCACTTGCCTGACGTCAGCGGCTTCGCGTCGCCGCCGTCGAAGGAAACCGTGTACAGATGCGAGTACCCGGTGCGCTCCGATTGGAAGTAGATGTCGCGATCGCCTTTCATCCAGCCGAGGGTGAAGGCGCCCGGCCCGTCCACCCAATCGTCGTCATGATCGTGCGCGATTGTGCGGGTTTTCCCGGAATTTTCGTCGAGCGCAAGAATCCAGCGATCCTTGTTGTCCGCGGCTCGCGCCTGCAGTACGGCCTTCGATCCATCATCCGACCAGATGGGCCTCGACAAATCGACCGCGCGATCCTTCTGCCCATGATCCACCCATTTCACTTCACCCGACTCGACGTTAAGAATCGCGATCCTAGTGTGCCGCTCGTTATCGCCGACCTTTGTGCGGCCCGAGATTTCCTCGGTGTAAGCCGACTCAGTGATGAAGTTGGGAACGATGGTGTTCTTTGCCGATGCACCTGGCGCCGGATCGGTGACTCCGGCGAGAGCGAACTTTTCGTCCGGCGACAGCTCGATCCAGGCGACACCCTGATTGGCCACTAGATTGAAGGGCTTCCGGGGGTGCTCCCGCTTGCGGCGCGCTTCGTCTTCTTCGCGCTTGGCGGCGCGCTCGCGGATTACTTCGAGGAGTTCCTTTTCCTGTTTTTTAAGAAACTCCTGGCTATCGGTCCCCTTCTGCTCTTCATCGCTCGCACCACGTCCGCCTCCGCCCGTTTGCGCTCCTCCACCACGGCCTCCGCGACCGCCAGCCGGTCCCGATTGCCCGGGCGTACCAGGAGTTCCCGGTCCCTGGATGCTGGTCAACTCCTCGAGCGCGCCCGAATCGAGCGAGATCGCGTACAGATTGTTTCCGCGCGTGAAGGCGATCCGCCGGCCATCGTGCGTGAAGCGCGGATCCGATTCGATATCCGTGGTCTTGGTGATCTGGCGTGTCTGCCCCGTGGTCGCGTCGTACAGGAAGATGTCGCCATCGCGCGCGTAGGTAGTCCGGTTCTTGTCGAGAGTAGGGGTTCCTCCGATCGGAGGAGCAAGCTTCGCCTCGTCTTCCGGTAACTTGCGCAATCCGGATCCACTGCGATCGACGACATATGTATCAAGATCTTTGTTTACGGGATCACTCGCCTGTTTCCACTGAAAATAGAGGTGCGCGCCATCGCCTGACCACCGGACCGACGCCGGCTCGTAGCCGTACAGCCCAGGGCCGCGCATCAGATTGTCGATGGTAAGTGCAAACTTACCGGCCGGAGCAGCCGCGGCGGCGAACACCAACACGAAGAGCGAAAGCCTGGAAATGCTCATTGTCCTTCATGCTACCTCGACCGCATCAACTTCTGGGCGGCCCCAGCGCCGCCAAGCCACCGTCCATCTCGATGGTTTGTCCAGTAATGGGCACATCGTCGGACGCCAAATACACTGCGAGGGCTCCGATTTCTTCGGGGGTGGCAAGTTTCTTCGTGGGCGTCATCTCTTCACCCTGATCGAACGCCGAGGCGGGCCAGCCGGCGAACCGCGTGCGTACAAAACCCGGCGCGATCGCGTTGACGCGGACATCCGGCGCCAGCACGCGCGCGAAGGACTTGGTCATGGTAAGCATGCCGCCCTTCGATGCGGCGTAGGCGATCGAACTGCCTTGTCCGGTAAGGCCGGCGACCGACGCAATGTTGATGATCGATGAACCGGTCTGCTTCTTCAAATAGGGCACTGCCGCGCGCATGCAATAAAACGCCCCCCGCAGGTTTGTGTTCAGCGTGCGATCCCAGATTTCGTCCGTGAGATCCTCCAAGCGCTCGTGGGGGATGCGTGTGCTCCAGCCGGCGTTATTGACAAGCACATCCACACGGCCGAACTCACTCGAAACACGTTCCATCAGAGACCGGGCATCCGCGTCGCGCGAGACATCCGCCGCAACTGCAATGGCAGTGCCTCCGGCCGACGCTATCGCTGCGACGGTTTGCTCGGCGTCCTCGCGCGAACGGCTATAATTCACCGCGACTTTCGCGCCGGCGCGCGCAAACATTTCCGAGATTCCGCGGCCGATTCCGGTGCCGCCGCCAGTGACGATCGCTACGCGATCCTGCAGTTTCATCTACAAGATGGTAGCGCACGGCCTTGCCTACTTCCGCACGAAATAGAGTATGACTTGACGCCCCTGGCCGCCGTCGGCGGGAGTCTGTTTGATCTCCCAAGTGAGGTGCTTGCCATCATCCGACAGGCGGTGAGTCCACTGGCCTTGCAGTTGGCCGCCCTCCAGGATTGCAGTCCATTCGGTCTTGATTTCCTTGCCGTCCACTGTGCTCTTAGAGGACATCTGGAAGGGGCCGATGGTGTTTTCCTGGCTCTGGCCATCGGAGCTCAGATGAAGCTTGGTCGTCATCACGCCAAGATACAAGAGAGGAACGACGCCGGTTTCGGGTTCTTGAAACCGGTTCTCGAAAGTGAGACCTGATCCATCTTGCTTGATGGCGGTTTCGAGTTTCTTGGGACAGTCGTTCGGTTGAGTTTCATGGTGGTCCAAGACCCACTTTCCATTGAAACCATCATCTTTTGCTTGAATTATTCCGCCGAACAAGATGAAACATAAGCTAATTGTCTGTAGCGCACCTTTCAGCACAAGCCCTCCACATACATTAGAGGACGATTGAACAGCGGACATTTCGCTCTACAAAATTTCGGAGGGGTTTTCGGTAAATTTCAGCCTGGAATCACCGTGATGGTGCGGTTAGATGCTGCCAGGAGAAAGGATGAGGCGGAGCTTCGCCTCATCCTTTGCCACGAAACTTACTTCACGCTCTCAACGGTGATCGTGTCGCCATCGACCTTGCCGCTCACGGTGACTTTCTTACCGGCCTGTTCGACGACCTTGGCCTGATCGGCAAATTTGTACACCTTGCCTTCGTCGGTGACTAGCACCGCCGGACTGCCGCGCTTGATGCAGGTCTGGGCGCATTGCACATTGCCCCGCATTGCGGGCTTGTCGGCGCACGATTGATCGATGACGTAACCAGTAACGTCGGCAGCAGTCGCGCTCAACGCGAAAGCAGCCAGTAGTCCGAAGCCAACGATTGCTTTTTTCATTGTTGCCTCCCTTTGCGCTTTGGCGGTTTTCCGAGTGCCTAAGCAGACTGAGTGTATCGCTTTCGAGCGATCCGCTGCAACCGGCTGGCCAAAGCCCGAAGATCAAGCTCCGAACTGGCGGAAGTGATGATCGGTGTGCAGGTAGCCCAGGCGCATCCAACCGCGCTCGCTCATCGCGCCGAAGTGAGGATGAGGGCACCATTCGAAGTCGCGCGGCCGGCGGGTGAAGCGTTCGATCAGCGCCGCCAAGTCGCGCACATCGGCGCCGAACTCTTGAGGCGGCGTGCCGCTGACTTCCTGGTTCAGCTCCGGCGCAGCTGGAAAACCATGAGGCCACGGTATGGGGACCCAAAGGGCCGTCCATTGCAACACCCTGCGCGGATATGGAACGCGCACAGGGGAGACTCGGCGCAATCCCATAGACATCTCGAAGGCGTCCTTCAGGTGCGCGATCATTTGCGATGCGGACATGCGTCCCCATCGACTCGCGCTCTCGCGATGAATCGTTGCGAGCCGCCGTAGCAATTCGTGCTTGTCAGCCTGGTTCTCCAGCGTCTTCACTAACCGAGAGTAAGTCTATGTTGTTAGAGAAGCAATTACCTATGACATAAACGAACGCACGAGGTTTCGAGTAAGTGAAGCGGAGGCGGAACGTGGGAACGTGTCCTAGATCACTCTGAAGAATTTCCCGCGTGGATTGAAAAGAATACGCGCAGTTCCCTTGACTAATAGAGGAATTTGGCGGTATAAAAATCACTGCGCCCTCATTCTCATACTGCTGCCTCCGCTAAGGTGGGAACGGAGTGTCGTGAAAGGTTCGTGATAAACATGCCCGCTGTTGCGTCCGCGATCCTGGTTGAATCACCGGTTTACGTGAAAACATCGACTCCCGGTCCGGCTGCGACCGAAGCCATACGTGATCTTGTCCACGAATTACGCCAGCCTCTTAGCTCCATCGAAGCGATCGCTTACTACCTGGAGATGACGCTGCCTCCGGATCAACTGCATGCCCGGCAACAGCTCCTGCGGATGCAGGATCTGGTCAGGCGCACGGAGGAGATTCTCGAAGACGCCGCATCGACTGTTCGCAAGCCGATCAGTTCGGCCGCCAGCGCATCCTAAGCTTTTTCGGCTTCTTCTTTACTTTGCTCGTGTATTCGCTGTTGGAGTTCGCGCACTTCTTCGCGTAGCTCGGGTAATCGCGCCAGGTTCGCCAACTGCTCCAAGTGGTCCTTCAACGGACGCGCCGGAGTACCCCAGACGACTTGGCCCTTACGGACAATCTTCGACGTGAGAATGCCGCAGCCGGATCCGAGCACGGCTTCCGTTTCAATGCGGGCCTTGTCGCCGATGCCTACCTGTCCGCCAATTACCGCGAAATCCTCGACGACCACGCCGCCCGACAGTCCGGTTTGCGCCGCGATTACCACATGACGTCCGATCCTGCAGTTGTGCCCGATGTGCACCATGTTGTCGAGCTTTGTGCCATCTCCGATTTCAGTGACGCCTAACGCGGCGCGGTCGACGCAGGAGTTAGCGCCGATCTCGACGTCGTTGCCGACGGCTACGCGGCCGATTTGAGGAAATTTTTGGTAGTGGTCGCCTGTGCGCACAAAGCCAAACCCGTCAGCGCCCAGGACGCAGCCAGAGTGCAGAGTTGCACGGTCGCCGATGGTCACGTTGGCGTAAATCGCGACGTTGGGATGAAGAATGCAGTCTGCGCCGATGGAAACGCCGTCGCCGATGACGCAGCCGGCGCCAAGTTGAGAACGATTGCCGATGGTGGTTCGCGGGCCGACGAC
Organism: Bryobacteraceae bacterium; assembly: GCA_035631275.1. Lineage (GTDB taxonomy): Bacteria > Acidobacteriota > Terriglobia > Bryobacterales > Bryobacteraceae > Palsa-89. The sequence continues at coordinate 13,669 of DASQJA010000031.1, forward strand.
CGAGTGTGGGCCGATATAAGCTGACGGAGAGACGTGCGCGGAGGCGTCGATCACAGCGGTCGGGTGAGCACCGGTCGGACGAGTTGGCGCCGGGTATAGGAGCGAGATCGCGGCAGCAAATGCCGCCCGAGGATCACGGACGCGGATCAGCGTACGGCCTTTCGGGAAGTCAGGGGGAACCAGGAGGCAGCCGGCGGAAGATTCGCTGGCCGCCGCAGCGGCCTTTCGGTTCCCGACAAACGACAAGTCCGTTGCCGTGGCGGTGTCCAACGCAGCCGCCCCGCTGATTTCGCGATCCGGCTCGCCCTCGTAAGGAGCTTTCAAGTATTCTGCAATTTCTTTGACGCGCAACCCGCCTCCCGCTTGCCGCTCGTTACCCCTGTATCATACAAACTTATGCCGATTGATCCTTCGGCGATGATTGCGCCGACCGCGCGTGTGCATCCGGACGCGCAGGTCGGGCCGCAGGTCATCGTCGGCGAGTACGCCGTGATCGAGCATGATGTAGTCATCGGCGCATGCACTAGGCTTGAACCGCATGTGTTCGTGAAACGCTGGACCACGCTCGGCGAGCGCAATCAGATTTCCGCGGGGACGGCGCTCGGCACCGATCCTCTCGACAAGAATTTCAAGGGCCAGCGCAGCTATCTGCGGATCGGAAACGACAACGTCATCCGCGAGCACTACACGATTTCGCGCGGAACGCAGCCGGAGAGCGTCACGGAAATCGGTGATGGAAACTACATCATGACGTCCGGCCACATCGCGCACAATTGCCGGATCGGGAGTCAATGCGTGATTGCAAGCTGCGCGTTGATTGCGGGCTACGTGGAGGTGGAGGACCAGGCTTTCGTATCGGGCGGCGTGGGTGTGCATCAGTATTCCAAGATCGGGCGGCTGGCGATGGTGGCGGGCAACGCAGGAGTGAACAGCGATCTGCCTCCGTTCTTTAGTTATTCCGGCTACCGCGTGTCGGCCGCCGGCTTGAACCTGGTCGGGCTTCGGCGCGCGGGTTTTACGCGTGAACAGATCGCGATTCTGAAAAAGGCCTACCAGATCCTCTACCGGTCGAAGCTCAACTTGGAAGAGGCGCTGCGTCGGATTGAGACCGAATTCGATAGCGAGCACACGCGCCACCTGGTGCGATTTATCCGAGCGAGCAAGCGAGGGATTTGCCGCGAATGAGCGTGGGACTCGAACGGAAGCTGGGGTTTCTCGATGCCCTTGCCATCGTGGTCGGGATGATTATCGGTGGCGGGATCTTTGTCGTTCCGAATCTGGTGGCACGCAGTCTGGACTCGCGCGCAGCCATTCTCTCGCTGTGGATTCTCGCCGGTGTCGTTTCCTTTTTCGGCGCGCTGGCCTGCGCGGAATTGGGCGCGGCCATTCCTGCTACGGGCGGCCAGTATGTTTTCCTCCGAGAGATGTATGGACCCCTGGGCGGATTCCTCTATGGCTGGACGATGTTCGTCGTCGGACGGACGGCGCAGGTTTCGTGGCTCGCGGTGACACTGGCTCTTTACGTCTCCTATTTCGTTCCCATCGGTCCGTGGGAGTCGAAGATGCTGGGAGTGGCCGTCATCGTTGTGTTCGCCGCTGTGAACTATCGGGGTGTCCGCGCCGGTGCAGCGGTTCAAAAGGGGTTCACGGCCGCCAAGATCGCCGGCCTGCTAATTATCATCGGGTGCGGGTTGCTGTATCGCGAGCATGCGGCATCGCCATCGGGTTTGGGTGAATCGGCTTTATCGCTAGGGCAATTCGGGACAGCAGCGATCGCATGCTTGCTGGCGTACGACAGTTGGATCTCGGTGAGTTTTGTGGCGGGCGAGATCAAGAACCCGCAGCGGAACATACTCTGGTCGCTCGTGTTCGGCCTGGCGATTGTCATCGCAATTTACACGCTCGCGAATGCGGCATACTTGCGCGTCCTGTCGATTCCCGAGATTGCAGCGAGCGACCACGTCGGCGCATCGGCGGCGGAACGAGCGCTGGGGCCTCCCGGCGGTACTCTGGTATCGCTCATCATTCTCCTGTCGATCACCGGCACGCTTAACGGAGCTTTCCTCACCAGCCCACGCATCTACTTCGCGCAAGCTCGCGACGGCCTATTTTTCCGGCGATTCGGGGAAGTTCATCCGCGTTTCCGAACGCCCGGCTTTTCGATCGCTGCGCAAGCGGTCTGGTCGATCGTGCTGCTGCTCAGCGGAACGTACGAATCGTTGGCCGATTATGCGATGTTCGCGATCTGGGTTTCGTACGCGCTGATGGTGCTGGGCCTGATGATTCTTCGCAGGACTCGACCAGAGATGCCGCGTCCGTATCGCATGTGGGGCTATCCCGTGACCCCGGTGCTTTTTCTTGCGGTCGCAGTATGGTTCCTGGTGAACACTGTCGTGACCAGGCCCTTGCCCGCGCTAGCTGGGCTCGCGTTCATCGCCACTGGCATTCCGGTTTATTTCGTGTGGCGGCGATCCGCGCAGCCAGAGTCGCTGGCCGATGCCGCGGCGAATGAGTGATTCCGTCGCGCAGGTGCTCAACGAGCTGCGGCGTCAGCTGCGCGAGGCCGCCGAACCCGATTTCGCGGCGGGTGTCCGCAATTTCTTTCGCGAGCAGGTCGATCCATATGGCGTCCGCAGCCACAAGCTGCACGCGATCCAGAGCGCCGTCTACCGCGACATCAAGCAATGGCCGAAGGCGGACCGTGACCGATTGATGGTCGAGCTTTGGGAAAGCGGGAAGCTGGAGGAAGGCGTCATCGTCAGTCATGTCTACCGGCGCTTTTCAAAAGAGTTCGGCGAGCGCGAATTCGCGATGTTCGAGAAATGGCTCAATCAATATGTCCGCAACTGGGCGCACTGTGACGGGATTGCGAGCTGGCTGCTGGCCGGAGCGATCCGCAATCAGCCTCGGTTGATCGAAAGGCTCGCGCAGTGGACCAAATCGCGCAACCGATGGAGGCGGCGCGCCGTCGCAGTCGCGCTGCTCCAGGAAGCCAAAGCCGGACGTAGCACCGAGGGCATTTTCGAGATCTGCACGCTCCTTCGGCACGATGCCGACGACATGGTGCAGAAGGGCGTCGGTTGGATTTTGAAGGAGACGTACCCGAAGCGGCCGCGCGAGGTTCTTGCTTTTCTCGACGCCTGGCGAGCAACGGCGCCCCGTCTGTTGCTTCGAATCGCAGCCGAAAAAATGACGCCGCAACACAAGAAGTGGCTGCTCACCAAGTGAGACTTGTCTGGGTCAGTTGTTGCCCCTGGATCTCGCCGAGTAATTGGCGCACCGTACGTCCCGTCACGGGAAGACGCAGATCGGGCGCAATCTGAGCCAGAGGCTCCAGCACGAAGCGCCGTATGGTCATGCGCGGGTGCGGGATCTCGAGCTGCGGAGTGCGAATCACAACGTTCCCGTAAAGCAAAAGGTCGATGTCGATCGTGCGCGGACCGCCGCGCTTTTGGGGCCTACGTCCCAGTTCTTGCTCGATTCGCTGAGTCCGTCCGAGGAGTTGCAAAGGGAACAGCTCGGTCTCCGCCTCGATCACGGCATTGAGAAACCAGCCCTGGTCCTTCACATCTTGCGGCTCGGTTTCGAAGACTGACGATCGGCGCAGAACGTGGACTTCAGCCGCTTCCAATTGCTCCACGGCTTGGCGCAAGTACGCCTCGCGCTCGCCGATGTTCGATCCGAGCGAAAGGTAAACGGTCTTCACTCTAGAACAGGGGCGTCTGCACGTTGCCACGCATTTTGCGCGGGATCTGGAAATATTCGAACGCCCGATCCGTGCCGACACGGCCGCGGGGAGTGCGATCGATGAAGCCGAGCTGCATCAGATACGGCTCGTAGACTTCCTCGATTGTATCGGCCTCTTCATCGATGGACGCCGCGATGGTATTCACGCCCACCGGACCGCCGCTGTATTTTTCGAGCAGCGTCAGCATGATCTTTTGATCGATCTCGTCCAGGCCGAAGCGATCCACTTCGAGAAGATCGAGCGCGCTTTTGGCGACCTGAAGATCGATGTGGCCGCCGGCGCGGACCTGGGCATAGTCACGAACCCGCCGCAGGAGACGGTTCGCGATGCGCGGCGTGCCGCGGCTCCGGCGCGCGATTTCCTCGGCGCCATCGGGATCCAGCGTGACGCCGATAAGCTTGGCCGACCGCATGACGATCGCGGCAAGTTCCTCCTCTCCGTAAGGATTCAACCGCAGCACCAGCCCGAAGCGGCCGCGCAGGGGAGCGCTTACCAACCCCTGCCGCGTGGTTGCGCCGATCGCCGTGAAGTGAGGAATGGGCATGGAGTGAGTGCGAGCGCCGGGTCCCGTGCCGACCAAGATGTCCATCCGAAAGTCTTCTAGCGCAGCGTAGAGGAACTCCTCGACGTCGGGAAGCAGACGGTGGATTTCATCGATGAAGAAAACCTGGCGCGCTCGGATATGGCTCAGCAGGCCCGTCAGGTCGGCTTTCTTCTGCAGGATGGGAGCGGACGTCTGGTCGCACTCGACGCCCAATTCGGCCGCGATGATGGTGGCGAGCGTCGTTTTGCCCAAGCCGGGCGGGCCGTAGAGCAGCACATGATCCATCGCTTCGCCACGTTGTTTGGCGGCCTCGATTGCGATGCCGAGATTTTCTTTGAGCTTCGCCTGCCCTGTGAAGTCGGCCAACCGCTTGGGGCGAAGTGCCGCCTCAAACTGCCTTTCGCCTTCGAGGGCCGCGGGCGAAACAATTCCGTGCTCCCGCATGTGGTTCTAGGTTAGCAAGCGCGGCTCAACGTACCAGATCGAGTGCTCGGCGAAAAAGAGGCTCGAAATCGGCGGTCATGCCCTCGTCCTTGGCCGCGCGAACTGCCGATTCGGCTGATGCGCGATTGCATCCCAGGTTCACCAGCGCCGACAGCACGTCCTGATCGACCGCGCTAAGCGCCGGGGCCGGCTTTTCTCCTCGACCCGCTGGCGCTGCCGGTCCAATGCCTTCCAACTTGTCTTTCAGTTCGAGGATGATGCGCTCGGCTGTCTTCTTCCCGACGCCAGGGATGCGCACCAGCTGTTCCCACTGCCCGTTGCGGATGGCGGGAATCAGCGCCGTCACAGCCATTCCGGAGAGCACCTTGATCGCCAGCGACGGACCGATTCCGCTCACAGAAATCAATTTCTCGAAGACGGCCTTTTCTTCACTGGTGAAAAATCCGAATAACGAGAACGCATCCTCGCGGACGTGTGTGTAGATCCGCAGCATCACCTGCGCATCCACGTCCGGCAGTGCCGAAAACGTCGAGATCGGGATCACGACGTCATAGCCGACACCTCCCGCTTCGACAACGGCTTGGTTAGGATGCTTTTCGATCAACTTGCCCCGTAGCGTGGCGATCATCTCTGGATCATTATAGGGGCGGGCCGCCGGGCGCGCAGAAATAGCCTATTCGTATCGCAGCGCGCGGATCGGGTCCACCAGCGACGCTCGCCGCGCTGGCACGATACACGCCGCCATGGTGACGACAATCAGGATCAGCGGCACTATCACCAGGACTGCCGGGCTGGCGATCCCGAGACCGACCAGCCCGAGCGCGAGCAAATTCCGCACAGCCGCGCTCCCGGCTAAGCCGATCGCGATCCCGATGCCCGACAGTATCAATCCCTGGCGCAGCACCATGCGCAGAACGTCCATGCGCCGCGCGCCGAGCGCCATGCGAATCCCGATCTCCTGGGTTCGCCGGCTGGCCGAGTACGCCACCAGGCCGTACAGGCCGATCAGAGCCAGCGTAAGGCCGATCAGTCCCAACGTGGCCACTAATTGCAGAATCAGCAGCAAAAGCGACACGCTGCGTTGGTGATAAACGACGGAAAGCGGCCGCGCGTTGTAGACGGGCAGATCGGCATCGAGCGAGTGGACGATATTGCGTAAAGGCGCCGCCAGGTCCGCCGCATTGCCGCTCGTTTCAGCCAGCACAGTCATGCCCTTGTTCGGCTGCTGCGCGTAGGCAACATACATGTAGGGAATCGGGGCCTCGCCAATAAACAGATAGCGTCCGGTAGTGGTCATGCCGACCACTTCGAGCACCGGCCCATCGCGTTTATCCAGCCGCACGCGCTTGCCGATTGGGTCCTGGTTCGGCCAAAATTTTTCGGCGAACGCCTGATTAACGACCACCACTCGGCGTGTGCCGGCTTTGTCGTTGGAGGTAAATCCGCGGCCGCGCAAGAGCGGGACGCGCATCGTCGACAAATAGTTCTCGTCTACTGCCTGCCCGAATACCGTTACCGTGGACTCTCCTTTCGGGACCTGATATCCGTCTGGAATCACCGACATGCTCCGCTGTGCAGGCATCAAGGGAATAGCTTCTGCCAACGCCACCGACGTGACGCCGGGAACAACGCGTGCACGATCCACTACCGTCCGATAGAATTCACGCGACTTTTCGTCGCTGTAGCGGACAAACGACGTATCCAATTCCATCAGCATGACATGGTCGGTGCGGAAACCGGGGCTCATGACGAGCGTGTTGCGGAATCCGTCCAGCACCATGCCAGCCGCCACCAGCAGGACAAGCGAGAGGGCAACTTGCGCCACGACCAAAGCGCTGCGCCCGACGGTGCGGCGTTTGGCGACTGAAGTGAGGCCCGCCGATTTGAGTGTCGAGACCAGATCGGTCTTTCCCGCCTGCAACGCCGGAGCGAGGCCGAAGATCAGCGCGCTCACGAAGGCCACGCCAAGGCTAAACAACATGACCCTGGTGTCCATCTGGAAATCCAGAACTACGGGAAGATCGGTAGGCACCGGAATGGTTCTGAGGAAGCGGATGCCGAAATAGCCGAGTCCACAACCCAGGACGGCGCCGACAAACGCCAGCACCAGGCTCTCGATCATGAGTTGCCGCACCAAGCGGCCACGGCCAGCGCCGATCGCTAGGCGGATGGCGATTTCGCGTGAGCGAGCGCGTGAGCGTGCCAGAACCAGGTTGGCAACGTTGGCACAGGCGATCAAGAGCACCAAGCCCACCAGCACACTCAGCATGGCGGCGAGCTTGGCGTCATAAGGATCCTGCTCGACGCGTGCTTGAATTTCCGTGTGAACGGCAACCTTACGATTACGATTCGTGTTCTGGTAGGCATGCTCGAGATTCTGTCCGATGCCGGCCATCTCGGCTTGCGCTTGAGCTTGCGTTACGCCGGGTTTGAGACGGCCCTTGATTTCGAGCGGCCGGCTGGCGCGGTCCTCCAGCGGGTCTTTGGGAGCTGCGCTCAATTTTTGAGTCATGCTGAGCGGCACGTACAGAGCGGGGCGAAGAACAGTGTGCATTCCCGTGAAATCGCCGGGAGTGACGCCGATCACGTTGAAGTCAATGCCGTTCAGACGAATCGTCCGGCCGATGGCCCCAGGGTCGGAACTGAACTCGGTTCGCCAGAACTCGTAGCTGAGGATGGCGACGGCATCGCGGCCCGGAATTTTTCCCTCGTCAGGGAGAAATGCGCGGCCGACGATAGGCTGGACCCCAGCGGTGCGGAAAAAGTTGTCGCTCACCAGCAAGCCCATGCGCATCTGCGGCGCAACACTGGCCGACGGCGCGAATCCAAATGTGTAGAGTCGAAAAGCTGCGAGGCTGGAGAACGATTGGTTCTTATCGCGCAGGTCTCGATAGTCCGGGAACGATGCCGCGCCTCCGAATTGTTCGCCAGGAACACGGGTGGTTACAGTAAAGACCCCGGAGGGATCCGCGACAGGCAGCGGCCGGAGCAGCAGCGCGTCGGCGAAGCTGAAAATTGCGCTGTTGGCGCCGATGCCCAGCGCGAGCGAGAGCGCTGCGACCACGGCAAAGCCCGGGTTCTTGACAAGCAGCCGGAGAGCCTGACGGATTTCTTTGAGCATTTGCGCTAACAATACGCAGGCGCTCTGATCTTAGTTCCATTCAATAGATCGCATTGGCGTACAGTATCTTACATGGCGCGCCGGCGTTTCTTTGTCGATTCAGTGCACAACGGCCAGGCGCGAATTGCGGGCCCGGACGCTCACCACCTGACGCGCGTGCTGCGCGTCGAGCCGGGCCAAAAATTCGAGCTCTCCGACAACCAGAACGTCTATCTGGCGGAGGTTGAGACCGCACGCAAGGACCTTGTTTCGTTTGCCATTCTCGAGCGCGTAGAAACTCCTCGGCCGCCACTTCGCTCGGCCCTGCTGGTGGCGTTGATCAAGTTTGAACGCTTCGAGTGGATCATCGAAAAAGCGACCGAGCTCGGTGTGGAGCGTCTTGTACCCCTCGAAACGGAACGGACCGATAACGGGCTGGCTGCTGCGGCCGGAAAACGCCTGGCGCGTTGGAGGCGAATCGCGCGGGAAGCGAGCGAGCAGTCGCGGAGGTCTCATTTGCCCGAGATCGACGCGCCGCTTCATCTGGCTGGCGCACTTGCGTTCAGCGCTGACGTCCGGTTGGTGCTCGAAGAGCAGGCCGCTACGCCAGTGTTGTATCATTTGCCAACGGAACGGCGGAGGGAAGACTGCGTGGCGCTGATTACCGGTCCGGAAGGCGGCTGGACAGACCGCGAGCGCTCGGCGATAGCAACGGCTGGTTGGAAACCGGTATCTCTTGGCCCCGAGATCCTACGGGCAGAGACCGCAGCGATTGCCGGCTTGGCGACTCTGAATGCAGCGTGGTTTGTGGGACGGTAGAGCGAAGTCTACTGGAACGCGAGATAGCCGAGGCAGCCGAGCCCTGCGCCGAGAATTGCGCCCGCGACCACATCGCTCAGAAAGTGCATGCCCAGCAGGATACGGGAAAGTGCGATGCTGACGGCGCAGAACAGCAATCCCGTGCCAAGCTCGGGATAAAACATCAGCATCGGTAACGAAACAGCGAACGCGGTCATCGTATGACCGGACGGGAACGAGAATTGATCGGGTGGAAGCAGCGTCGCCCAGCAGTGCGGTGCGATTTCACAGGGCCGCCGGCGGTTTGCGAACCGCTTCAATACCATGAAGAGGAGTATGCTCAAAATCGCAGAGAATCCTGCGGCGCCCAACGCACGAAAGCGTTCTTCGCCGCCAAACAGGAGGATTAAAACGCCCATCGCGTACCAAAGCCAACCGTCGCCCGCTCGTGTCGAGCTGATCGCGTAAGCTCGCATCCACCGTGGCGCGTCCCAATTGTTGATGCGGTGCATCAGACTGTGATCGCGTCGGATGATGAAGCCGCGCATGGGGCTACTTTCCTACTCTGACTATACCTGTTTCTCCATTACATTCTGTTGAAGAAATGTTTGCTGTTCGATTTTTTCTCTTCGATCAAACAAAACTGTGACAAGATGTTACCTAGTACTGACACCCGGAAAATGATGAAAAAGCTGGATTTCGTGTATTTCGAAGCGGGCGGGGGACATCGCGCAGCAGCCATCGGGTTACAGAGCGTTATCAAAGAACAGGCGCGACCGTGGGAGGTCCGGCTGGTTAATCTCCAGGAAATTCTCGATCCTCTCGACATATTTCGCAAATATACCGGCATCCGCATGGAGGATGTATACAATCTACTGCTCAAGAAGGGATGGACGCTGGGCTCGCCGCAGTTGATCGTAGCGATGCACGGATTGATTCGTTTGTACCATCGCGGACAGGTGCGCTTGCTGAAGAAATTCTGGACCGAGGGCGAACGAGATCTCGTGGTTTCGTTGATCCCGA
>DASQJA010000032.1:0-3341 GCA_035631275.1 Bryobacteraceae bacterium
AGCCCGCCGCGACAGCGCCGAGGGTGTCCCACGTGTGACAGGCGATCAGACAGAGCTGGGAGGGCTCAACTCCAAGCTCTTTCTCGACATAAACGTAGGCCTGGCGCGACGGCTTATGGTGCTTCACGCCGTCCGCGCTGAATCTTCGTTCAAACAGATCGACGATGCCACCATGCTCAAGCTGGCGCGTTTGCACTTCGAGTAAATTGTCCGTGAGGGTGAAGAGCCTAAAACCTGCATCGCGCAGCTTGCGTAGCGCCGCTGGAACCTCAGGATGGGGCGGCATCGTGGAAAATTTTTCCGTAAGCTCTTTCTTGTCTCTGTCATCAATTTTGATGCCACGGGTATCCGCCAGCATTTTCATCACTGCCGCGCCGATTTCGGTGAATGGAACATAACAGCCGGCCACGGTCAGCGCCGCTGAATACATGATGAAGTTGGCGAACCATAGGCGCATTGCGCTCTTCTCGCCAAATATGCGCTGGAAGGTTGGCTCCATCGTTTCAAGATCGAGCAGCGTCTCGTTGACATCGAAGACGATCAAGGGAAGAGCGGCCATGTTATTGGACTCCTGTTGCCGTGGGTCGTCCGGAGTTCGTCAGCTTGTCAGCGCTTGTTCTGGAGTCGTTTGCGGTGCGCGGCTTGTTTGGCGCGATTGCCGCAGATCGCCATGCTGCACCACCTTCTCGCCCGCCTCCGTGTACGGTCGGCGAACACCAGCGTGCAGCTATGTCCCCCGCACGCTTTCACGTTGGCGAAGTCTTCTTCACACACGAACCTCGCCAACGCTTCGCCGATTGGTAGTAGCAGAGCCTCAGGAGATCGCCAGCGCCGCCTCATTCGAAGTTCCAAGCGATCGCCATCGCTACGGGAGGGACGTGTTATTTGGCTGAACGCTTCGTCACGCTCCAAGAGCCTATTCAAAGGACCCAGTTCGCGAAGTGCTTTGGGCGTAAGCGAGCGGCCCATATGCTTGCGAACGAAACCTCTGAACCACTCGCGCAGAGCACGAGCCTGGTCCGCCACCTTGTCCAGTTCACCCGGCATCGCTCGCACCCGCAACTCATCCAGCGCATCCGCTGGAACAAGCTTGGCTTGAGCCAGCCACTTCAAGAGGCCATCGCCGTTGTCGAGCCAGTCAATAGGCGTATCGACCGGTGTCGCGATGGAGTTCAGGAAATCGAGGCCGAGCGAGTCGGCGATGAAAACTGCGGGCGGTCTGTGTTGCACGAGCGGCCCCCTTCGAAGCAGGCAAAAGAGGTATCGCGCATAACCTATCAGACTGCCATTGACAAGTTATGCTGCGCTCGTCATAACCTGTCAAGCCCCATTGAACTGGTTATGAAACGGAGGTCCCTCGATCTCAGGAGCAGCGGGCTCTTTTTCCGACGACGTGGCTGCCCTTGACCGCAGCCTGTTGCCTTTCACGCAATAACCGATTTAGCCGCATAGACGAGGTTACGAGTAGAGGAGGCTTTGATGGCGATCAGATACCGCACGGCCGATGTGGATGGTTTCAAGGTTTTCTATCGCGAGGCCGGGCCGACCGATGCGCCGAAGCTGCTGCTGCTGCACGGCTTCCCGAGCGCGGGCCACATGTTCCGTGACCTCATCCCGCTTCTCGCCGACAGATTTCATGTCGTCGCGCCGGACCTTCCTGGGTTCGGTCAATCCGACATGCCGTCGCGAGAAAAATTCAGCTATACGTTCGACAACATCGCCCGCGTGATCGACCGCTTTACCGATGTCATCGGCCTCGATCGGTTTGCCGTGTACGTCTTCGACTACGGCGCGCCAACAGGCTTCCGGCTCGCCGTCCGCCATCCTGAGCGGATAAACGCCATCATTTCGCAGAACGGCAACGCCTACGAGGAAGGTCTTAGCGCGGGCTGGAGTCCAATCAGGGCCTATTGGCAAGACCCGTCGCAGGCGAACCGGAAGGCGCTGCGGGCGTTCCTCACTCCAGAGACAACCCGCTGGCAGTACACGCACGGCGTACCTGACCAAACGATAGTGTCGCCGGATGGTCAGAACCTCGACAACTTTTATTTGGCCCGTCCCGGTGCAGATGAAGTGCAACTCGACCTCTTCGGCGATTACAAGAGCAATGTCGCACTGTATCCGTCATTCCAGGAATACTTCCGCACGCATAGGCCGCCGCTTTTGGCGGTGTGGGGCAAGAACGATCCGTTTTTCCTGCCGGCAGGCGCCGAAGCTTTCAAGCGCGATATCCCAGCGGCAGTCGTCCGCTTCCTCGATACCGGACACTTCGCGCTGGAGACGCATGCCTCCGAGATTGCAGCAGCAATCCGCGAATTCCTCGCCTGATCTCGTGAACCCAGCGACCACGCCTCGAGTGGAGCGGGTGTGTGCTGCCGATCCAATGGAGAATGGTCATGCGCGCCATCGTTCTCGAGAAATTCGGCGGGCTGGACAGCCTGGTTTACAAGGACATTCCGGAGCCGGAGCCCAAGGCCGGCCATGTGGTCATCCAGATCAAGGCGTTCGGGCTCAACCACGCCGAGCTGCACATGCGCCGGGGCGAGTGGGCCGAAGCCGCGCCGGTGAGCGGCATCGAATGCGTCGGCCTGGTGAAATCCTCCCCAGGCGGCGAGTTTCCGGTCGGCGCGAAAGTAGCCGCGCTGATGGGCGGCCTCGGCCGCACGATTAACGGCAGCTACGCCGAATATACCCGCGCGCCCGCTTCAAACGTCGCGCTGATCGAATCGGACCTGCCCTGGGCCGAGCTCGCCGCGATTCCAGAAACCTACGCGACTGCCTGGACGTGTCTGTTCCGCAATCTCGAAATCGAAAAAGGTCAATTGCTCGTCATCCGCGGCGCCACCTCCTCATTCGGTCAGGCCGCGCTCAAGATGGCCGTTAACGCCGGAGTTCGGGTGATTGCGACGACCCGCAATCGCGATCGCTTCTCCAAGCTTGAGAAGTTGGGAGCCGAGCGCTGCGAAATCGAACGGCGCGATTTATCGAAGCACATCGCGGAGGCGAAGAAGATCGATGCGGTGCTCGACTTGGTGGGTAACAGCGTCATGCTCGATTCGCTTGCCATGCTTCGCCGCGGGGGCCGTTCCTGTCTTGCCGGCTGGCTCGGCGGTCTCGATCCGATCCCCGACTTCAACCCGCTGCTGCAGATGGCGAGCGGCGTCTATCTGACGTTCTTCGGCAGCTTCGTGTTCGGAACTCCGGGCTTTCCGCTCTCGGACGTACCTCTGCAACAGATTGCTGCGGACGCTGCGGCGGGTCGGCTCGACGTCAAGCCGGCCAGAATCTTCGGGTTCGATGAGATCCGCGAAGCTCACTGCGCCATGGAGGCCAACCAAGCT
>DASQJA010000033.1:0-15799 GCA_035631275.1 Bryobacteraceae bacterium
TGCGGGCGGCCTCCGCAAACTTGCTGAGATTCTGAGGGTTGGGCTGCGCGACGATGGCCTCCACACGGATGTCCTTTCCTTCGGCTGCTTTCGGCTTACCTAACACTGAGCCGAGGACGACACCGTGTTTCAATTTCGGGATCAGTTTCCCGATCACGTCACCGCTCACGGTATCGGCGATCGCATCGAGCTCCGGAAGCAAGGCAATTTCGGGGTCCTTGTCGATCGCCACTACTTGGTCAGCACCGAGCGACTCTGCTGCCTTCTTCTGGCTCTCGCGAACGCCTGCAATGACGCGCGCGCCTCGTTGTTTGGCAGCATAGACCGCGGCGCGACCAACGCTCCCCAGCGCTCCCGTCACAACCACAGTTGCGCCACGTTTGGGAGCGATCCGGTCGATCAGTTCCGATCCCGTAGTTGCTACCAGCGGCAGCGCGCCCGCCTCTTCCAAGCCGAGGCCATCGGGAATCGCCGTCACATTGGCGCTCGGAACGCTGACGTATTCCGCATAGGTTTGATTTTCCACTCCCATCACCTTCTGACCCGGCTTGAAGTTCGAAACGCCGGGGCCGACCTCCACCACCTCGCCTGCGAAATCGCGTCCGGGGATTGCGGGGAATTGAACCGGCACCATAGCCTTTAAATCGCCGCGCCGGGTTTTCCAGTCGATCGGATTGACCCTTGCTGCGCCCACCTTGACGAGAACCTCGTTTGGACGGGCTTGGGCATCGGAACGTCATCATAGCGAAGTTGGTCAACATCGCCGTATCCATGCATTTCGATCGCTTTCATAGCGCGCCTCCCATTCCATGATGCGGTGGGAGCTGAATGGTTACGCCGAGCCGGATGAGTTCGTGCAGACCACGATCGGTCAGCCAGCGAAGGTCACCCGGCGAACGGTCTAAATCCCGTATTCGGTTTCAAGCTGGTTAACGGCGAGTGCGATTGAGAAGCCGATCTCATCGGTCGGCCCCAGCTCGGCATCGCCGCTAACTCGTAACAAGGAGAAACCCAAACGGTCCGCGGTTTGGCAGGCAAGGGCAACAAGTAACGTCAAATCCGAGGCATCTTTGCCTGGGTGATGGTGGTCTAGCACTACTTCAGCGAAAAGCCTTTGGCAGGTTCCACTTGTCAACCACCCAGACGCCAGCCTCGGTGTGATTGATTCCAAAATTCCGGCGTTCCATTTCGTCGACGTCTTCACCGCGCTCGAGCGCTTGATCGTAAAGCGCCGGTTTCTGGGCAAGCAGCGCCAGCCTGCCGACCTCGTGGAACAGCCCGGCGTAGTAAGCCTGGTTCGAGTCGGTGCGTGACATTTCTGCGAGATGCCGTGCTGCCAGCGCGCAAGCCAGATTATGCCGCCACAGCCGTCGCATGGCCTCGCTGGAGGCGGTCCGCTTGATCAATTTCGAAAGACCCAACGTCATGATGAGCGTCACGACGCAGCGGCTACCCAAAAGCGCCAGAGCTTGAGTCACGCTGGTCACGTTGTAGCGCACGCTGATGAGCGGCGAGTTCGCGAGTTTGAGCACCTCCGCGCACAGCGCAGCGTCGGTATTCAACGTCTCCGCAACCGTTTCAAACGACGACAGCTCGTTCGTAAGCAGCTCGGCAACTTTCGCTGCCACTAAGGGAAATGGCGGTAGGTTCTTTAGCGCGATCGACGCGCGCAGACCTCGTTCTGCTGTTAACACGCTATCTTATCGATGCCGGCACGGAACGTTTCAGCAAAAATGCTCGACTGGCCGCAAGAATTGAACTAGCGTTCTAAGGCCCCCTCCCCGCGAGTGCGGGTGGCAGCAACCGCAAAAGGCCGTATTACAAGGCGGAACGGACTAATTCCCGGACGTCGACGCTGCCGGAGTCGTCTTCACCTCGTCCGGATGATTGTTCAGCAAGGTCGGGTAAACCCACCCGGCGGGCAGCACGCGATCGGGATCGGGACGCACACTCAGATACGTGACGTGATCGGTGATCTGGCTCCATCCGTGGGCCACACCCGTCGGGATGATGATGATGTCGCCGGTTTGGACTTTGCGGCTGTAGGCGCCGCGTCCGGCAATTCCGCCTCCACCCGGCCCGTTCATGACGTTGGGCGTGCCTGTGCCTGCCTTCTTTTGGTCAATGACGCCGCCGGTGGTCAGAATGCCTGAACCAGAAATGATGATGTAGGTCTCGGCAGTGTAGTCGTGATAGAGCACATGGATCGGGTCACCGGCTTTGTCGTTCGTGGGGCCGCGATAAATGACGCCGACTCCCATGTTGTACTTACCCATGTCGACTACGCGAATCTGCTTGTCGCCTCCTGGGTGATCCTTGAGAAGTAGATCGATGTCGGCTTTGGTGATGTCGAAAGCGTAAGCCGGCGGCGCTCCCGCCCCTTGTCCGGGCGTGAGAATCGAAGCGCCGTTTTGCGAGAAGGCGCTGGCAGCCAGAGCGAGTGCGGCGAGGCCTGCCGGGAAAATCGGTTTCATGACTCTTCTCCTTGATTCGGGATTTCATCTGGGTCCCGATTGCCAATCAGTATACGTCGGTTGACGACTGGCCGGAGAGGTTAGAGGGTGCGCATCGAGATCCGCGCCCAGGTTATTTCCTAAGAAACGTTCCGGCTTCCAGTTCTTCGAACGCCTGCCGCAGCTCCTGCTGCGTGTTCATCACGATTGGTCCATACCAGGCGACTGGTTCCTGCAGCGGCTTTCCGGACACCAAGAGAAACCGGATGCCGTCTTCGCCTGCGTGCACCATCACTTCGTCGCCACGATCGAAGAGGATCAGCGAGCGATTATCGGCTTCGGCGGGAGGGTGCGTGTCGAGCCATTGCACATTTTCCGTAGGCACTGCCAAAGGTCCGGAGGCGTTGCAGAATTTCCCGCTGCCTGAGAACACATAAGCAAAGGAGTGATGGCTCGTTTCGACGGGGAGCGCCTTGGTTCGCCCGGGAGGCACGGACACGTCCAGATAAATGGGATCGGCCGCGATCCCGTCCACCGGTCCGACCTTTCCCCAGAATTTGCCGCATACCACGCGAACTTCGGTTCCGTCATCGTCCTTGATCTCTGGAATGTCCGGCGCTTTCACTTCCTGATAGCGAGGCGCGGTCATCTTGAGAGCCGCGGGAAGATTAGCCCAGAGTTGAAAGCCGTGCATGCGGCCGGCCACATCGCCCTTGGGCATTTCCTGATGAATGATCCCGCTGCCGGCGGTCATCCACTGCAGATCGCCCGCCCCGATCACGCCGCGATTGCCCATACTGTCGCCGTGTTCCACCGTCCCGGCCAGCACATACGTGATCGTCTCGATGCCGCGGTGGGGATGCCAGGGAAAGCCGGCCAGATAATCCTGAGGAACGTCGTTACGGAAATCGTCGAGCAGCAGGAAGGGATCGAAGTCCGACGTGCTTCCAAAACCGAACGCGCGGCGCAGGTGCACGCCGGCTCCTTCGATGGTGGGTTTAGCTTTGACGAGACGTTTGACGGGGCGGAGTGACATAGCCTTGCCTTCATTCTGACAGACGCGTCAAGCCCCACATGTCGAGCGGTTTTTGTGTATCATCTCCCTATGCGCCTATTGTTACCACTCGCGGTCGCCGTTTCTCTGTTTACGCTACAGGCTCAAGATGCCCCTAAAAAAGGGGGCGGAATGACACCAAAGAATTTGAAGCTCTTGCAGCCTTCCGACATTCGGCCAATGATGGGAGCGTTCCGCACCGCGCTGGGCGTGCAATGCACATATTGTCATGTGCAAGGTTCTTTTGACAGCGACGACAATCCGAAGAAAGAAGTCGCGCGGCACATGATCACGATGATGCGCGAGATCAATGCCAAGTTCCCGGACGGCAAAGTCCACGTTACCTGCTATACCTGTCATCGTGGTGCGACGGAACCGGTCACCGAAGCTCCCGCGGCGCCTCCCGCCGGCCAGTAAAGCGTCGCAGCGGGAAGACGTCAGAATTCCCGGCGCTTGAGACGTGTCAGGGTGAACTGCGCGGTTTCGGCGACCGCCATCACGGTCATCACGCCCGCCTGAACAGGATCGGAAACCACGAGATCGGCCGCATCTGGGACGCTGCCCGCCATATTCAGGCTGACCACCATTAGACCTTGGGCGCGTACCTCGCGCACGGCGCGCTCGATGTCCCCGCCCATCAGCGAACCTGCCAGGACGAGCGCCTTAATGCGCGGAAGCCGGCCGCAGGCTCGCACGGCATCGGCAAGCGGCTGTTCGCCGACCAAGGGTATGGTGTCCACCGAGATGTGCTCGCCGCGGATGTTGTGCCGGTCGGCTTCCGAGATCGCGCCGATCGCAACCTGGCCCACTTGCGCGCCGCCGCCCATCACGATGATGCGCTTGCCGAAAACGGTCTGGAAGGTCTTTACTTGAGTAACTTTTTGGACTATGTCGAGGTTGCGCAGATCGTCCTGGAGAACAGTGTGACCGTCGGGAACGTCGATCTCGAAGTAAGTCTGACGTTCCCCGAGTATGTCGACCGACGTGATGTTGCCCCGGTGCTGCGCAATTACGCCCGTCAATTTATGCAAGATTCCGGGACCGGGGTCCGCCTCGACGAGCAGGCCAATTTTTTCAGGCATCTTCTCCAGCTTACGATGCTCCGGTTAAACGCACGTTGCAAGGTGGACTTGCCGCCGGATTACGCCGGCAAAGGGATCCACGGTGCCTCGCGATAACCTGAACACGAGTTGTTGCAGTGCCGTGTTTTAGAAGGTCGGCCGTGCAGCGTCTATTCGCCCCAGGAGCGTTCCAGCATGCGCGCGTATTCGCCCGACGAGTACAGCTCGAACGTAAAGTGCTTCGAAATAAGCGACTGGAAGGCGCATTCGCCTTGCTTGGTGGTGAAGATGTGATCCGCGTAGCGATAATAATTGCGGACGAAATCATCGGACAGCAGCACTCGAGGCGGCGCATCGGCGAAAAGGCAGTACAGTCCGAGAGCGCGGCTGAAGATAGCTTGATAGTCGCCGACGCCCCACTTCTTGAGCTTTGTCTGGACACTCAGAGGCGAATCCTGGACCAGCAGGTCGGCGAAGCTTTGATAGCAGAGCGCGGCCGGGAAGCCCTCAGGATTGCGGCTGGCAAGTTCGAGGCACTGATCGATCCAGCGCGCCAAATCCTTTCCGACATAGTAGAGCATGCGCAGCTCGGAATAGCGACCATCGAGGAGCACCCGGTCGAGATCCTCCTGCGTGGATTCGCCCGCCGGCAGAAGCCCCTGAAGCTTCAGGCTGGCGCGCGAACTTTCCACTAGCTTTCCCGGGCCCGAGGCATCCGCGAAGGGATGCAGAATCAGTGGAGGCAGCACAAAAGCGCCGCTTTCTAGGGCCGGCGCGGTACCGTAGGAGAATCTGGAAGCCATATCTGCATCCAGTATCCGAATTCACTTTCGTTCGGTCAGTAGTACCTTGGCTACAATTGTCTGGTCCCCTCGGAGCACCTTTACCAGTACTTCCTGACCGGGCTTCTTGGCCCGTAACGCGTACGTGAAATCGTACAGGTTTTGAATGGGCTTGCCGTCGAACTCGATCAGCACGTCGCCGCCTTTAAGCCCAGCTTTTGCAGCAGGCGATCCGGGCCGGATGTCTGCGAAGCGAACGCCGTTAGGGATTTCCGTAAAGTCGGGAATGCTGCCGAAGTCGGGTCCGTAGCCGGAAACGGTACCGGTACCGGAATGTGCTGACGCAACCTCAGGTTCGGGTTGCGCTTCAGCCACGCGGACGAATTGGGCCCGAGGCGAGCCATCCGTTAGATGGTCCGTTACATCGGCTACGAGATCGAGCAGGCGGACTGCGTCGGACGCGTCGATTTTGTCCCATGTGTCGCTCGGCTTGTGGTAGTCGGCATGAAGACCCGAGAAGAAGAAAAGGACCGGGATCTGTTTGGTTGTGAAAGAAGTGTGATCGCTCGAGCCGTAGCCGCCGCGCTCGGTGATGTCCGCCTCGAAGTTGTGCCGCTGGGCGGCGTCTTTGAGCAGTGGCGCGAAGGTGGTGCCCGTGCCGACGCCTCCGACATACACTTTGTTGTCGCGAACGCGGCCGATCATATCCATGTTGATCATGGCCACTGCGTTTTCGACCGGCAACAGAGGATGGTTGACGTAATAGCTGGAGCCGAGGAGGCCCAGCTCCTCGCCCGCGAATGTCAGGAACAGAATGCCGCGTTTGTGTTTCGGCTCATGAGAGAACCAATGCGCGAGCTCCACGACACCAGCCGTTCCTGAGGCATTATCGTCCGCGCCCGGATGGACCGTTCCGGCTAGCGACGGCGCGAGCGAGAACTGCTCGCCCAGGCCGAGATGATCATAATGGGCGCCGATGATGACGTACTCGGATGTCTCGCCGGGCAGATACGCACCGACGTTGTGAACGGTCTTCACTTCGCGCCGGATGTCGATGTCCATGTCGACGTGTACGCTGGCCGGCAGCTCAAAAGAGACGGGATGAAGGTCTTTGTCGATCACGGTTTCGATGCTGGCGAGCGACTTGCCTAGGGGCTTGAGCCAGGAATCGATCACCGCAGCCTTCACCTGAACAAATTCGATGCCCGCGTTGGCCGGCCCAGCGGTCGCGCCGAATTTTTCGAGATCGTCTGAGTCGTTCGGGTGTGCGCCCACGTCGTTGACCAGCAGCACCGCCTTTGCCCCATGGAGCTTTGCATTGGTGGCCTTGCTGAAAATCTGCGCGTGTGCGGTGTAGACCTTTCCGTCGAAAACGCTCTTTTCGTCAAACTCCTGCGGCTCATGGCGCAGAATGATTACGATCTTGTCCTTGACGTCGACGCCTGCGTAGTCGTCGTAGTTGTACTCAGGCGCCGTGATGCCGAACCCTGCGAAGACGACGCCCGCCGATACCTTTCCCGCCGAAGACACGTTGAACGGGATGAAATCCTGGTTGACGTGCAGCGATTCCTTCCTTGAACCGCTCGAAATGTCGATCTGATTCTGTGTGCCGAGTTTGGCGCTAGTGGTAACGTCGAAATCCTGATAGTAGGTCGCGCCCGAGATGGGCTCGAGCTTGAACGACTTGAATTTGTCGCGAATGAAAGCGGCGGCCTTTTCAAGCTCGGGCGAGCCTGTAGAACGGCCGCGCATTTCCGGCGATGCGAGGTATTTGATGTATCCGATGTATTCGGTCGGGCTCAGCTCGGCGGCAAACAAGCCTCCGGCTAGAACGGCTAGCAGTGGGAATCGCATTTACTTGTTTAGCGCTGAGGGGATCTTGACTTCGCAACACTTCTCGCCGGCGTTCTGCGCGGTCTTTTGGTAGTTCAACTCGCCTTCAATGAGCTGCTGGAGATTCGGCCATGGATAGCTGCCGATGAGCCTGCGCCCGTTGAGGAATGTGGTCGGGGTTCCGTCGATGCGCAGCGATTTTCCCTCGGCGATGGAAGCGTTCACTTCGGCTTCCGTGGCATTCGAGTCAAGGCAGCGGCCGAGCTGCATGCCATCCAATTCGGGAATGGTTTTGGCGAAATCTGAAACCTGTGTCTTTAGACTGTCAACGGTGATTTCAATTTGTTTTCCGTAGATCCAGTCGAAGTATTTCCAGAATGCCGCTGGATCCTGGCGGAAGATGCAGCGTCCGGCCATCGCGGCGGGCCTCGCCCACGGATGAATCGACTCGAGCGGGAAATCCTTAAAGTAAACGCGAACCTTGTCCGGGAAGGCAGTCTGAATGTTTTGCCGGATCGTCTGCGCTTCCATTTTGCAATCCGGGCACTCGAAATCGCCAAACATCACCATCACCACCGGCGCGCCCGGGCTGCCGAAACTCGGCGATAGGTCCGTTTTCAGCTTCGCGAGATCTTCCTGGAAAGGGTTCTGATTGATGTTGTAAACCGATCCGCGGAGCACGGTTTGGCCATCTTTGCTGACATAAAACGTCTCGTCCTGAGTGCGGGGGCCGTACTTGAAATGCACTTCGACTCGCTGCAGGCCGGCCTGGGCAGGCGCGGGATCGTCGATCTTGACTTCCACTTCTGGAATTACCGCCAGCAGGTGGCGAACGTAGGCCTCGAAAGTGGGCTTGTCGAAGGCGGATTTGGGCTTTTCCTGGGCGGGCAACAGGGTGAGGCAAAGCGCGGCGAGGATGGCAAAACGCATGCTTTGATTGTAGCGTGTAGGGCGGGTGACTTCGGCGTTAGAGATTTTTTCCGTCTTGAACGTGTGCGTTGCGCAGGCGGCAACGGTTCGCACCGGGAAATGGCCCGTAAATTAGGCTCAGTTGGCGGCAGGCGCACGGCGTACGGACTCGACTGCGTTGCGTGAGCGCAGACGAGTAGCTGCGTGCCGTGCGCCTGAATTTTTAACGCCCGACCAGCGATTGGATGGCTTCCAGCTCCTTGCCCGCCTCCGACATCTTTCCTTGCGACACGAGCTCGCGATAGCGATCGAGATGGCGGCGAATTTCTGCGATTCGCGCATCGGTTGGCGCCGGCGCGTTTGTCATCGTGGGTGGCGTGACACCGGGTGCGGCGCTCGGGGGTTGCGTTGGTGGCGCCGCCGTCAGGTTGACTCCCGCAAGTTGCGACAACGCCTGCTGGTAGGTATCGGCGTAGACCAGCTGGTTGCCCATCGCCAGCGCGACTTTCTTGAGCTGTGGCATCTTCGCTTGCGAGGCCTGGATGTAGATGGGTTCCACGTAAAGAAACGTGTGGCCAATCGGCAGCACCAGCATCTGCCCGCGCAGGACTTGCGAACCTTGCTGATTCCACAGCGTGAGGTCTTTTGAAATATTCTGATCCTGGTTGATGCGCGCTTCGATTTGCATCGGTCCTAAGATGATCTCCTGCTTCGACAAGAGCAGCACGACCTTTTCACCCAAATGCTCGCCATCGCAGCGCGCCATCATGAGGCCGATTAAGTTATCGCGATTACGCGGCGTAAAGGGCAGCATCAACAGGAACTCGGGCTGGGTTTCGCCTGGGAGCGTCGCAACAACGTAGGTAGGGGCGACCGGAGCGGGCTGAGTGTTCTGCTGATTCGTAAATTTGGCTGGATCCCAGGCGTCCGATTTGTTGTAGAAGGTCAGCGGATCGCGCATGTGAAAGAGCCGGTATATCTCGCTCTGCACCGCGAAAATCGTCTCTGGATACCGGACATGCGCGCGGAGATCCGAAGGCATCGCAGACTCCGGCTCGAAGAGAGCAGGGAAGAGATTCCGATACGCCTGAAGCAGCGGGTCTTCAGGGTCGAAAACGTAGAGATGAACCGTGCCATCATAGGCATCGATGGTGGCTTTCACCGAATTGCGGATATAGTTCACCGAACCGACGTTGTTTAGCTCGACGCTCGCGGCATAAGGATGCGCGCGCGATGTCATGTAGCCGTCGATGATCCAAACTAGGCGGCCATCTTGGGTCAGAACGATGTAAGGATCGGAGTCCCAGACGAGAAAATTGGCCAGCGTGTTTACGCGCTGCGTGATGTTGCGGCGAACCATCATGCGGCTCTCGGGCGTGAGGTAGCTGGTAAGCAGGATGTTCCAGTCGCTGGAAGAAATCGCGGCAGCCAAGCGGGTAGGCAGCGGCGAAATTGGAAAGCCGCCCTTGCCGTCGTAATGATTTTCGACGTTGTGCTCACCGGCGGGATAGTTGAACTCTGCCTGCGCGGTGTGAACAAACACCGGATCGTGGACGTTCTCGCCGTAGTACAACTCGGGACGCGTCACCTTCAAGTCGGGCACGCTGATTTCTGGGGGCGCGTCTTTGACCATAAGAACCGGAAGGCCGTTGTCCGAGACCTGGTTCGCTTCGGCCATAACAACCCCGTAGCCGTGCGTATAGATGAAGTGCGGATTGATCCAGGCGGTGCGCGCATCGCCCAACTGCGTGAGATCGATCTCGCGCGGTGAGATCATCATCTGGCGCAAATTGCCGGCGATCGAGTAACGGTCCACATCGGTGTCGGAATAAATATAGGGCCGGTAGGGCTGGAGCTGTGTGATGGCGTCGTGAAACGCCTGCCAGTCCCACAGACGCACGTTGTCGAGCAGGGGCCGGTGTTGGGCGAAGTCGATTTTCTCTTCCGGCTTCGCCGCGAACTCGATCTCGCGCGTTCGCTGATCAATGCCGAAAGCCGATCTCGTAGCGGCGATGTGGCGCTCGATGTAGGGGCGTTCGATGGAGATTTCGTTGGGCCGCACGTAAGTCGCGGTAACAATCGGCGGAATGATGTTGCGCGCCAGCCAGGCAGCGACGATGACCAACGCGATGCGCCATTTGCCGGCGATGACGGCCGCTGCTGCGATCACGCAGCTTGCGATCAGCAGCCATTGTAAGGGGAGCGCGACGTTTTGATCCGTATAATCGACGCCGACCATGAAGCTGCCGTGCTGGTCGAGCAACATATTGTAGCGGCCGAGGTAGAAGCGCACGGCGAGCGCGAGCAGAAACACCGCTGCCGTCCCGCGCAGAAAGGGCGACTCAAAAGCAGCGCGCAGGTTGAGCCCCGACAAATTTATCTCCTGCACCCGGCTCCAATCGCCAACGCTCCCGCGAATCTCCCAGCCCCTTACGGCGAGCCAATGGATGAGGCTGGCGATCACAATGATGCCGAGCGCAAGCCCGAGCAGGTCGGAATAAAACGGAATTTCGAATAAATAAAACGACAGCGGGTTATTGAAGACGGGATCGTGCCAGGCGGCAGCCGCACCGCCGACCCCCTTGCCGCCGAAATACCGCACAACCGTCCAGGTGTCGAGCGTCGCGAGCGAAAGCAGGAAGGCGACACCCAGAAGCACGAGTGTCGAGAGCAGGGCATAGAGACGGTGCTCGCCCAAACCAGTTCCGGCGTGTTTCAATCCCCGCGCGTGGGCGATCCAGAAGATCGCGAATGCGAGCAGGGTCGCGGCCGTGACCGGTACGATGCTGTAGGCCAGCATGCTGAACCAGGTCCGGAGCTGGCCCATTTCGCGCCACCACTCGTAGTCGATGGTCCAGGAAGAGATGACCCGCACGGCGATGAAGATGATCGCGGCCGCGACGATGAGTGAGATACAACCGCCTCGGCGCACGGGGCCTTCGATCTGCCGGTTCCGGAAGGACGGGTTCAACTACTTGTACTGTATCTAAGTTTCGACCTTCCAGACGATGCGGCCGCGCACGACGGTGGCGACAGGTCCTCCGCGGAAGTTACGGCCGTGGAAAGGCGAGTTACGGCTCTTGGACGCGGACTTATTGACGTCGTATGTCCAGGGGCGGTCGGGATTCAGAATGGTGACGTCAGCGGGTGCGCCGGGTGAAAGACGGCCGGAGGCGAGATTCAACACACGCGCCGGGCCGATAGTGAACAGCTCCAGCATGCGGGGGAGCGAAATCTTGCCGGGATGTACCAGTTGCTCGAGCGCGAGTGCAAGGGCGGTTTCAAAGCCGATGATGCCGAACGGGCATTTTTCGAACTCTTGCATCTTTTCGCTGCCTGCGTGTGGTGCGTGATCGGTGGCGATCGCGTCGACAGTACCGGAGACGATTCCTTGCGTCACCGCGCCGGTGTCGCACGCCGAACGCAGGGGCGGCTTCATTTTGTAATTACTGTCGTAGGGCGGCATGTCAGCGTCGGCCAACGTGAAGTGATGCGGCGTGGCTTCGCACGTGACCGCAATGCCGCGCGCTTTGGCGAATGCGACCATGTCGACTGAGAATCGGGAAGAGATATGCGCGACGTGAAACCGCGCGCCGGTGAGCTCTGCAAGCAGAATATCGCGCGCCACCATGACATCTTCCGAAGCGGCTGGGATGCCGCGCAGGCCGAGGCGAACGCTTTCGATTCCTTCGTGCATGTCGCCGCCCGCGCTCAAGTGCAGATCCTCGCAGTGATCGATCACCGGGAGCCGGAACGATCTCGCGGTTTCCATGGCGCGGCGCATCACGCGCGCGTTCATCACGGGACGGCCGTCGTCGGAAATGGCGACGATGCCTGCCTGCTTCATGGATCCGATGGCCGAAAGTTCTTCGCCCGCGCTTCCTTTGGTGATCGCACCGATAGGCAGCACGTTCACGATGGCGTGCCGCGCGGCGCGATCGACGATATAACTGGTGACGGTGGCGTTGTCATTCACCGGCGACGTGTTCGGCATGCAGCAGATGGTGGTGAATCCACCAGCGGCCGCCGCGCGCGAACCGGACTCGATGGTTTCGGCGTGCTCGAAGCCCGGCTCGCGCAGGTGCGCATGCATGTCGATAAAGCCGGGCGCGACGACGAGGCCGGACGCATCGAAACGTTCGGCGCCCGAGACTTGCAGCTTTTCACCAAGCGCTGCGATCTTGTCTTCTTCAATGAGCACGTCCGCGACTTTGTCGAGCCCGTTGGCGGGATCGATGACGCGGCCGTTGCGGATGATCAGCTTGCGCATTAGTTACTCAGAATTCGTTCCAGGACGGCCATCCGGACGGCGATCCCGTTCTCGACCTGGTTGAGAATCACAGACCGCTGCGAGTCCGCCACCTCAGAAGAAATCTCGCGGCCGCGATTGATCGGCCCGGGATGCATCACCATCACGTCGGGCTTGGCGAGTTCCAAATGTTCCAGGCGCAGGCCATAAAAACGAAAGTATTCGCTCGCGGAAAAAGCCGCTTCGTGCTGTCGTTCGAGTTGAACGCGCAGCATCATGATGACGTCGGCGTCGCGGATGGCCTCGCGGATGTCGTGTGTTAGCGTTACTCCGGGCGTGATGTTGGCAAGCTGGACAGGTAGCAGCGACGCCGGGCCGCAGAGAACAATGCGCGCGCCGAATTTCGACAGCAGATACATGTTGGATCGCGCGACGCGGCTATGCGCGATATCGCCGATGATGGCGACGCACAGGCCTTCTAGCGTTGCCCGGCGATCGAGAATCGTGCGGGCGTCGAGCAGAGCCTGTGTAGGATGCTCGTGCGTTCCGTCGCCGGCATTGATGATCGGCGTGGGGAGATAGCGCGCGAGGAAATGCGGCGCGCCAGACGCCGCGTGACGCATGACGATCGCGTCGGGCCGCATGGCGCCGAGCGTGTTCAGTGTGTCCACCAGAGATTCGCCTTTGTCGACGCTCGAACCGGAAGCCGTGATGGAAATGGCGTCCGCGCCCAGCCGCTTGGCCGCAATTTCGAAACTGGTGCGCGTGCGCGTGGAAGATTCAAAGAAAAGATTCACCAGCAGGCGGCCGCGGAGCTGATCCGATTTGCGGCCTTCCACCTGTTGCCGCTGGAAATGCTTAGCGCGATCGAGAATAGCTTCCATCTCGGCGCGATCGAGCGGTTCGATTCCGAGCAGTCCACCCGGCATGGCGGCCTATGCTTTTTCGACCAGAAGAACTTTTTCCATCTGGTCCACTTCCTGGAATTTCACTTCGATGATTTCGTTCGCGCTGGTCTGGACCATGCGGCCAACATAGCGGGCCTCGATCGGCAGTTCGCGCCAGCCGCGATCGATCAGAACGAGCAACTGCACGCGCCCGGGGCGACCTTTATCGAACAGCGCATCCAGCGCGGCGCGGATGGTCCGGCCGGTATAAAGTACGTCATCCATCAGGATGATGTCTTTTCCGGTGACGGGGAAATTGATCTCAGTCGCGCTGTGCACGGGCTTTTCGGAAACCGTCGATAGATCGTCGCGATAGAGATTGATATCTAGGAAGCCGACAGGAATCGCGAGCCCTTCGAGGTTCTTGATTTTCTCGGCCAGACGCTGGGCCATCGGAACGCCGCGCCGGCGGATTCCGATGAAGGCCAGGCGGCTCAAATCGTCGGTCTTCTCGAGAATTTCGTGAGCCAGCCGGACCAGTGTCCGGTCGATCTCGGAGGCGCTCATTAATTGGGACTTCTCGCGTATCGCGGCCATGCAGTCTTTTTCTAACTGCCGCAAAACCGAGCACGGCGGCTTCGTTAACTTACTACTAAGAGGGCGCCGTCGCACCCTTTTGCGGCTAAACGCTTCAGCGTAGCATATCAATGTTTCAGCCGGTCGTGAATGCGCTTGGCGAGTTTCTCGATCTCCTCGGTTTTCTTGAGCGTCGCGATGGAGAGAACGTAGCGGTCGTTTTTTTCGAGGTCGAGCTTCAGATCATCGGCGAGCCGGGAGAGTTCGCGGGCGTCATCGAGCGATTTCTGGAACTCGGCCTTCAACATTTCGTCGCGCTGCAATTTCCCGTTGGGTAGGCGAACTTCGTCGCCCGGCGTGATGCCATCCGGATGATGCAGCGGAGGTATTTGTTGTTGCGCGGGGCAGGCGAGCGCGCAGGCCAAGAGGAGGGTACATCGAAGCCGCATAGTTGCACCATTGCCATCATATCCCGCCACGCGCGGCCGACTGGCGGCAGCGGCCAGTCTCGCGCCACAATCTATTTATGGCTTCCAGCTCCGCCTTGATTGCCACGCCCGAAGAAATCGCCAAGTACGAGCCGGTAATCGGACTCGAAGTGCACGTGCAGCTCAACACGCGCACGAAGATTTTCTGCGGCTGCCCGACCAGTTTTGGAGCCGCCCCGAACACCAACGTGTGTCCGGTGTGTTTGGGACTGCCGGGCGCGCTGCCGGTTCTGAATCAGCAGGCGGTTGAAATGGCGATCCAGGCAGCGCTCGCGATGCATTGCCGCGTGAGTCCGTTCTCTCGATTTGCCCGCAAGAATTACTTTTATCCGGACCTGCCCAAGGGTTATCAGATTTCCCAGTACGATCAGCCGCTCGCTGAGCACGGCTGGCTCGAGATTTCCGTCGATGGCGCGGTGAAGCGGATCGGCGTGACCCGGATCCACTTGGAAGACGACGCCGGCAAAAGCATCCACGATGGGTTCAAGGATTCCGATCGTTTCACTTATGTCGACTTGAATCGCAGCGGGACGCCTTTGATCGAGATCGTGAGCGAGCCGGACTTGCGGTCTTCAGAGGAAGCGTACGAGTATTTGACCGAGTTGAAGCAGGTGATGCAGTATGTCTGTGTTTCCGAGTGCGATATGGAAAAGGGGCAACTGCGGTGCGATGCCAACGTGTCCGTTCGATTGAAGGGCGCCGAGAAGTTTGGGACCAAGGCCGAGGTGAAGAATCTGAATTCGTTCCGCTTCGCCAAGATGGCACTGGATTACGAGATTGCGCGCCAGGTTGCCGTGCTCGAAAACGGGGGACGGATCGAGCAGGAGACTCGGCTGTACAACGTTGCGACGGGCGAGACGGTGGGGATGCGCAGCAAGGAGCACGCGCACGATTATCGTTATTTTCCGGAGCCAGACTTGGTTCCGCTACGCGTGAGCGAGGAATGGCGCGAGCGGATACGGGAGGCCATGTCCGAGCTTCCGGCCGATAAGCGCCGGCGCTTCGTTGAGAGCTACGGGTTGCGCGAGTACGACGCGCGCGTGCTTACCGCGGATCGAGCGATCAGCGAATACTTTGAGACGGTAGCGGCTGCCGCGGGTGATCCGCGCCTGGCGGCCAATTGGGTGACCGGCGACTTGCTCGGCGCGCTGAAGGGACGCGACATTTCCGAAGCGCCCGTGACCGCAGAACGGTTGGGCGAGCTGGTGAGCCTGATTGTGAAGGGCGAGATCAGCGGAAAGCTGGCGAAAGAGATCTTCGCGAAGATGATCGAAACAGGGGAATCCGCGCCCACGATTATCGAGCGTGAGGGATTGCGCCAGATCAGCGATACCGGCGCGCTTGGCAAGATCGTGGACGAAGTGATCGCCAGCTACCCGAAGCAGGTGGAGCAATATCGGTCGGGGAAGACTGCGGTGATCGGTTACCTTGTCGGTCAAGTGATGAAGGCAAGCAAGGGGCAGGCGAATCCGGCAGCTGTGAACGAGCTGCTGAAGGCAAAGCTGGA
>DASQJA010000034.1:0-2620 GCA_035631275.1 Bryobacteraceae bacterium
TTAGGCCCGGCATCTCGATATCGAGGAAAAGTACATCCGGCTTGGCCGATTCGATGGCATGGATCGCGCGCTCGGGATTGCTGCTTTCCCCGGCGACCTCGACGCGTCCAGTCGCCGCCAGCATGCGGCTAAGGCGTTTCAGCGCGAGCGGCTCGTCATCAACCAAGAACGCTCGCATGTCCACCGCCGTTTTGTGGCACCGAGAGTATGATTCGATTGGCGCCGCCGCTCCGTTCGATCGATAGCCCGCCGTGCTGTCCGTAGAGCGCGACTAATCTGCTTTTCAGAAGGTCGAGCCCGTGACCCGACGGCGCCGAAGCCAGCGCGAACTCCGGTCCCTCGTCCTGCACTTCAACGCGAAGCGAACCGTTCTCGCGCGCCAGTGATACCTGAATCTCCCCGCCGGCGCGATTGCGCGACACAGCGTGCTTGACACTGTTCTCGACCAGAGTCTGAATCGCGAGCGGCGGGACTTGAACGCCGCCACATTCGCCGTAGTCATGGATGCGGAACCGCAGGCGATCGCCGAACCGCGCCTGCTCGATCGCCAGGTAATCGGAAACAATCTTCATTTCGCGATCGAGCGGCACCAGGCCGGCGTGGTCGGCATCGAGAGAGAATCGCAACAATGCCGCCATCTGCTCCACCAGTCGCTCGGCCCGTTTCGGATCTTCGGGAATCAGCGATGAGATGGAATTCAACGCGTTAAATAAGAAGTGCGGATGGATACGCGATTCAAGCGACGCGAGTTGCGCTTCGGTGGCGAGCTTTAGCGCGCGCTCGCGCTCGAGCTCCCGCGTGCGAAGCTGGAGTTTCGTTTCATCGAGCCGGGCGTGGAAGTTCTCGTACATCGAGATGATTGTGCCCGCGAACACCGTGATAAAGGTAGCCATCTTGAGGCTGCCGCTGAATTCCGTCCAGTACAATCCAGGGGGAATCCAATGAAGAGCCACGAAGATCAAGCATGCGATCAAGGACCCGGCGATGGCCGCGGCGAACATTGCGGCCGCGCGAACAATCCACCGGGCCCAGACGTTGATCTTCTCGCTTGCGATCCAAACTCGTGGGATCGCGATGAAAGCCAGCGTCCCGATACAGTGAGAATAAATCAGAGAGTAGCCAAAACACTCCAGTAATCTAGCCGCGCTCATGTCTTTCAAGAGTGCCAAAAGCAAGAACGGCGGGATCAAGGCGATCGCGGTGTCGACCGCCACAACCCGCAGCACGAGTTTTCCGGAGTGAGCCATCGTTTGCGCGCCGGCTACAACTTCATCTTACTTTCCCGCATGGCAGCCCAGGCAGCCGGATTGGGCCGGTGTGAGCGTTTTGGTATCGAGCCAAGTCGACGCTGACTTTGCGTAGGGTGTGCCCGGCAATTCCTTCTGTATCCTCTTGAACCATTGCTGGGCTTTTTCTCCATTTCCTAAGCGGCTGTAGCCATCGGCAAGCCCAATCATCAACTCGCCCCGCGGGTGCGTGCCCAGCCGGCTGAGGTCAGGGCCTTGGATCTGGTAGGCGTGCTCGTAGTCCTCGACACCCTTTTCGATCAGCGGCCGCGCCATTTCGGGATTGGCCATCTGGCGAGAGCCGGTGAGCAGAACCGCGCCGCGCGGGATGCGTACGCCGATTGCATCCGGCGACAATGCTACCGCGTCGTCCATCTCCTTCAGCCCACGCTGAAACAGTTCCATTCCCTTTTGCATGTCGCCTGCGCGAAAGGCCTGCCCGGATTGATAGTACAAACCGGAGCCGTGCCAGACCAATGCCTCGGCATTCTTGAGATTGTCGGCCATGGCGTCCTCACACATCTTCATTCCTTTTTCGAGCGACGCGGTATCGCCGGCAAATCCGGCGAAGAAGAATGTTCTGACCTTCAGGTCGAAACGCTCCTGGCTCGACAGCAGCCCGGCGGTTGCAAGCAATAGCGTGGCGAGTTTGAATCTCATGGAAATCCTCCCTACGCCCAATGTACGGAGACTAGGAAACTAGCGCTCTGTTTTTCCGACGGCCGGTCAATATGACGGATGAGCCGTCGCTAGCGAGCGATGGTTGTCCAGCGGCTCCAGGCGCAGGCCGCGGCTAACATCATCAAGCATTTCCGAGGTGGCAAGCTTCGATGACATCGCAACACACATAAGCAGCAGATTGTTGCAAAGCGAGTTGATCAGCCTCGGGATGCCCTGCGAGCGCCAAGTAGATCTGGGTAAGAATCGCTGGCGGTAAAACGGTTTGATTCGGCATGCCGGCCTTCTCTAGCCGGGCCAGGATGGACCGGCGCGTATCGTCCTCCGTAAACGCGTCCAGCCTGCAGCGCAGCACGATGCGCTGCTTCGCTTGGCGGAGCGCGGGCGACTCCATCCGAAGATCCAATTCGCCTTGACCAGCGAGAACGATCTGAAGCAGCTTGCCCTTACGCGTCTCCACGTCGCCGAGCGGCCGCACTTCTTCCAATACTTCGTCGCTCAAACGGTGCGCTTCGTCCAGAATCAGTACGGTTGTTCTTCCTAGTTCGGATTCTTGCAGCAGAAACGAATTCAACACGAACAGAACGCCGGCGAAGAACGCTCGCACGCCAGATCCAGATCGTAGGCGATCATCTCGAAGAACTGTTGCACCGTAA
>DASQJA010000035.1:0-3599 GCA_035631275.1 Bryobacteraceae bacterium
CTTCGAACTCAGCCCGGCGCACCGCAGCCTGCACACAAGCGGTCACCGCCTGCGGATCGGCCAAGCGGCTCTTGTGCCATCCAGTGGACGCGACCTCGCCGTGTCCTCGATACCTCAGCCGCTCGTCCTCGATGCCCAAGATGATGCAGCGTGTAGACGCACTTCCCAAATCGAGGCCGACCGCGAGCGGCGCTCTATCGGCCATTGGCGCCGTCCTCGAGTCCGGTAATGCGATCGTCCAACCGCAGATCGAACGTGGCGGCCTGCGGCATTTTGCGATGAATATCGGGATAGTGCTCCAGGAAATTGTCCAGGCGCGATGCGAAATTGCGCTCGCCCATCAGCAGCGTAACGGCGTGTCCTTGCACGGAGCGCGAAATCTTCAGGTCGTCGAGATCGCCGGCATCCACTTCCGATACAGCTTCCGCGCGACGGCCCAAATCTTTCAACAACTGCTGCATCCTCTTTACACGCCGCGCGCGCTTGTCGGCCGGTTCGCCAGCTGGGACTCCGGACAACACCGGCAAGTGAAACGAGGCCTTCTGCGGAGGATCGAGAATCGCGCCGGTCTCATCGATCAACGCCCAGCGCGTCATGCCTTCAGCAGGCAACTTCACAAACGCAGCCGGTTTTCGTTCTTGCACTGTCACGATCAAGTGGTCCGGCCACACGCGGATCACAGCGGCGTCGCGCACCCAACCGATATTCAGCATCGCTTGACGCCGCGCAGCGAGCGGCACCAGATAGATGCTGCGCCCGAAATCAGAATCAAAGGCGCGCAGGATTCTCGCTGGCGATGCGTACTGCACGCCTTTCAATTGGATGTTCACGCTTTCAAGTCCGTATTCGGCCGGACCCGCGAGCATGAATCGTGGATCACGAATCAGGAATTGCTCGAAACGTTGCGAGGCATAGATTGCCCCACCCAGCGCCGAACACAGCGCAATCGCGATTCCGCCGATGCGAAGAATGGTCGCGGTAGGGATCGGCTTGCGTTTCTTAGGCGCGTCTTGCGCCATCTAGGCCGCCTCCCGGAGTTTTTCGAGCACGCGATCTCCAACCTGCCAGACATTGCCCGCGCCGAGCGTCAACACCAGATCGCGATCTCGCGATTGCTTCACCACGGCGTTGGCCGTCGGTTCGATGCCGCCCGTATACTCAGCGGCTTGATGACCGAAGTCGCGCACGCGTTGCGCCAGCATCTCCGCATTGACTCCCGCGATGGGCGTTTCGGACGCGGCGTAAATATCGAGCACAAAAACCAGGTCAGCCTGGTGGAAGCTCTTCGCGAACTCATCCAGCAGGTGCTGCGTTCGCGTGTAGCGATGCGGTTGAAACACGGCCAGCACGCGGCCGAAATTGCAGAGCTTGGCCGCGGCGAGCGTGGCGCGAATCTCGGTCGGATGGTGCCCGTAATCATCGATGACGGTCACGCCGCGCGCCTGCCCGCGCGTCTGGAACCGGCGATCGACTCCCGTGTACGAAGCAAGGCCCTGGCGAATCGTTTCCACGGGGATATCCAGCTCTAAACCGGCCGCGATCGCGGCGGTTGCGTTCAGCACGTTGTGTATTCCCGGCACCCGCAGATGGAATTTGCCTAGGTCTTGCCGGCGCCCGCGGACCACGAACCGGCTTTCGAACGCTCCGCACTCGGCATCCACAATTTGGAGCACGGCGTGATGACTTCGGCCGTAGGTGATCGTGCGGCGATTGATCGTCGGCAAGATGTGCTGGATGTTCTCATCGTCCAGGCACAAGATCGCCGCGCCATAGAACGGAACTTTCTGGATGAACTCCAGAAACGCGGCTCGAATCTCAACAATCGTCGGGTAGTGATCGAGATGCTCGCGATCGATGTTCGTGACCACCGCGAGAATCGGAGTCAGCTTGAGAAACGAACCGTCGCTTTCGTCGGACTCCACCACAAGAAATTCGCTCTGGCCGACGCGCGCATTCGAGCCGCCCATGGAGGCCGCCTTGCCGCCGACAACCACGGTGGGATCGAGGCCCGCGGCATTCAGCACGGTGGCCGTCATCGAGGTGGTAGTGGTCTTGCCGTGACTGCCGGCGATCGCGATGCCGTACTTGAGCCGCATCAGCTCAGCCAGCAACTCGCCCCGGGCGATCAGGGGAATCTTCAAACGGCGCGCTTCGATGAGCTCTGGATTTTTCGAATCGATCGCAGAACTGAACACCACTGCCTTCGCGCCGCCGATATTGGATGCAGCGTGGCCTTCGTAAATCGTGGCCCCTAGCCGCGCCAGCCGTTCCGTGGTCGCGCTTAGTTTCAAATCCGAGCCCGAGATCTGATAGCCCAGGTTCACCAGCACTTCGGCGATACCGCTCATACCGATGCCGCCGATCCCGATGAAATGCAGATGCTGGGGCCTAAAAAACATTTTTAATATGTATTGTTTCGAGTTTCGTATGTAATGTCAATGACGAGCTGCTGACGTCGCGATCGATTCCTCCACCACGTCGGCCGCGCGCCGGGCCGCCCCGGGATGCGCGAAGGTTCGCGCCTGCTCGCCCATGTGTTTCAGCACTCCGGGCTGCGAGCTCAGCTTGGCGACCTCTTCGAACAACCGGCCACCGTCCATCTGCGAATCGAGAACCAGCCGCGCGGCGCCTAGTTTTGAAAATGCTTCCGCGTTGCGAAGCTGATGTTGATCCGCAGCCGTGGGCAGTGGGACCAGAATCGAAGGTTTGCCCGCCGCCGCAAGCTCCGCGACAGTTCCTGCGCCCGCGCGGCAGACCACAAGATCGGCCTGAGCAAACGTGCCCGGCATGTCGTCGATGAACGGGACGACTTCTCCTTGGATACCCGCCCCGGCGAACTTGCTTGCGATCGCTTCGTGCGCTGCCGATCCCGTCTGATGGATCAGACGCACCGGCATTCGATTCTCTTTGAAATATCGCCAGCTTGCGGCCGCCGCCTGATTCAGCGTCCGCGAGCCCTGGCTGCCGCCAGTGATCAGAACCGTTACCGTCGCTTCGCGCGGCTTCGCGGGAATGGAAAAGAACTCGCTGCGCACCGGAAGCCCGGTCACTTCCGACCTGCCGCGCGGGAAGAACCGGCCGGCTTCGGGGAAACTCAACAGTGCGCGCGTCACGAATCGTCCGATTTTGCTGTTCGTCAATCCGGGCATCGCGTTCGGCTCCATCACGATCAACGGCAGACTCTTCCAGAGCGCCGTCAACACCACCGGTCCTGCCGCATACCCGCCCATGCTGAACACCGCCGACGGCTGGTGTTCGGCGAATAGCCGGAACACGCGGCGCACGCTGACAGGAAGTTGCGTCATGGTACGAATCGTTCTCACGACACCGACGCGCTTCAGTCCGCCGATCTCGATAAACTCGAGCGGAAATCCCGCGGGTGGAACCAGCTTTGCCTCGAATCCATTGCGCGTTCCGACGAAGATGCAATCGTGGCCACGTGAAGCCAGCTCGCGCGCAACCGCGAGCAGCGGAACAACGTGTCCGCCCGTACCTCCGCCCGCCATCATGATGGTCGCCATTGTCGATCATCCGGAGTGTTCGCTCACGCTCAACAGCATTCCGAGACAAATCATGGTGCTAAGGAGCGAACTTCCGCC
>DASQJA010000036.1:0-7334 GCA_035631275.1 Bryobacteraceae bacterium
CGTCTCGACACGCCGCACCGAGCCCAGCATGTAGCGCGTTCAAATCCGATCTGCCGGTGGTCACCTCCAGCCCTTTGGCAGTCAGAAAGTGGATGATGTCTTCATCGATTTGTTTGCGCACCAGATCGCTGTTCTAGGCCGGGTTCTTGCCGTTGAGATTGCCGGCGCGGATGGCGAACGTCTGAAATTTCGAGAAATCCACTGAGCGGTCGAATTGCGCGAACGCCGTTACTCCCTACAGGAGCGCGAGCGCGACAACTTTGTGCATGTTGGTGACTCTATCAATGAGCGGCCGGGCTACGCGCATACTGTATGCGTATCCTGGAAAGGATGAAACAAATTGCCCTTGATGCGCTTGATCTTGCTCTGCAACCCGGCATGACGTATGCCGATGTTCGCGCGATTGAAAGCCGCGAGCGCGAGTTGTCCACTAAGAATGGCCGCCCCGGGAACACTGCAAGCTCCGAATCGCAGGGATTGGGAATTCGTGTGATCGCGGACGGTGCTTGGGGATTCGCAGCAACGGACGATTTGACCCGGTCCGGGATCGAGTCGGCCGCAAGGCTCGCGGTGGAGATCGCGCGAGCAAGTGCGTTGGCAAAAAAGCACGATGTCGCGCTGACGCCCGAAGACAAGTATGAGGCGGTGTGGGTATCGCCCTGCCAGATCGACCCGTTTTCCGTCAGCGTGGACAAGCAGCTTGCCCTGTTGCTGGCGGTGGATGGCGAGCTACGAAAGAACCCGGGCGTCACGCTGGCCCAAACGTCGCTGACATTTCAACGCACGCGGCAGGTCTTCGCGTCGTCGCTCGGCAGCGTAATCGATCAAACTCGTACTGTGACAGGTGCCGGATTCGAAGCCATCAGCTTTCGCGATGACGAGATTCAGAAGCGGTCTTATCCGAACTCCTTCGGGGGCCAGCATCAGTTGAGCGGTTATGAGCTGGTTCACAATCTGGCGCTGCTCGATCACGCGCCGCGAGTGGCCGAAGAAGCCGTGGCGCTGCACTCGGCCGATCAGTGCCCGGAGGGGCGATTCGACTTAATTCTCGATGGCAGCCAGCTCGGTTTGCAGGTGCACGAGTCGATCGGGCATCCGATTGAGCTCGATCGAGTGCTGGGGTCGGAGGCGAACTATGCGGGCATGAGTTTTCTCACGCTCGACAAGTTGAATCACCTGCGGTACGGCTCGGAGATTGTGAATGCGGTGTGCGATGCGCGGTTGGAGCACGGGCCGGGCCTGGGCACGTTCGCCTTCGACGATGAGGGTGTTCCGGCCCAGTCGGTTGATATTATTCGCGACGGGCAATTCGTCGGTTACATGACCTCGCGCGAAACGGCCGCGTCGATTGGACTGCCGCGATCGAACGGAACCATGCGCGCCACTAGTTGGACGCGTCAGCCGTTGATTCGGATGACCAACGTCAGTTTGATGCCGGGCGAAGAGAGTTTGGATGAAGTTTTCGGCGGCGCCGACCGCGCGATCTACATGGAGACCAACCGGAGCTGGTCGATCGACGACAAGCGCTACAACTTCCAGTTCGGCTGCGAGATCGGCTGGGAGATTCGCAACGGAAAGCGCGTCCGAATGCTCAAGAACCCGACGTATTCAGGAATCACGACGGAGTTTTGGAATTCCTGCGCTGCCATCGCCAATCGCGATCACTGGGTCTTGTGGGGTGTCCCGAACTGCGGCAAAGGACAGCCGGAGCAGGTAATCGGAACAGGTCACGGCGCGAGTCCCGCACGTTTTCACAACATCGCAGTGGGAGCCGCGTATGGCGGGTGAGGGAACAGGCGAGCCGCTGCTCACGCAGGGCGACTGCGCGCGGATCTTCGAAACGGTCGAGCTTGCTGCGAAGCGAGTGGGGATCTCCGAAGTCGAAGCGCTTTTTGCCGCGCATCGCGACGCGTTGACTCGCTTCGCCAACAACGCAATTCATCAGAACGTCGCCGAGCAGGCGCAATGGCTATCCATCCGCGTCGCGCAGGATCATAAGACCGCGCGGGCGACCACCAATCGTTTTGATTCTGAATCGATCTTTCGGGCGGTCGAAGAAGCGGCTGCGTTGGCCAAGTCGCTAGCGCCGGATGAAGAGCTGTTGCCGATGACGGGGCCTGAGCCGGTGCCCTCGATTGCGCGCTTCGATCCTGCAACGGCTGCCGTTTCTCCTCGAGATCGCGCGCGAGCGGTTCGTGAGGCAATCGCAGTGGTGGAAGGGGCAGGACAGACCGCGGCGGGAATCCATTCCACCGGCCAGACCGCCGAAGGAATTTTCAACTCTAACGGCGTCGCGGCCTGGCATCAGGAGACGCTGGCGCAGTTTTCGATTACCGCGATGGCGGAGGATAGCTCGGGATGGGCCAAGGCGGCCGCAGTAGAGTACACAGCGTTCGATCCGGCGGCGATGGCGCGTCGCGCTGCCGATAAGGCTCGGGTCTCGGCGAAACCGCGCGAGGTACCTGCGGGGCGGTACACCGTAATTTTCGAGCCGGCCGCGGTGCTCGATCTCGTCGGCCAGATATTCGGCGACTTCAGCGCGACGGCCATGCACGATCAGCGCAGCTTTCTCACGGATCGAATGGGGACCAAGCTGTTCGGCGAAAACATTCACATCAGCGATGATGTCCGGCATCCTCTGCAGGCAGGGGTACCGTTCGACGGCGAGGGAGTTCCTCGGAAAAGACTAGCTCTGGTTGATTGCGGCGTTCCCCGCGAACTTGCCTACTCGCGTGCCAGCGCCAAACGAATGGGTGTGGCGCCCACGGGACACGGCTTCCCGTTGCCCAACGATGCGGGCGAAGCACCGTTGAACATCGTGATTGCGGGCGGCGACACGTCGCTCGAACGGATGATCGAGTCAACCGAGCGCGGGATTCTGGTAACGCGCCTCTGGTACATCCGGGAGGTGGACCCGTACGAAAAAATCATGACCGGGATGACCCGCGACGGAACCTTTCTAATCGAAGATGGCGGCGTACGATTGGGCCTTCGCAATTTCCGTTTCAATCAGGGCATCATCGAGATGCTAAATCGCGTCGAGTCGCTCTCGCCCGCAGTGCGGGCTTCAGGAGAAGAGGCGTTCGATATGGTGGTCCCGGCGATGAAAGTGCGCGATTTTCATTTCACAGAGGTGACGCGTTTTTGAAAAAATCATGCTGCGATTGATAAAATAGCGATAGTGGAGTTTTGAGTTTGCATCGTCACGCGCATGCGCAAACCGGCAAGGTTTTGCAGTGGTCGTTGGTCGCGACCCTTCTTTTTGTTGTCATCGAGCTGATTGCGGGCCTCCGCGCAGGCAGCTTGGCGCTCATTTCCGACGCCGGCCACAATTTCACCGACGCGCTTTCGCTGGTGCTGGCGGCCATCGGGTTGTATTTGCAATCACGGCCGGCCGATAGTGTCAAAACTTACGGCTATCACCGCGCCGGCGTGCTGACGGCCTTTGTCAACGCGCTCACGCTGGTGGGAATCTCGGTCTTTATCTTCTACGAAGCATGGCGACGCTTCCTGAATCCGGAGCCGGTTCAGGAATGGACCATGTTTTGGGTGGCGCTGGCCGCTATCGCATTGAACGGTGGCGTGATGTGGGGCCTGCATCGCGATAAGGACCACGATTTGAATATCCGGGCTGCGTTCATGCACATGCTGGGCGACGCAGTCAGCTCCATGGCGATCGTGCTGGGCGCGGTGATCATTCATTTCACGAAATGGACCGTCATCGATCCCGCACTCTCCGTCTTGATCGGCGCGTTCATCATCTGGACGGCCTGGGACATTATCAAGGAGTCGCTCAATGTGCTGCTGGAGGGATTGCCGCGAGGCATGGAGCTCTCCGAGGTTACGTCGGCTTTGATGGGCCTCGAAGGCGTGATCGACGTTCACGATCTGCATATCTGGAGCTTGGGATCGAGTGCGCACGCGCTAAGTTGTCATGTGCTGATTCAGGACATGCCGCCGTCAGAAAGCAACTCGATTTTGGACCGTATCAACCAATTGCTGTGTAAGTTCGATATCCACCACACCACCATTCAGTTCGAGCACACCAAGTGCGCGCTCTCGGAGTCGCCCTGCTCGCTGCTGGTGCCGGCGCACCAGCATCATCACGACGCCTGACAGCCGATTTCGAAGCGCTTACGGTTCTTTACGTTTGCCCGCGTAACAAAGCGGGTCCGCAGGTCATCATCTACACTGGGATTCCAATCCTAAATAGGAGAGCTGTATGAAGATCTATTCAATTTTGGCTGGCTTGTTGCTGGCCATGGTCGCTTTGGCGGCCGATCCCACGGGGAAATGGACGTTCGAAACGCAGGGGCGCCGGGGACCGCAAGAGAACACGTTGACCTTAAAGGCGTCCGGCAGCACGCTGACCGGCACAATTTCCGGCGGCCGCGGCGGCGACGTCGAGATCTCGGATGGCAAAGTCAGTGGCGATGACATTTCATTCAACGTGGTACGCGAGTTCCAGGGCAACTCGGTCACTACGAAATACAAAGGCAAGGTATCAGGCGACAGCATCGAGTTGACCATCGAAGGGGCGCGTGGCGGGCCGCAAACGGTGACTGCGAAGAAGTCCACTTAAAAGCTCACGATCGTCGATGCGTCGAAAGCCGGAATGGGCGTACGCTCATCCCGGCCTTTTCTTTCTCGCCTCGGCAATGGCCAGCCATTCCTCGGCGCGCTTTCTCAATTCGAGCTTAGTCAACTCGTCTGGATAGAGATCGCCGATTACCGCGAGCGAGTCGGCGCCAGCGTGGAGAACCGACTGCGCAGTTTTGCGAGCGATACCGCCTATAGCAACTAAAGGCTTCTTGGTCAGCTCGCGAAGAGCTGCGAGCTCGACATTCCCGACGATAGGGTCAGGATTTTTCTTAGAGCCGGTGGCGAAGATGGGGCCGATGGCGAGATAGTCCACAGGTTGTGCATCGCCAAGAACGAGTTGCTCGCGGTTGTGTGTCGAGAAGCCGATGATTTCCGTCGGCGGCAGCAGCGTCCGGGCGTCGGAGGGAGCTAGGTCGTCCTGGCCCAGGTGAAGCGCGGCGCCAAGCAGTTTGGCCAGATCGGCGCGGTCATTCATCACGAAACGAACACCTGCGGCTCGGCAGAGCTTGGCGACTTCCCGGGCTTGTTCAAAGGTCGTACGCGAGAAAAATTGTTTGTGCCGGAATTGCAGGATGCGGACGCCTGCTTCAATGAGCGCTTCAGCGGCCGCGGCTAGGCTGAGAGCGCGAGCAGCGATGATGCCGGTGTCAAGGATCGGATAGAAGGCCGGAAGTTCGAAAGCGCTCATCAGGCCTGTTGCGCAAGAGCGAATGCGCCGTAAAGTACGCTGTCGGCCCCGAGCGCGGCTGGAACCACGTCGACTCTCGCGCGCGACCAATCGGTAATGCAGCGGCTCAGTTCCTCGCGCAACGGAACAAACAGCGCGTCTCCGGCGTTGCTGATGCCCCCGCCGATGACCATCCTGGCCGGATTGAGGAGCATGATGGCCGTCTTCAAGCCAAGCGCGAGATCGACGACGTAGCTTTGTACGAAATCCCGGTCTCTGAACAGCTCGTGGGCGGGCCGGCCGTGATCGCGCTCCAGCCAGAGCCCGCAGCAGAGGCGCTCGAAACATCCGTGCGATCCGCACAGGCACTCCGGGCCGTCCGGGCGAATCGTGAGGTGGCCGATTTCACCGGCGTAGGAATCGGCGCCCCGATAGATGTTGTCACCGTCGAGCACGAGGCCGCCGCCGATGCCGGTGGACAGCGTCATATAGAACAGAGGCCGGTAGCCACGTCCCGCGCCGTATAAAGCTTCGCCCAGCGCGCCGGCATTGGCGTCGTTATCGATAACCGGACGCACGCCCGCGATCTTCTCGATCACCGACGCGAGGTCGAAGCCCGCCCATCCACCAACGTGAGTGGACTGCACCACGCGCTGCGCCGGAAAATCGACGGGGCCACCGAATCCCACCGCGCAACGATCAATCGGATGACAAGCCCGCCAGTCTTTCAGGATCGCCGCGATTTGCTCGAGCATCGAGGTGGGGCCGCCGTCGCGATTGGTGGGGCGGGTGGCGCGTTCGACAATCCGGCCGGACTGGTCAAAAAGGGCCAGGCTGAGCTTGGTGCCGCCGATATCGATCGCAAGCGTATTCATGAACACGCGCGGCTCAGGCCTCAAAGAGCATCGACATTAGCTGGTCCCGACAGAGGAAGTTGGGGACGATATAGTCGGCTCCGACGCCGATCAGGCGTTTGCGTTTCCACTCGTCCACGTTCGCGCAGGCTGGCTCTTCGCTCGCGACACCCACGGCGACTCCACCGACATTCTTGACCTCTTCGATCTCCACGTAACCGTCGCCGAAGACGAGGAAGTGCCGGCCCTCGATCCCGTCTGCCGACGAAAGAATGCGCTGGATCAGGATCGCTTTCGAAAAGCTTTTGTAGTCGTCCTGGGCGCCGTAAACGCCGCCATCGAAATATTGCGTTAGACCGAGCAGGCGCGCTTCCTCCTTCATGAAAACCTCGTCCGTGCCGCTGGCTAGGTACATCTTCATACCGCGATAGCGAAGCTGTTCGAGCAGCGCCCGCGATCCGGGCACTAGGAAATCTTCCGGATCGGCCTGGCCCGAACGCAGAGCTTCCACGCGATTTTTGATTTTCACCCAGAGGCGGTCGAGGTACATCTGTTTGTACTGGGGCGCGGTCAATGCGCGTCCGCCGCGCGCCTCGATTGCATCCACAAACGCCATCATCTGGTAGATGGTCTCTTTGCCGGTGAGCTTCCAAACCAGCTCGTCCACTACGCGAGTCAATTCCTCTTCCGATTCGCCGGTTTTGAGATCCAGGAGGATCTCCACCATCATGGGAACCATCACCTGGATCCATCCTGAGCGGATCAGCGAGAGCGTTCCATCGAAATCGAACAACACTACGCGAGTATCGCGGGCGGAAGCGCCCGGCCTTATATTTTCAACCATTCTTTTCCATTGTAGGAGTGGAGCGATATTCGCGCGGGCCGCCGGTAGAATGAAGGTTGGTTTCGCCTGCCCGCCAAGTCGCATTCGACGTGCTTCTGAGGGTGAACGGCGGCAGCTACGCAGGCGATGTGCTCCGCGAGCGCTCGGTCACGCTCAGCTCGCGCGACGCCGGCTTGGCGGAGGCCATCGTTTTCGGTTGCCTGCGCTATCAGCTTCCTCTCGATTTCCTGATCCGCCGGCATGCCCAGGCGCGTCTCGATCCGGAGGTCCGGATCGCGCTGCGCATGGGCGTCTATCAGTTACGATACCTCGACCGCATTCCGCCTCACGCCGCTGTGAGCGAGAGCGTGGAACTAGTGAAGGGGGC
>DASQJA010000037.1:0-2435 GCA_035631275.1 Bryobacteraceae bacterium
GACTATTTGTTTTTGGCCTTCAACACCAGCACGGCATTTTCTCCCACGGATGTTCCGGTGTTATCGCCCTGGGCCAAGCTGATGATGATGGTGCAGGCGTTGATCTCGCTGGCAGCAGTGGCGCTCATCGCCGCGCGCGCCGTCAATATTCTGTAGCGGCCGCGGGAGGGGCGTGCATCCAGGCCAAGACGGCGCGCAGTGCGCCGCACGCCCACGCGAGCACGAACGCCGCCGCCAATGCCATGGCGATAGAGAACTCAGTGACCGGCGCTCCAGCGGCGGTCTGAAACGCAATCGCGAGACAGGCTGCAATCCAACATATGCCGGTCAAATGGACCCAGCGGCGCGCATGATGTCGGGACAGTCGCGAGCGGCTGAGAAACCACGCAACGAGCGGCACGGCTTGCAGGCCATGAAACCCGATCGCGTGCAGCGGCAATATATTCCCCTGGGTGCCGAATTTGCGGCCGGCCATCGCGCTCATCCACACGCCTGCCGCGAAAGCGATCATCGTTGCTGCGATCCCATAGCGAAGGGCCAGCAGGAGAAGGCCGTCCGATCCGCGAATATCGCGGCGCAAAAGCTTTACGGCTAGCGCTGAAAACAACGCGACAACCCCTAGAGCGACGAGAAAGAAGACGCCGCCCAAGATGCGATCGATGGGAGCGCCGACCTTGGTGAATCGCGGATCGAGGCCGCGTAGAGTTTGCACCGTTTCCGTCGTGTAAGCGTAGATAGCAAGGCCGACCGTCCATTGAGACCAGCGGCGAAGGCTTTGCGCGCTGAAGCCTGCCAGCGGGACGAAAAAGCTGAGCGTGAGGAAGTAGAGCCCGAGGGCACCGTCAAATGTGATGGCTTTGGTGAGATCGCCTTCCGGCCAGATCGCGAAGCTGCCGCGCAGTGCCGCCAGCGCGGCGCAAGCGGCGGAGAGCGCTACTCCTGTGATTCCCAACCAGAACAAAGCGCGTACGCGAGTCAGCGCCGACAGAAAAGCTCGCACGAGGTTGGATTCCATTGGACACCATCCTCGCTCCACGAGCGTAGGAAAGCAAGAGTGACCTATCTACGCTGATTGGCTTCGATCGTTACAGTCGAGCTGGCGGATTTCGTTGTATCGGCTGTGCTGGTGGCAGTGACTTTGACGTGGGCAAGTGGGGGGACCGCGTCGGGGGCTGTATACACTCCGGCGGAGCTGATCTTTCCCACGGTCGCGTTGCCGCCGGCAATGCCGTTTACCGCCCAGGTTACCGTCGTGACGGAAGCATTTTTGACAATTGCCCCGAACTGTTCGCGGCGGCCGGTTTTGATCGCAGCCGAAGCCGGCGTGATGGCGACGATCACGGCGGGCGGAGGTGGAGGCGGGCTTGTAATGGTTACGGTAGCGCTGCCCACAGCGGACGCGACCGCTTTACTCGTGGCATGCACGGTAATGGTGGCGGGCGAAGGGACGACCAATGGCGCGGTGTAAAGTCCGCTGATCGAATCGATGAAGCCAACTGAGCTGTTGCCGCCGACCGTTGCGTTGACATCCCACGTCACGGCTTGATTGGTGTTGCCGGAAACGGTCGCAGTGAACTGCTTCTGCGCGTCCGTCTGCACGCTCGCGCTCGAAGGGGCCACGCTGACCGAAACCGTTGTCTGAAGCGCCTGGCCTGAGTTGGGATTTACCATCAGCGGCGAAACATCGACGGCTTCAAAGTTCGATCCGGTGATTGTCGTAAGCGCGTGCAGTTCGTCATTATTCCATCGGGAATCCGGCGCACCGGAGATGTACCAGGAAGAACCGTTGTCGGCCAGGATGATGCCGTAGCGCTGCAGCGCGAGAAGGATGATTTGATTCGTGGGGGAGAACGTCGAAATGTTGAAGCTCGATTTCAGGCGGAAGCGCGCGCCCATGGGTGGATATTGGGAACCGGTGAGCGACGATGCTTCATGGCGTGCAGGCCACACGAAGGTGTTCTGGGTCTTCGGAACCGTAAAGCGGATGGCGTGGCGAATCGCGCCGGCGGCGATTTCGTCGTAACGCACAAGACCGGGAAAGATGGGAAGACCCGCGGCGTCCGCCGATGTCCAGGTGGCCGGACGTAGCGCGTCCGAGAGCAGATTGAATATCGCTCCCGAGCCGCCCTGCCAGCTCGCGGTTTGCGGAAACCCGTCGAAGATTTCGTAAAGGATGCAATTGTCGGTATCGATCGAGATGACGTGCCGGTCACCGGTGCTCGAGCTGCCGCCTTCAA
Organism: Bryobacteraceae bacterium; assembly: GCA_035631275.1. Taxonomy (GTDB): domain Bacteria; phylum Acidobacteriota; class Terriglobia; order Bryobacterales; family Bryobacteraceae; genus Palsa-89. Next base: position 2,238 of record DASQJA010000037.1, read on the forward strand.
CGGGTGCGTCCAACGGGACGGCGTAGGGTCCGGGATCGCTTTCGCTTTGATACGTGAACGTGGCCGGGTATTTCGTCTGCGTGCCCGGAACCGTGATGTACGGGATGCCGATCGGTTCGCCGTTGTACGTGCCGGAGCCGAAATCAGGATGCAACGGCGATGAGGGACCTATCGTGTTCACCCAAGTCGCCGAACTCG
>DASQJA010000038.1:0-4458 GCA_035631275.1 Bryobacteraceae bacterium
GCATGCGTTCCTGCGTACCGGCAGCTACGAGGCTCGTCCGTTTTACGAAAAGCTCGGCTATCGCCTGTACGCCGAGCTGAGCGATCATCCGATCGCACCGCATCGGAGATATTTTCTGAGCCGCGAGTTCGACGCGGCTGCAGAACTGGAGCTTCCCACGACCGAACTACCGATCGTCATCAGCCCGTTACTCCCGCGCGAGGCGGTAAACACTATCCGCGCAGGGATCGCATCGCATGCTCACGCGGCGATCGGACTGCCCGAGACCGAATGGTTTCCGCACAATTTTTTTCTGCGCGACCGCGATGGAGAGATCGTGGGCGGAGTCCTGGGAAACGTTTGGGCTCGGTGGCTGTACGTCGACTACGTATGGGTCGACCGGTCGATCCGCGGAAAAGGACACGCGAGCCGGCTGATGAAAGCGGCGGAGCAGGGCGCGATCGCGCGCGGATGCGCGCATTCATTCCTTGGGACGTTCAGCTTTCAGGCGCGTCCGCTCTACGAGAAACTCGGTTATCACGTGTTCGGCGAAGAGCGTGACCATCCCAAGGGCCACACCCACTATCTTCTGACCAAGCGCCTAGTCGGATAGACGCCGACTAAACGCGCCCGGCTCGCTCTTCGATTGTTCTCGGTGAACTAAACTCTACGGCCCGCACCGCTGCCGTTTGCTCCGTTTGTGGGAGAACCATTCTGAGCCGAACCGGCGGGCGACGGAGTCCCTGCAGGCTCAAATTCGTGCTCGAGTGTCTGGAATCGTTTCTTCACTTCGACCACGGGCTCCAACGTTCCGGCCAGCTCCGAGAGGCGCCGCTGGACACTGGTCACCGGCTCCAGGACCGCAGCCAGGTAGTGCAGTTGGTCGCGGAAGGAAACTGACATCTCTGCGAGCTGGCTATGAACACCTTTGAAAGGATCGAACTTCTGGGCGAGGGCTCCAACCTGGCTTTGAAATTTTTTCATCGGCGCATAGGCTTCCGCGAATTGATCGAGATGATCTGCCAGCTCGGAAACCTGCGCGAAGGCGCTGGTCGCCTCCTTTGCCAGGCGCTCGACCTGATCAAAGGCGGTGCTCAATTTTGAAAGACGTTCCTGAAAGACTTTTGTGGGCTCAAACATTTTCGCCACCGAGGACGGCGCGGAAGGCGGGTCGATTTGGCTCATAGTGTTGGCCCTCTCGATGGCGTCCGGCTTCGGCCCAGAGTTGTCCTGGACACCGTTGCTGGCCGCCGACTTGTTTGAATTCGACTCTGGTGGTTGGGTTAGTGAGCCCCTCTTTTCATCGCTTGACGGAATCGCTTCAGCACTCTCGATTTCGGTAGACGAGCGCACGCCCATCAACCGCCTGCGCAGCTCTACCGGGTCGACCACGGGCGCGGGATCGACCGTCTTTTGCTCTCGGCGAAACAAGTCACTAAACCTGCGAGCCTCTTGAGCAAGACGCATACCAGTTCGCCGGAGTTGGTCGTCGGGGGCGAAGCCTAATCTAAGAGATGTTATTTATCGCCTAAATGTAGAATGGCCTGGACGAATAACTTTTGACGAGAGGCATTTGGACTACAATCTGTTGCGTTGATGCAACATGCATGAGGCGCAGGTGGTTGCTCCGAATTCAGCTCGCGCCTACGCGGCCACTCTCTGCACGAGATCGATCCCGAATTGATTTGCCGCGTTGCCGCCCAGCATTCGGGCGATGGTGGACTCCGCGATATTCGCTGCGGTCAATTTTTCGATGGCGTCCCACGCGCTGGTCGTATCCTGATGCGGATAACGCGAGCCCCACACGATCTTTTCGGCGAAGTCTTCGGGTAGCTTGAGGATGAGCCGTTCCTCGGCGTCGAAGCCGAGCATGACCTTGGCTTCCTTCCACATCTCTTCGGTATCGGTTCGCACCGGATAGTAGTGCAGGAGCGGAATCGTACGGGTCGATGCTTCCATCTTCTCCAGCACTTCCTCCATCCACGAGGCCTTGCCGTGCGCGACCACCATTTTCATGTTCGGGAAGCGCTGCATCACGGTGAATCCGATCAGCGTCGAGGCGACGAACATATGATTGTCGAGCCACGGCGCCAGGATCTGCGCAATCGGATGTCCAAGTGGCGGTGACGCCGTGAAGCCGAACGCAATGTCCGAGCCGCCGCCGGCAGCAGGACCGCCTCCTTCGGCCGTAGTGAACGAACGATGGTGCAGCCGGGTCCTAATCTTTTCGAAGAACGGACCGTGCGAGGTCCACTCCGGATTCCAAAGCCCGGCCGTCGGATGCACCGCGACCGTGGTGCCGAGCAACTCCAGCTCCGCCCATAGCGGATCGTAAATCGGATGCGTGAAGTAGTGGCCCTCGAGAAACATCGGCCGGATGAACGCTGCGCGAAAGCAAGGAATCTTCGCAGTTCGGCGAAGCTCCTCAACCGCGTAGTCGATATTCTGCAGCGGGACCATCGAGGCAGCGAACAATCGATCGGGCGCGGCTTTGCAAAAATCCGCGATCCAGTCGTTGTAGGCGCGCGCGAGTGCGTATGCGGTGTCGGGATCCTCGACCAGGTGGAAGCCCTCAGCGAACCAGGTCGGATAGAGAAGCGCTTTATCGATGCCCATCGCGTCCATGTCGCGCAGGCGCGCCTCGGCATTGGATGCGCCCGGCGTCGCGGCGTGGCGAGTGTTCGGATCGAGTTCGCCGACCTGCTCCCACGTCATCTCGGGCCGCCAGATCGCATGGCGCGGGATGTTGGAGTTCATCGTGTCGCGAAACACTTTGCCGTTGACCTTGAGGTATGAGCCGAACTGGCCCTCTTCACGCCAGAGCGCAGATTTCCCGAGCATGCGGAATTCCGGATCGAGGTGCTTGCTCCACAACTCGGGCGGCTCGACGACGTGCGAGTCGCTATCGAAAACCGCAAATCGCTTGTTCGCCATAGTCAAACTCCGATGCGTCTCACAGCGGCTTCGGGTTTGAGCGACTGCTTCACCTCTTCGTCGGTCGGCCACCAGTCGGGACGCTCGATTTCCGTGACGCGATCGGCGATGAATTTTGTCGGCGCGTCGATCCGGTAGAGCTTGCGCGCGTTGCCGCCGAGGAACTTGGCTTGATACGGCTCGGGCAATTCGCACTTTCGCATCGTATCGATCGCGCGCCATGCGTCGTCGCCGTCGTGATGGTACACGTCGGACGACCACGCCAGGATATTCTCGTAAAATTCCGGCAGACGTGAGGGCGGAGCTTCGTCGCCTTCGAAGCCGGTGACGCAGCGCTCGAAGAACATCTCGCTCGGCAGTTTCTTGAGCGGACGCAGGCGGCGCTCGTTGCGGTAGAGCTTATAGTTCTTGTCGCATTCGTCGAGGATGAAGCTGAGCCACGTCGAAGACGCTTCGAAGACTGCGGCCTTCAGTTTCGAAAAGCGCTCAAAAAATCCCGACATCAGGACCATCACGACCCACAGCGATGCTTCCGCCTGGAAGTCCTGCACGTTGATCAGAAACGAATGCGGCAGGCCCGAGGTCGTGGCAGTCAGCGAGATCAACTCGGCGCCGGAGTGTTGCTCGGTGTATCCGGGCGGCTTGAGCGAACCGAAGGCGGGAAACGGATGCATCCCGTAAACGACGCCGGTCTCTTGCATTGCGTGCCAGACGCGATCGTATTTGGGCTGGATCGGATAATTTCCCATCGCGTCAATCGGCCGCACCAGCCCCACGCGGCATCCCTTGTCCGCGACGCGATAGACTTCCTGCTCCGCGAATTTGGGATCCTGCATCGGGAGCATCGCGGCGAAATAAAGTCGCTCTGGATTCTCCTGGCAATACTCGTAGGCCCAATCGTTGTACGCTTTGCACATCGCTTTGGCGCCGACGGCGTTCAGCAGCCATGGATATGTGTCGATGTCGGTCGGAATGATCATCACCTGATCGATTCCCTGCACATCCATATCGCGCAGCCGCGGCTTGGGCTCGTACGAACCCCGATGATCGATGTACGCGGCCTGCTCCTTGGTGAGCGCAGTTTTGGGATTGAGGTTGCGGACGTTGAGCGCGCGCTGGATATCATGCTTCAGGCCGGGTCCTGCTAGCGACAGCACGTTGACCATCCCGGCCGTTCCACCGATTCGCTGCGAGCCGATTCCCGCACCGGCCCTGCCATTGACGATCAGCTGATCGGATTCGGGGTCGTACCAGATAGTATTTTTCAGCGCCTCGTATTCGTCTTTGGTCAGCCAGTCTTTCGCGCGCTCCCAGAGCCACGGCGGTTCGGTCACGTGAGCGTCGCAATCGAAGGTGGGAAAATTTTTGGTCATCGGCGCTAATTTTTGAATTGGCATACCGCACCCTCTATCGTCGCACTTACAACTACTCAGTTCATTAGCAAGTGACTATTCAGTCTCGAGCCAAGGTTCAGGCATCGTGATCGCGCCGCGACGCGCAAAGACCGCATCAATCTCTTTCATATCCGCGTCGGAGATCAACCAT